>NZ_CP130701.1:3459275-3812367 GCF_030553075.1 Halomonas sp. I5-271120
ATTCTCTACGGCGTCTTCATGCGCTACATCGCGGGCGGCGCACCGATATGGACTGATGAGCTTGCACGGTATCTCATTATCGCCAGTGTGTTGCTGGCAGCGGGTGCTGTCTGGGTCGAAGGCGGGCACATGCGTGTGGCGCTTATAGAGCGACTTCTTCCATCAGGCCTATGCCGGATGCTGAACGTTTACCAATGGCTTCTGACACTCAGTTTGGCCATTGGTGGTGCAGTGGTGAGCTACCGCTACGCGATGTCAGTGTCGATGTTTACCAGCTCTGGGCTGGGGATCAGCCGCACCATTCCGATGCTGTCTGTTCCAGTTGGCTTTGCCCTGCTTGCCTGGCAGGCATTGCTCTATGGCCCCGCACCGCTCAAGACACTCGCGGAGGAAGTCGAATGACACTCACCATGTTGGGGGTCTTCCTGGCCCATGTTTTGCTGGGGCTGCCTCTTTTCATTGCCTTGCTGACGACTGCTTTGGTCGGCTTCCTATTCGTTGATTTCAGCATGGTACCTCGCATGATGCCGCAGCAATTCTTTAGCGGTATCAACGTGTTCTCCCTGATGGCGATTCCGTTATTCATCCTTGCGGGTAACCTGATGAATGCCAGTCGCCTGACCGATCGGCTGATGGGGCTGGCGCGGCTACTGGTTGGCCATTTCCGCGGGGGGATGGGGCACGTCAATGTCGTATCGAGTGTGTTTTTCGCCGGTGTGAACGGCTCTGCCGTCGCCGATACCTCTGCACTCGGTTCGTTGCTTGTGCCCGCGATGCGCAAGGACGGCTATTCGACTGCGTTCGCGGCCGGTTTGACGGCCGGTAGCTCGCTGATCGGGCCAATAATTCCGCCCAGTATCTTCATGATTCTCTACGCCTCCCTCACCAACACGTCTGTGGGTGACCTGTTTCTGGCGGGGGTGATACCCGGACTGATTCTGGGCGTTGCCTTCATGGGGATGAACGCCTGGTATGCCTGGCGACACGGGATGCCCAAGCAAGGCGGTTTGCCATCAGTACGAGAGCTTGGGGTGGCTGCACTGGGCGCTCTGCCGGCGTTGGTCGCGCCCTTCATCATCGTGGCGGGTATCGTCATGGGGTTTGTCACGCCGACGGAGTCTGGCGCACTCACTGCACTCTATGTGGCGCTCTGCGGCATGGTGCTGGGTAATCTGACGCTGCGCGATTTCTGGCAGGCGATTGTCGAAACCACGCGCCTCACCTCGGCGATATTTTTGATCATGGCGGCATCGGCGACGATAAGCTGGCTGCTGTCATACGCTCAGGTGCCGACCCAGTTTGTCGAGTTGCTCACGCCCTACATCGCAGACCCTATCGTTATTCTGCTGATGCTCAGTGGCATCACCTTCGTGACCGGTATGTTCATGGAAGAGGTGTCGGCCTTGATGCTTTTGACGCCGATCTTCTCCCCGGTCGCCATGATGGCAGGTATCGACCCGGTGCACCTGGGCATCATCATCACGCTCAACATCACCATCGCGTTGATTACTCCGCCGATGGGGGCGTGTGTGTACGTTGCCGCCGCCGTGAGCCGGCTTGAAATCGTGTCGCTGTTTCGGACGATCTGGCCGTTTGTGCTCATGGCTATTGGGGTTCTTCTGATTTTAATTGTGTTCCCGTCGCTGACGCTCTGGTTGCCGACGGTCTTAGGGTAAAGAACGATGCCAACATTGAAAGAAAGGGCAAATAAGTCCTTTGCGACACCTATTCCCCACATGGGCGAGCCTGACTGGTCCAAAGTGAGCCAGATTCCGATCAATGAGAGTGATGAGCCATTGGTGCCTCTCGGTCTGGCACCTCTGCCCATCAAGGTGTTTCCGGTATATGCCAAGCAAGGGGTGCCCGGCGCTGTCGATGAGTGCTACGTCAGGGAGACCACCTATCGCCGTCTTCTCCAGGTGGCACGTTCACTTCCCGACGGCATGGGGCTGGTGGTACTGGATGGCTGGCGCCCCTGGCGGGTGCAGCAATACTTATTCGATACTCTCTACGAGTCATTGCGAGCACATCACAGCGATTTGAGCGAGGCAGAACTGACGGTACGTACTCGCGAGTTTGTGTCGGTACCTAGCCGCAGCCAGCAAGCCCCCAGCCCTCACCTGACCGGTGGGGCGGTGGATGTCACGCTATGTGATGCTGATGGGATCACGCTCGACATGGGGACGTTGTTTGATGAGGCGGTGAGCGAATCACATACCGTGTCGCTGGAAGAGGTCGAGGCCCCGACCGAGCGACAGCGTGTCGCCAGAGACAATCGACGCTTGTTGTATAACGCGATGGCAGCCCAAGGCTTCACCAACCTCCCAAGCGAATGGTGGCATTACGATTGCGGTGACCAGCTCTGGGCCTATCATAGTGACCAACCTGCTGCTCGTTACGGACCGGCTGAGCTAGAGACCGTCGAGGACCGTTGGCGGAAACAGCTATAGGGTGAAAGTTGCCAGCGCTTTTTCCGTCAATGAAAAAGGGCGCGAGGCCAGAATGTGGCGCCCGCGCCCTGTGCCGGGTTTCAGGTTCCAATGTCGGAAGATTAAAGATCCTGGCTGGTAGGCCGGAAGAGAATCTCGTTGATGTCCACGTCTTCAGGCTGGCTCATGGCGAACTCTACCGCGCGTGCGAAGGAGTCGGCAGGAATTGCGTGCTGCTTGTAGAAGTCGTGGACCGTATCGGACACATCCTGCTCCGAGATGCTGTCGGGAAGCTCGGTCGCGACGGCGCCGGGGGAGAGAATGGTCGAGCGGATGTTGTAAGGCTTGACCTCCTGGCGAAGCCCCTCCGAGATGATGCGAACGGCATGCTTGGTCGCTGAGTACACAGTGCTGCCCGGTCTTACCTTATGCCCGGCTACCGAGGAGACGTTGATGATCTGCCCGCTCTTCTGAGTCTGCATATGCGGTAGCACTGCGGCGACGCCGTAGAGTACGCCTTTCATGTTTACGTCGATCATCCGTTCCCACTCATCTACCTTGAGGCGATCAAGGGGCGAGTGGGGCATCACGCCGGCGTTATTGAGCATGACGTCGACTCGGCCGTGCAGCTCGATGGCACGGTTGACCAGCGCCTCTACCTGCTCGCGGTCGGTTACGTCGGTGCGCACGATAGCGTCATCGCCCAGCGAGAGCTCGTCGGCGATGGCCTGCAGCCGCTCCATGCGGCGCGCACCCAGCACCAGCTTGGCGCCTCCCTGAGCCAACCGGCGTGCCGTGGCCTCTCCCAGACCGCTGCTCGCGCCAGTGATGACGACGACCTTATCCTGAATACCTTGCATGCTATGTATCCTCTGGCTGGTATGGATGAATAGTGTCGATCAGCGATTTGCTCGCTGTTGCAGATGCTTTCTTGCAGTTTTCCTCATGAATGGACAGTGTCGGCCGCTACCAAGTTCTCGTCTAAGCACTGCGTTGTCAGGGGGAGAGGTGAGCACCCGAGGTACAAGAGTGACAGGGCGATGAATCAGTAGACGTCCTCACGGTAGCGTCCCTGGGCCTTGAGCGTTGCGACATCCATTCCCAGCGGTGCGATGACCTCGTTCAGCGCCGCCATTACGCTGGCCGCCATCTCCCGGCCGCCGCAGACCAGAAACTGTGCGCCCCTCTGGATCAATTTGCGCAGTTCTGCACCATCAACTGAGATCTTGTCCTGCACATAGGAGCCATCGCTGACGCGGGAGAAGACGGCGTTCAACTCTGTCAGGCGCTTGTCCTTCAGGAAGACTTTTAATTCCGATTCATAGAGGAAGTCGGACGTTGGGCAACGTCCACCCCAATACAGGTGCATGGGGTGGTGCGCCCTGTTGTGGCGAATGAAACCGACCAGTGGTCCGATGCCGGTCCCCGCACCGATCAGCACGATAGGCGCTTTGCCGGCGGCGGGGCGGAAATTCGGATTGGGGTGGATAAAGGCGTTGATGCTGCCCCCTACCGGCAGCGCCAGGAGGAAGTTCGAACATATGCCTCCGGGATGTTGACGCACGCAGATCTCAAGCGAGCTGTCTTTCGAGGTGGAGGCCAGTGAATAGAAGCGCGGCACGTGACTGTCCGGGGGCAGGATGCCGACCAGGTCGCCGGCCTCGAAAGAAGGCAGGCCGTTTCGACCGAATAAGCCCTTCAGTAGGCCTTCCTGGTTGCTACTTTCGGGCGCCCTGAAGCGCAGCACGGCGGTCCGAGCCTGGACTTCGGCGCCATAATCCGCCCGTTCGGCGAGCTCCAGTATGGTGGCGCGGGGATGTTTGGGGGTGTGGGCCAACGTCAGCTCGGTGTTGATCGCCTTGCCTACTGCATGGCCCCAGCGGGTGAACGCCTGGGGCGACTGCCGGTTGATGGTGTCGAACGGCAGCAGCAGTGGCCAGCCCTTGGCGGCGAACGTCGCGTCGACCTCTTTGGCGAACCCGCAGAAGTGAGGGAACTGCCTATCACCGAAGCCCAGTACGGCCACCGGTAGTTCGGGCGTATTGGACATCTTCTGAAGCTTTGCCAGGAACCGGGTGGCGGATGCCGGCGCATCGCCATCTCCGTAGGTCGCGGTGAGAATGAACAGCTGTTTCGCGTCGCGATAGTGGCTGGCCATTTGGTTCATGGGAGCGGTATGCACGCGGTGGCCGGCTTGCACTAGGTTGTCGTGCAGGTTCCTGGCGAATCCCCAGGTCGTGTTGCCTTCGCTACCGACAAGAATCACGCTATCCGCGGCGTTTGGTCCGCTGTTGGCGACGAGTTTGGGTTTTGACTGCTGGCGCTTCCACCAGATGAACGGTCCCGTAATGGCCATCACCGGGACCGTCAGGGCGGCAAGGCCGAGGAGCATGCCCAGCCACCAAAGCCCTTCACCGGTGTGAAGCATATAGATGAATTCATAGAGTTTGTGAGTCGAGTCATGGGCCTGGTAAGAGAGCCACTCACCGCTTGCCTGGTCGATATAGCCGGCGCCTTGTCGGGTTCCCAGGGAGTACATGCCTGTCGGATCGTCTCGGTATGGGTAGACAAGCTCTCGCAGGTCGCTGAGGTCCGTGGCCTTCAGGGCCGCTAAGGTATCGATAGGCGCAGGGGGACCGCCGTTGACCTCCATCGGTATGTCGGGCTCGGCCGCCGTGCCCGCGGGGGCCAGGCTAAAGGTGGTTGCAGACAGGTAGGACCCGGTCAGGCCCGACAGAAACAGGCCGATAACCGCCGCCCGGCCGAGTTCTATATGCAGTCGCTGGCTCAGGGTGCCGCGCACCGGGCGAAGCAATTGGCGCCATCCGCCCAGACGAGTGGCCAATAGCATGGCGCCGGAGATCGCTAGCACGACCATCGCCAGCGCGGTGATGCCCGCCACTGCGCGACCGGGCGTGTCGAGCAACAGGGAGCGATGCAGGTTCTTGACCCAGCGTGTGAAAGACGATGGCTCATAGGCCGCAATGGCCTCTCCTGTGCGTGGGTCCACACGATCGGCCCCCATCTGGCCATCTCGGCTGTAATAAACGATGAGGGTGCCCGAGGGCGTGCGCTCGAGCTGTTCGGCGCCGGGGTAATGCGTTGCAACCTTGCCTGCCAGCTCGGCGACGCTCATCTGCCCCGCGGCGGGCACCACGGCGCCCACCCGATCGAGGACCGGGTTGAGCGACAGAATCGCCCCGGTTATCGAAAGAACGATCACGAACAGGGCGGCGATCAGGCCCGGTAACGAATGAAGCTGGCGTAACATGATGGCGGTGTCTCTTGTTCGGTCAGAAGGTGTAGCCCAACGACTGCACGTAACCGCGGCCAGCCACCGGTTTGCCTGCGCCCTCGGTGGTCAGCGGCATGACAACGTCGGCGCGATTCTCGCGCATGTCCTCGACGGCGGTATCTACCCGTACCTCATACCCCGCGTCGATCAGCTCATCGGCGATGTCGGCCGTGAATTGCAAGGTGTGTCCGCTACTGATGCTGGCCCCGGTCAGGCCGTCGTATTCACTGCTGCTCATGCCGCTGCCTCGAGCCCAGTCACGCAGATGTTTGTAATATCTCGATTTTTGACCGGCAACCCAGAGGGTCTCCTGGTACTGGCCCTTGGCATCGGTGAGGTAGAAGGCCGCATAGGCGCCATCTCCGCGGTAGCTTTTCAGTTCAGCGGTGAAGGTGACTTCGCGGGCCTGGGCGAGGGCAGGCAGCGTGATGGCGGTGAGGGCAAGAGCAAGGGTGAGCGTTTTCATCGTCTGTTCTCTTTGTCATGTTGAGAAGAGGTCGGTCGTAAAGGGCTGTGGTGTATAGGGCTATGAAGCTTGGGGCTAAGATTGAAGGGCTATGGCTCAAGGGCTATGGCTCAAGGGCTATGGCTCAAGGGCTATGGCTCAAGGGCTATGGCTCAAGGGCTATGGCTCAAGGGCTATGGCGAGAAGAAGATGGTGAATACGACCAATCTATCCTCGGTGTCTGAAAGCTGCCTTAAGGCCGGCAGATAAAGTCTTCAGGTCTGCGCCTACCTGATCTTGCGATGCCTTAGCTGAGGCAGGGCCCAGAGGTGCCGGCACGGCGTGGCGAGTCACTCGTTGCGAGGGGATGGGGAGCCGCTGACGATGCCGCTGTTGGGAGCGGTGCGGGCATGAGTGCGCAGACGCCTGTCTTTTCTGTCGTGATCATTGTCGTCGGCGTGCTCGTGATGCTCGTCGTCATCTTCATCGTTATCGTCGTCGTATTCGATTTCCAACTCGCGCAGCCGTAGGGATGCTGGGGAATACTTCGCCTCGACCCTGTTGCCATGTTGATCGAAGCCTCTGACCTCGTAGCAGCCGTCATCGATCCTGATGCGGCGTACCTTCCAGCCTTCCGCCTTGAGGGCCTGTCGAAGCACATCCCGGGGCTGCCACTCGGCGATCGGATCACGACAGTCGTCGTCGGCGAAGCTCGTTCCGGCCGCGAGGCTGGCGGTAAACGCCGCGGCTAGGGTCGTGGTAACCCGCAGTAGCATGTTCATGATCATCTCCGGATATGGCTTGCGGTCACGATAGGCGGACTTCCTGACGGCAACCTGAAGACACAACACTGTTCCTGCCGGGAGCAGACATCCCCGGCAGCTTTCAGCTCATGTAGATATCGTCGCGGACGGAAGGGGAGGGAGAAGTGAACCGTGCGAATACTGCTGATCGAGAGTGAGCGCCATGGGTTGCACCAGTCGCTCACTCGACGGTCAGCAGCATCTTGATGGCCTGTTCCTTTGCCGCTTCGCCAAAGATATCGTAGGCCTTCTCGATCTCGTCGAGCTTGAAGCGATGGGTCACCAGCCCTGCGGGCTCGACGCCGCCGCTCTCGACGACCCGCATTAGCACCGGAATGGTGTCGGTGTTGACCAGGCCCGTGCGCAGGGTGATGTTCTTGATCCACAGGTCCTGCAGCCGGAGGTCGACGCTCTTGCCATGCACGCCGATATTGGCGATATGGCCGCCTGCACGAACGATGCGCTGGCAGATATCAAACGTCTCGGGGATGCCCACCGCTTCCATGGCCACGTCCACGCCTTCGCCGCCGGTAAGCTTTTCAATGGCCTCGATCGGGTCATGGGCAATGGTGTCGGTGGCGCCGAGCTGCTTCGCCATGGCCAGGCGATTCTCATCGGGGTCGATCATGATGATTCGCGCTGGAGAGTAGAATTGCGAGGTCATCAGCGCTGCCAGGCCAATAGGGCCAGCGCCGACGATGGCGACGGTATCGCCGAGCGTGACCTCGCCGTTCAGCGCGCCAATCTCGTGCCCGGTGGGCAGGATGTCGCTGAGCATCACCGCCGCCGCGCGATCCATCTCCTTGGGTAGCGGATAGAGGCTGTTATCCGCGTGCGGGATACGCACGTACTCAGCCTGGGTGCCATCGATCAAGTGTCCGAGGATCCAGCCGCCGTCGCGGCAGTGGGAGTAGACGCCGCGCTTGCAATAGTCGCAGCGCCCGCAGGAGGTGATGCAGGAGATCAGCACCTCGTCGCCAACCTGGATATTGCTCACGCCTTCACCGACTTCTTCGACCACCCCCACGCCTTCGTGACCCAGGATGCGCCCGTCCGTCACCGCAGGGACATCGCCCTTCAGGATATGCAGGTCGGTGCCGCAGATGGTGGTATGGGTGATGCGCACCACAGCGTCCGTAGGCTTGTTGATCGCCGGGCGCGGCTTGTCTTCCCAGCGGCGTTTGCCGGGACCATGGAATACCAATGCCTTCATGACGCTTCCTCCTTGGATGAAAAGCAACCGGTGCAGCGGTTGCCAACGACCACCCACTTAGCATGGTACGAGGCGTCCATGGCCGCCTTGATACACATCAAGGCAAGCCCCTGAGTAAAGTGACTCTGCAAACGTGCACCCATGCATGCTCGCCGCCGTCCAGTCTCTCTGAGCTCGTATCTCGTTGACCGCGTTGCATGGGGTGGCAACGGGCCCTTGGCAGTGGGTCCTTGATGACGAGTAGCCCTCTCGCTTGAGCCAGTGCCAGCGCCCATCGAGCCTTGGCGGTAACCTGCCTGGTGCGCACTTTTGTCCCAGCGCGGGAACCCGCAATAGGCTGTATCATCACTGCATGATATTGCCGGCTCGATGGGGGCCCTGTGTTCAAGCGATTCATTCCCTTGCTGATCCTGGTCTTGGGTGGATTGGTATTCTTCTACCTCAAGATGACGGCGCCGGCTCCGGCTGAGGTGAGCGCACAGGAGCGGAGCTGGCGCGTGACGTCGATGCCTGTCGAATTGGCGTCGCATCGGCCGGTGGTGCCGCTGTATGGCAGCGTGGTGGCGCCGGACCTGATCACCGTGACCGCGCCTCTGGCGGCGCGAGTGGCGATGCGGCCGGTACATGATGGCCAGCGTGTGGCCGAGGGCGAGCTGTTGGTGGCGCTTGACGAAGCCGATGTACAGCCGCCGCTGACCCAGGCGCGTGCTGAGGTCGCTGATCTCGACGCGCAGATAGAGAGCGAACAGATCGGCTATGCCAATGATCAGCAGGCACTGCGTCGGGAGCAGGCGATTCTCGATAATGCGCTGCGCCGTCTTGAGCGGGCTCAATCACTGGCCTCGCGCAATCTCCTTTCCCAGTCTGAGCTCGATGACGCCCGTGACGGCGAAGACCAGGCGAAGCTGACCGTGGCCAATCGTCAGCGCCTGCTCGACGAGCATCCGACCCGCCTCAGACGACTTCAGGCCCAGCTCGAGCGTGCCCGTGCAGGCCTTGAAATCGCCGAGCGAGATGCCGCGCGCAGTCACGTCATGGCACCCTTCGATGGCGTGGTTACGCGTATTGAAGCCGCTCCCGGCGATCGTGTCGCCAGCGGTGCGGCCTTGCTGAGCATCTATCCGGTGACAGGGCTTGAGTTGCGGGCTCGGGTGCCCAACCGCTATCAGGACGACATTCTTACCGCGCTGCGCGAGGGTCTGCCGCTTCGGGCCAGGGTCTCCGAGCGAGACATCGAGTTGCGCCTGGAGCGGCTGGCCGGGGAGGGCGATCCTGCCGGCACCGAGGCGATACTGTCAGTCGCAACCTCTCTCAAAAACCCTCTCACGACTTCTCTCGCGACCACCGTCGAACGCGGCTTGCTGCGCCCCGGTAGCATGCTCTCCGTGCTGCTCGAACTGCCCCCGGTGGCCAACACCCTGGCCGTGCCCTACAGCACCCTCTACGGCAATGACACCCTCTATCTGGTGAATGATGACGACCGCCTCGAGCGGCTGAGCGTGACCGTGCTGGGGGAGACGGTCCCGGGGGCGGCTGAGCAGGATGACGCTGAAAAGGATGAAACTGTAACAGATGACACAACGATGTCCTCTGGAGAGCGCTGGCTGCTAGTGGCAAGCGGAGCGCTTGCCTCTGGGCAGCGTGTGGTGACGACTCACCTGCCCAACGCTGTGGACGGTCTGCTGGTCGATGACGGCAACTCGACGGCGGCGAGCAGCGGCGAGGAGTCGACGCCTTGAGTCGGCGCCGCGGCATCATCGGTTTCTTCGTCCACCATAAGGTGGCCGCCAACCTGATCATGCTGATGATGCTGCTGGGCGGGACCCTGGCGTTATTGCGCATGAACATCCAGTTCTTCCCGACATTCGCGCTGGATGTGGTCAGCGTGCAGGTGGTCTGGAGCGGTGCCTCGGCGGAAGACGTCGAGGAAGGTATTACCGTGCCCCTTGAGCAGCGCCTTAAGAGCGTGGAGGGACTCAAGCGCATGAGCTCTACCTCCGCCCAGGGCGTGTCGAGTCTGACGCTGGAGTTCAACGAGGGCACCGATCCGGTCATTGCGCTGGATGACGTTCGCCAGCAGGTCGATGAGTTCACCAATCTACCCGCCGATGCCGAGCGACCTCAGGTGATTCGGGTCGCCCGCTATGATCCGATCGCCAGGCTGTTGATACATGGCGACCTGGCCCCCGCAGAACTGCGCCGGCTGGCGCACCGCTTCGAGAATGAACTGTTGCAGGCCGGTATCGACCGGGTGGAGATCAGTGGCCTGCCGGAGCAGCAGATCAGCATCGAGGTGCCTGCCGAGCGGCTGATGGCGCTTGAACTCAGCCTCGATCAGATCGCTGAACGGGTGCAGGGCATGTCCCGGGATCTGCCGGCGGGGCTGATGGGACAGCAAGACAGCACCCGCGAGCTACGCTCGGTAGAGCAGCGTCGCGATCCCCAGGCCTTCGCCGAGCTGCCTGTTATTGCCGATCAACGGGCACAGCTGCGCCTGGGCGATATTGCCACCCTGCGCCAGGAGCCTCAGGACGGCCAGACCACTCTGTCTCGCTCCGGGGTCCCGGCGGTTGAGCTGCTGCTGCAGCGTGCCGAGGACGGCAACTCCCTCGATGCAGCCTGGGTGCTTGAGCAGTGGCTGGCCGATACCCGTCCGACCTTGCCGCCGTCGGTGACCATCGAAGCCTATGACGAGAGCTGGCAGCTGATTGATGATCGTATTTCACTGCTGGTCGGCAATGGCCTGGGAGGGCTGTTGCTGGTCATGGTGCTGTTGTATCTGTTCCTGCCAGGAAGGGTAGCCTTCTGGGTGGCGGTGGGGATTCCCACTGCCTTTTTGGCGGCGTTGGCGGTGCTGTGGGGCATCGGCGGGTCAATCAACATGATCTCGCTGTTTGCGCTGATCATGGCGCTGGGGGTCATCGTCGATGATGCCATCGTGGTCGGTGAGGATGCCGATGCCCACTACCGCCTCGGCGAAGCGTCGCATCTCGCTTCGGAAGGCGCGGCCAAGCGCATGGTATGGCCGGTACTGGCCTCGTCCTTGACCACCGTGGCGGCCTTCATGCCGCTGCTGGTGGTCGGCGGAGTGATCGGCAACATTCTCGTCGATATCCCCTTGGTGATGATCTGTGTGCTTGCAGCGTCTTTGCTCGAATGCTTCATCGTGCTGCCGGCGCACCTGCGTCATGCCTTTCAACCGGCACCGGTGGGCAGCCGCCCACACTTGATCACGCGGCTGCGCGAGCGCTTTGATAAGGGCTTCGAGCGCTTTCGAGAGGGGCCTTTTCGGGCCTTTTCTGTGTTCACGCTGCGCCATCGCGCCGGGACCATTGCCTCCGGCTTGGCTGTGATGCTTGTCACCATTGGGCTCTTGGCCGGTGGGCGGATCAGCTTCGAGTTCTTCCCGACGCCTGAATCAAGCATCCTCTACGCCAATGCCAGCTTCGTCTCCGGCACCGACCGTGAACGGGTGGATCGTTTCCTTGGCCATCTGGAAGACACCTTGGCTGAGACCGAGCAGGCCTTCGATGTGCCGCTGGTGGTGCACGCCGTGACACTGCACGGCAGCAGCCTCGATGATGGCGGAGGCAGTCGAAGCGGCGACCAGGTCGGCGCGATGCGGCTGGAGCTGGTCTCTCCGGATGCCCGCGAGGTGCGCAATGCCGAGTTCATTGCCGCCTGGCGTAAGCGAATTCGCCTCCCGGCGGGACTTGATAATCTGAGCATCAGCGAGCGTCGCGCGGGGCCCCCGGGAGAGGACGTCAATATCCGCCTGAGCGGTGGTGACCCGGCGGTTCTCAAGCAGGCAGCGACGTCGCTAGCCGCCTCGCTGTCCAACCTGCCCGGGGTGCTGAATACCAATGACGACATGCCCTGGGGGCGAGAGCAGCTCATCTATTCCTTGAGCCCCCGGGGCGAGGCGCTGGGTCTGACCACGGAATCGCTAGGCAGGCAACTGCGTTCGGCCTTCGACGGGCGTTTGGTTCAGAAGTATCAGAATGGCGCCGATGAGATCGAGGTGAAAGTCCTGCTGCCTCGAGAACAGCGTGAGCGGCTGAGTACCCTGTCGCGTCTGCCGATTCGCCTCGAGGATGGACGCTTCGTGCCGCTCGATCAGGTGATGGATATCTCCTATCGCCAGGGTTTCGAGGCGCTGCGGCATGCCGACGGCCAGCTCGCTGTCGAAGTGACTGCTGTCCTCAATCAGGCCGTTACCTCCGCTGACCAGGTGCTGGCCAGCCTGGAGGCCCAGGTACTGCCGCAGCTGGCTCAGGAGCACCGCCTGCGCTACAGCTTCGAGGGCCGCTCGGCGGATCAGCGCGACACGCTGGGCGATATGCGCACCGGCCTGATCATGGGGCTGGCGCTGATGTTCGTGGTGCTGGCCTGGGTCTTTGCCTCTTGGAGCCTGCCGCTGATCGTGATGGCGATCATTCCGTTTGCGCTGGTGGGAGCGCTGCTGGGCCACTGGGCGTTGGGCATCAACCTGACGATTCTCTCGCTGTTCGGGCTGTTTGGGCTCTCTGGCATCGTGGTCAATAACGCCATCATCCTGGTGAGCTTCTACCGCCAGCAGCGGGATAAGGGCCTCGACATTGATACGGCGCTGGTGGAAGCCGCGGTACAGCGGGTAAGGGCCGTGCTGCTGACCTCGCTGACCACCATTGGCGGCCTTATGCCGCTGCTGTTCGAGACTTCGCTTCAGGCGCAGTTCCTGATTCCGATGGCGGTCTCCATCGCCTTCGGCCTGGGCTTTTCGACGCTGCTGGTGCTGGCAGTGATCCCGGCGCTGCTCTCGTATCTGGAACAGTGGCGGGCCTCGCGGGCTCCCTCAACGCCGCAGTCATCCACCTTGCCTCAGTCAACGTCCAGCGAATAAGGCGTCGCCTCCCACCTTGGTCGGGGGTGTCTTGTCGTGGGCTAGACGACTGGTCTAAATTATTTCCCATGACTGACATCACCACCATTCGCCGCCGTGGCAGGCCGCCCAGAGTGCCGCGAGGCAATCCGAATACCCGTGAGGCGTTGATTCGCAGCGGGTTGGAAGTGCTTACCGAGCAGGGCTTCCGGGCAGCCGGCATCGACGGCATCCTCAAGCGCGTCGGTGTGCCCAAGGGCTCCTTCTATCACTACTTCCCCAGCAAGGAAGTATTCGGGCGTGCCGTGCTTGAGCAGTATGCGACCTTTTTTGCGCGCAAACTCGACCGTCACTTGCGTGATGAGTCCTTGCCGCCGCTGTCACGCATCAATGCTTTTGTCGAAGATGCCAAGAAGGGCATGGCCCGACATGGTTTTCGTCGCGGTTGCCTGGTGGGCAACCTGGGACAGGAAGTCGGCCTGTTGCCGGACAGCTACCGTGCCGCGCTCGAGCAGGTCCTCGGCGACTGGCAGCAGCGCCTGGCGGAGTGCCTTGACGAGGCACGCAAGATTGGTGCGCTGGCGCCCGATGCGGATTGCGATGCCCTGGCGGACTACTTCTGGATCGGCTGGGAAGGAGCCGTCATGCGTGCAAAGCTGAAGGAATCGCCGGACCCGCTGGACACCTTCGTGACCGCCTATATGGCGGGATTACCTCGCCGACGTGACTGACGCCGGTACTCGATCGACGGGTCGAGTTTTTTTTACCCAAGATTAGACGATCAGTCTAAAAGGAGGAGTGATGTTCAAGGCCATCCTGATCGAGAAGGACGATGCCGGCTATCGCGCCGGACTGACGGAGTTGGATGACGCTCAGCTACCCGAGGGCGAGGTGACCGTGCGGGTGGAGTACAGCACGCTTAACTATAAGGATGCCCTAGCCATTACCGGCAAGGGGCCGGTGGTGCGTCGCTTTCCCATGGTGCCGGGGATCGATCTGGCGGGGACCGTCGAGGCAAGCGACTCAGCAAGCTTCAAGCCGGGTGATCGTGTGCTGCTCAATGGCTGGGGCGTCGGTGAGGGCCACTGGGGCGGGCTTGCCCAGAAGGCGCGCCTCAAGGCCGACTGGCTGATCCCGTTGCCCGAGGCCTTTTCGACCCAGCAGGCCATGGCGATTGGTACGGCGGGCTATACCGCCATGCTCTCGGTGATGGCACTCGAGCGCCACGGGCTGACCCCCGCTTCAGGGCCGGTGCTGGTCACTGGGGCCAATGGCGGGGTGGGCAGCTTCTCGATCGCCTTGTTGGCAGCGCTTGGCTATGAGGTCATGGCCTCGACCGGGCGACCGGAGGAGGCGGACTATCTCAAGCGCCTGGGGGCCACGGATGTCATCGATCGGGCTGATCTCGCTGAGGCAGGCAAGCCACTGGCCAAGGAGCGCTGGGCTGGCGCCATCGATTCGGCGGGCAGCCACACCTTGGCCAACGTCTGTGCCGGCACTCGCTATGGCGGAGTAGTGGCGGCCTGTGGGTTGGCTCAGGGCATGGACTTTCCGTCGACCGTGGCGCCGTTCATCCTGCGTGGCGTGACCCTTGCTGGCATCGATAGCGTAATGCGCACCCGCGAGGATCGTCTGGCCGCCTGGAACCGGTTGGGGGAGACCCTGGATACTGCGATTCTTGATGAAATAGCCCACGAGATCGATCTTGGGGAAGCCATCGAAACGGCGGCTCAACTGATCGAGGGTAAGGTACGTGGGCGCATCGTGGTGGATGTGAACCGCTAAGGCGAGTTCGCGAACCTGAAACCGAAGCCCTTTAGACGAGGCCTCCAGGCTATCCCTTCAAGACAGCCCGTTAAAAAACAGCGCGCGGCAGATGCCGCGCGTGTTGCGTGCCTTTCGAAAAGGCAAAGCATAAAGGGCACGCTGAATGCATCGCCTTGAGAGGTGCGCCTGCTCATTCACTCCGAATTGAGCCTGGCCGCCTGGTGTTCGGCTTCTTCCTGAGTCTCGAAGCGATCCACGACCAGTCGAGCGGCATGCTGGCTCGGTGCCCGATTGTCGACGACCCACCATTCGGCCGGCGTGTCGGGAGGATCGGATACGCTGATGGCCTTGAAGACCTTGTAGTTCGGCATCTCGGTAGCTCCTGCATCATCGATAAGGGTTCGCTGCGCAGCGCTTGAAGTATAGGCCCGCCCGGTAGCGACATGGCCGGCTTGGCGTGCTCTGGGTCAAGCTTTATGCAAATTGAGCAACGCAGGCTCGCGAGACAGTGGCAACAGGTGTGGGCCGAGCTAAGCCCCGAGAATGGCAGGTGTCGCATGAGTGCCGCTTGCGCCGAGAGGGGGCTGGCAACCTTATTGCCAGACATCGTCGCCCCCCCCCGGCATTATCGCTTGAGGGTGACCGAGACCGTCTGGCCGCTTCGTACGCTGACCTGGTGAATGATCGGGCGGCCGTTCAGGGCGCCGACCCGGCCGGCGACGTAGTAGTCACCCGCCGGCAGGCCGTTGACCACGAAATTGCCGTCGGCATCGGTGCGCGCATAGTGCGTGTATTCCCGGGCGCGCGGGTCGGCCGGGGCGATAGCGCGCCCGGAGAGTACGACCTCGGCAGCTTCTGCCGAGTAGGTGGTGATGGGCGCGATGGAGACCGTTTCGCCGGCCCCGGGGACCAGGTTTCCTCGAGAATCGTGTTGATAGAGCCGGCCGCGAATGCTGGCATTGCCGGTTTTCTCGAGGGCGGCATATTCACCCTCGGGAAAACGTACTTGCCGGGGGATGCGGCCATCCTGTGGAGGTTCTTCGGGCGCTGGCAGTTCCTCGATACTGGGCTCACCACTGGGCGTCGTAGGCCATTGCGGGGCGATCTGGCAGCCCGCAAGCATCAGGGCAAGCATTACCACCAAGCTCCATCGCATCATGTCCCTTCCTCCTGAGTGTCTGAAACCGCAGTATATCCATCGCTGCCGGGTGTCACGAGGTGTCGTTGAATGGCGTCAGTGGCCGGCTGCTAGGGTGTTTGACGCCTGCACGCCTGTTGTTCGAACATCGAAGACGCTTGAAAAATAACCGCTTGGCGATCAGCCAGTGGCGTTGAATCCTGATGCGCGAATCAACCTTATGTTCTTGCGTCGCGAACTCTGACGCGGCATCCTTGGTCGAATGTATGATTATCAACAAAGGGAGCATCGACAGATGGCCTATCAAGACACTCATGTAACACAACGCCAGGAGAGTGCCGTCAGCGCCAACAAGGTGCTGCGTAACACTTACGCGCTGTTGGCCATGACGCTGCTGTTCTCTGCTCTGACCGCCGGCGCTGCCGTGGCCATGGGCGTTCAGCAGATGAATATCCTGGTCTTCTTCATCGGCGCCTACGGGCTGATGTTCCTGGTGCACAAGACCGCCAATTCGGCCATGGGCCTGCTGGCGACCTTCGCCTTCACCGGCTTCATGGGCTTTACCCTGGGGCCGATCCTTAGCGCCTACCTGACGCTGCCCAATGGCGCGGCCCTGATCATGAATGCGCTTGCCATGACGGGCGCGACCTTCGTTGGCCTGTCAGCAGTGGCGCTGATTACTAAGAAAGATTTCGGCTTCCTGGCCAACTTCCTGACGGCCGGTGCCATCGTGCTGATTCTGGCCATGGTGGCGGGTATCTTCTTCCAGATTCCGGCGCTGTCACTGGCGGTGTCTGCAGGCTTCGTGCTGTTTTCGTCAGCCGCCATCCTGTTCCAGACCAGCGAGATCGTGCATCGCGGTGGCGAAACCAACTACATCCTCGCGACCATTACTCTGTACGTCTCTATCTACAACTTGTTCATCAGCCTGCTGTCGATTCTCGGCATCATGAGCAACGACTGAGTTCGGCAGGTGATTCGTTCTTGGCCCCGCCGATTCGGCGGGGCCAAGTCGTTTCTGGATGCGTCGTTTTAGTTGAGTGGTTCCCGGCCAAGCCTCTGGCATGGTGGGTACCAGAGCATGTCGTTTTCGGGAGGGCATTCCTGAGCGTCTGCTCAGCAAAACAGATCCTTTAGAGCCTATTATACGTTGGCCTTTTCAAGCGCCATTTGCTGCGAGGAAACCATGCGCTATGCATTGCTGGTTCAGGGGGCGCCCTACAGTTCACAGGCATCCCATTCGGCCCTGCGGTTTGCCCGGGCAGTGGTCGAGCGTGGCCACAGCCTGGATACGGTGTTCTTCTATCACGACGGTGTCTACAATGCGGCTCGCCTGGCGGCGCCGCCACAGGATGAGCCCCACCTGGGTGATGCCTGGCGCGCGCTGCATGACGAGTACGGTACCGAATTGCTGGTATGCATCGCCGCCGCTCTTCGCCGTGGCCTGCTCGACGAACGAGAAGCGGCACGACACGGCAAGTCCGGGCATAGCCTTGAGCCTCCCTTCGAGTTGACCGGGCTTGGCCAGTTGGTGGAAGCGGGATTTAGCCATGATCGCTTGGTCACTTTTTCACCGTGAATATAGCCGAGCGATGAATGGGTCTGAGATAACGGCTGACGGAACAGATGCAGCGCTCAAGGGGGGGGCATGAACGAGACAGAGAGCTCGATAGACGAGAGCGTAGTTGAAGGCGTAGCCGAGGGCGACCTGCTGGTCATTCTGCGCCATTCGCCACACGGCTCCAGTTGGCTACGGGAAGGCCTCGATACTGCGCTGGTGGCCGCCGCCTTCGGGCAGCGGGTGTCGCTGCTGTTTTCAGGTGATGGCGTGTTGGCGCTGTTGACCGGCCAGCAGGCGGGAGCGCTTGGCCAGAAGGGCACCCATGGCGTGATCGATATGCTGGCCATGTATGATATCGAGACGCTGCTGGTCGATGCTCGTGCCCTGACAAGCCGAGGCCTGGGCACTGACGACCTGATGTTGCCGGTATCAGTGGTGGAGGGCGATGCCTTGCCAACGCTGCTCGGTCGCCACCGCTTGGTGCTGAATTTCTGAGCGCGTCGCCATGCCTGCATGGCGGTTTCTTTCGGTTATTTGAATCCAGCCACTGTCTCCCGGTTACGAAAAAACTGCCACTGGGTACCGGCTACAAGGAGAGCCTTTCGCATGATCCTGCACCTTCTCAATCGCTCGCCTGCGACCGGTGGAACCGTCGATGACGCCCTGGCGGCGATGGGCCCCGATGATCGGCTGCTGCTAATCGAAGATGGCGTATTGGGCGCTCTGCCTGCCCAGGCGTCGCTTTTCACGGGCCTTGCAGGGCGGCTCTTTGCCCTGCGGGAGGATCTTTCTGCCCGCGGCTTGCTAGACCGCTGCGCTGATCAGGTGAATATCGTTGACGTTGGGGGCTTCGTGACCCTGACCGAAGAAGCCGACAAGACAGTGAGCTGGTACTGATGGCCTCTAGTGAAATATACCGTTATCTTCCGGTGCTTGATAAGGAAGTTGCCCTGGATCCTGAAGGGTTTCTGGTCGACATGGGGGACTGGTCGCCGGCGGTAGCCGAGGCGCTGGCGGCAGAGGAGGAGCGCACCCTCACTGCTGAGCACTGGGAGGTAATAGAGGTGCTGCGCGATTTCTATGCGCGCTACGAAATGGCGCCGGCCATGCGCCCGCTGGTCAAGGCCGTGGGGCTGGCGCTGGGCGCCGAAAAGGGCAAGTCGCTACACCTGATGCGATTGTTCCCGGATAGCCCGGCCAAGGTCGGGGCACGGCTTGCCGGGCTGCCCAAGCCAGCCAACTGCCTGTGAAGGTTTCCGAGACACGTCGCTGGCGAGCAGGTGCCAATGAGGGGGCGGAAGCAGACGTCAGCGTCAAGGAGTCAGCGCCATGAACTTTCTCGCCCACGCTTGGCTGTCTCACCACGGCAGCGATGACTTTCTGTATGGCAACCTGATCGCCGACGGCGTCAAGGGCAGTGACCTGAGCGCTTGGCCAGCGTCGGTGGCCGATGGAATTCGCCATCATCGCCGTGCCGATGCCCTCGTTGATCGCCATCCTTGCACGAGAGCCGCGCGGGGCAGGGCACCCGAGGGTCGTAGCCGATACGCGGGTATCGCCCTCGATCTGGTCTGGGATCACTTCCTGTCGCGCCTGCTGGCCGACGACCCTGCCCAGCAGGCGCTGATTCTGCGCTGCTATCGGCTGCTCGATGCCCAGCAGGCGCCTGATCGACTGGCGTCGATGGTGCCGGTGCTGGTCGAGCAGGACTGGTTGACCCGCTACGCGGACTTTACCTTCACCTGTCGCGCCATCGCGGGCATTGGTCAACGTCTGAGCGGTCCCAATCGCTTGGCCGAATTGCGCCCCTGGCTGGAAGCCGACTACTCGCAGCTGGAGGCCGACTTCCGCTCGCTTTGGCCGGACATGGAGCACGCGTTGAGGGCGCCTGGTGTCAGGCTTCCGTGAGCCACAGGCAGTCGATGAGATCGCCCGGAGTCACGCTTGAATGGGCAGGTATCACGGCCAATGCGTTCGCTGTCACACAGGAAGACAGCACTGCCGAATTCTGATCGGCAAAGGCGCTGGCAACGATTCCCTCGGGTAAGAAGCGCAGGTCGACGCGCATGTAATGTCGCCGTGCCTTGGTGTGAGTCGTGAAGTCGGCGCTGACCCTGAGCCTTGGCAGCTTGGATAAGGCCGGACAGCCCAGCAGGGCGCCGAGCAGCGGACGCAGGTAGATCCAGGCGCCGACGAAGCTCGATACCGGGTTGCCGGGCAGGCCAACCAGCCGGGCCTCGCCGTTGGCA
This sequence comes from Halomonas sp. I5-271120, assembly GCF_030553075.1. NCBI lineage: Bacteria > Pseudomonadati > Pseudomonadota > Gammaproteobacteria > Oceanospirillales > Halomonadaceae > Halomonas > Halomonas sp. I5-271120. Next base: position 3,479,037 of record NZ_CP130701.1, read on the forward strand.
TTCGGCAGTCGCCCAAGCGCCAACGGTTTCCCTGGCCGCATGGCCAGCCGCCACAGATCCAGCTGTCCCAACTTCTCCAGGGCCGCTTTGACGTGGTCTTCTTCCCCGACGCTGACGCCACCGGTGGTGATCACCACATCGGCCTGCTCGGCGGCTTCGCTAAGCAGTTGGCAGGTGGTATCGAAATCATCGGCGACGCGCTTGGCCATGACCACCTCGCCGCCAAAGCGCTCGATCAGCCGTCTCAACATGGGGCGGTTGGAGTTGTAGATCTGCCCTGGGGCTAGAGGCTCGCCCGGGTCGATGATCTCGTCGCCGGTCGACAGCAGGGCGATTCTCGGCCGGCGGCGCACTTTGATCTCGGTAATGCCTTGACCTGCCAACTGGCCAAGGGCCGCGGCCTCGAGTCGTGTACCGGCGGCAAGCAGCTTGGCGCCAGTGCTGACATCGCGTCCGCGACGGCGAACGTTATCGCCAGTGGGAATGTCATCGGGCATCCTGGCCCGGTCGCCGTCGCGTTCGACGCGCTCCTGCATCACCACACAGTCTGCGCCCGCTGGCAGCTCGCTGCCGGTGAAGATGCGCGCGCAGGTGCCCACTTCCAGCGGTGCGGCCTGAGAGCCCGCGGCAATCCGTTGGCTGACCTTCAGCCACTGGCCGGCGTCGGCGGCTCGCAGAGCGTAGCCATCCATGGCGCTATTGTCGAAGGCCGGCACGTCCAGGCGCGCAGCGACTTCATCCGCCAACACGCGTCCGGCTGCTGCCGTGCAGGCCAGTGGCTCACTGGCCACTGGCACCACGCCCTCGAGCAGTGCGGACAGCGCGTCTTCGACGCTCTGTAGCTCGCTTGTCGGGTCAGCCATGAGTGCCTCGCTCTGGGAGCACGAGATTGGCCTGGGGTGATAGATCGCTGCACGGCTTATGTTGGATACGTGCTTTAACCATGGGTGCCTCGCTCCGGAATCACGAGATTGGCCTGGGGTGATAGATCGCTGCACGGCTTATGTTGGATACATGCTTTAACCATGAGTGCCTCGCTCCGGGATCACGAGATTGGCCTGGGTTGATAGATCGCTGCACGGCTTATGTTGGATACATGCTTTAACCATGAGTGCCTCGCTCTGGGATCACGAGATTGGCGTAATTGCACGGCTTATGGCTGCCATCCAACTGCTCCTTGAGAATGCCGTCCCAGGCGGTACGGCAGGCGCCAGTGGAACCGGGCAGGCAGAACACCACGGTGGCATTGGCGAGCCCGCCGAGACAGCGGCTCTGGATGGTCGAGCTGCCAATTTCCTGCCAGGACAGGTGGCGGAAGAGCTCACCGAACCCTTCGATGCGTTTATCCAGCAGCACGTCGACCGCTTCTGGAGTTGAGTCGCGGCCGGTGAAGCCCGTGCCTCCGGTGGTCAACACCACCTGTACGTCGGGCGCGGCAATCCAGGCGGCGACCTGGGCGCGGATCACGTAGACGTCGTCTGGTAGAATGCGCTTTTCGACCAGCTCATGGCCGGCCGCTGTCAGGCGCTCGACCAGTGCCTGGCCGCTGCGGTCAGTGTCTTCGCTACGGGTATCGGAAACGGTGAGTACCGCGATGCGCAGGGGTTCGAAGCCGGGGCGACGCTCGCTCATGCCTTATCCTTCTTGTCCTGATTGCGGGCTTCCAGAGCGGCCAGCTGCTCGGGGCTTGCCGGCGCCTGATGGTGCGCTTTCCATTCGCGGTAGGGCATGCCGTAGACATACTCACGGGCTGCTTCGTAGTCGAGTTCGGCGCCGTGTTCGTTGGCGGCGGTCACTAGCCATTTGGACAGGCAGTTGCGGCAGAAATCGGCAAGAATCATCAGGTCGATGTTCTGCACGTCCTTGTTGTCATCTAGGTGCTTGAGCAGGCGGCGAAAGGCGGCCGCTTCGAGTTCGGTGCGGGTCGCGTCGTCGAGATGTTGCATGGTCATGACTCCTGCTGGGGGCGCCGCTGGGCGCTAGATCGGTGATATCTCAAGCATAACAAAAGACACCGCCGGTGGGCGGTGTCTGTTGGTGGCGGTAAGGGTCGCTGCCGGGGTTTCTAGCTGGGGGTGCCGGGCGGCTGAGTGGCTTGACCGTTCTGGTTAGCTTCTGTCGAAGGGTCAGGGGTGACGGCTTGATCCTTGACCTCTTCGTACCACAGGTTGTGGTGCTCCTTGGCCCAGGTTTCGTCGACGTAGCCGGTGGTCATGCCTTCCAGAGCGCCTTCGGTACCGATGGTGCCGATATAGATATGCCCAAGGGAAACTGCCGTCAGCGCCAGGGCGCCCAGGGAGTGGATGACGTTGGCCCACTGCATGGTGTCCCGGCCTTGCCCATAGTTCGGGAAGTCCATTACCAGGCCACTGGCGATCACCAGAACGCCCGCTGTGGCCAGCAACCAGAACCAGGCTTTCTCACCGCCGTTAGCGAATTGGGCGTCGACGTGCTCCTTGCCGATCATGCCACCGCCCTTCTTGAACCACTCCCAGTCAGTCTTGTTGGGAATGTTCATTTTCAGGAACTTGGCCAGGATGACGATCAGCAGGAAGCCGAATATCGGTCCCAGGTAGTTATGCAGCAGCTTGGTACCCGACATCATGGCGGCCCAGATGGCGTCGCCAAACAGAGGGTTGAACACGAATTTGCCATACAGCAGGTTGAGCCCGGTCAGCGCCAGGACGACGAACAGCGTCGCGACTGTCCAGTGCAAGGCGCGCGACAGTGTTGACCAGCGCAGCAGCTTGCGCCCGCTGCGCGGTTCCTGGAGGTCCTTGCGACCGACGATCAGGTAGAACACCAGGATCAGAGCGGCCATTCCGCCGACGGCGATCAGGCCGAAGGGCGAGACCCAACGGTTGCGAATCTGCCGCCAGGTCTCGCCGCTCGGGTTGACCAGGCTGTAGGTGGAATCGTGGCGCGTGTCGATGAAGTTTTCGCCGCTCTTCACCTGTCGCCAGATCTCGGCATCGACCGGTGGCACGGCGGTGGCCAGTTCGCCCTCGGTATCGGCGCCCTGAGCCAACGCCTGGCCGGCAAGCAACAGGCTTGTCACCAGCAGCAGGAGCAGGGTCAGCCGCCGGCCAAGGGCCAGGCATGCGTTGTGGGTGTGCATAGGGCCTCCTTACTCCTGACGGGTCGCGTCAACGGCGAGGTTATCCATCGAGGTTTGCGGGCCGACTCGCTGGGTTGATGACCATGCGCCATCTTCGTGTCCGCGCTGAACCACCCGCTGACGGAAGATGTCCGCTACTGTCTGAGCATCACCGGCGATCAGTGCCTTGGTGGAGCACATCTCGGCGCACAGTGGCAGTTTGCCTTCATCAATGCGGTTGGCACCGTACTTCTCGTACTCCTCTTCCTTGGAGTCAGCTGGTCCACCGGCGCAGAAGGTGCACTTGTCCATCTTGCCGCGCTCGCCGAAGGCTTCGGTGCCCGGGAACTGCGGGGCGCCGAAGGGGCAGGCGTAGAGGCAGTAGCCGCAGCCAATGCACAGGTCCTTGTCATGCAGCACGATGCCATCGTCGCGTTTGAAGAGGGTCTCGGTCGGGCACACCGCGATGCAGGGAGCGTCGTCGCAGTGCATGCAGGCCACCGAGATCGAGACTTCGGTGGGCTCGCCGTCGTTCAGCGTCACCACGCGCCGGCGCTGGATACCCCATTCCACTTCGTTGGCGTTCTTGCAGGCGGTCACGCAGCCGTTGCATTCGATGCAGCGTTCTGCGTCACACATGAATTTCATCGTCGCCATGGTTATCTCCTCACCCCCGGGTCCGGTCATGCCCGGGGGGATGTCTTATAGGTATTCGGGACTCAGCTGGCCCGCTCAATGCGGCACAGGGTGCACTTGGTTTCCTGCATCTGCGTCACGCTGTCGTAGCCATAGGTGGTCGCGGTATTGGCGGCCTCGCCCAGTACATAGGGCGCCGAGCCCTCGGGATAGCGGTCATGCAGGTTCTCGCCCTGGAACATGCCGCCGAAGTGGAAGGGCATGAACACCACTTCTCGAGCGACGCGCGGGGTGATCATGGCCTTGACCTTGACGCGTCCGCCTTCGGCACCCTCGACCCAGACCATCTCGCCGTCCTTGATCGCGAGATCATTGGCCAAGGCCGGATTGATCTCGACGAACATCTCCTGCTGCAGCTCGGCCAGCCAGGACATCGAGCGAGTCTCCTCGCCACCGCCTTCGTACTCCACCAGGCGACCCGAGGTCAGAATGATCGGATAGCGGCCGGTGACATCTTTCTGCTGAATACTCTTGTAGAGCGTCGGCAGTCGGTAGTGAGAGGCGACGTCGTCCCAGGTCGGGTAGTCGGTAACCAGATCGCGCCGGCTGGTATAGAGCGGCTCGCGATGCTTGGGAATGGGATCCGGGAAGGTCCAGACGTTGCAGCGTGCCTTGGCATTGCCGAAGGGCGCGCATTCATGGGCAATAGCCACGCGCTGGATGCCACCAGACAGGTCGGTTTTCCAGTTCCGGCCCTCGGCAGCTTGCTTTTCGGCAGGCGTCAGATCATCCCACCAGCCCAGGTCCTTGAGCATGTCGGCGGTAAATTCCGGGTAGCCATCATCGAGCTCTGAGCTTTGGCTGAAGGAGTTGTCTGCCAGCAGCGAGACCCCGTCGCGCTCTATGCCGAAACGGGCGCGGAACGTCAAGCCGCCCTTCGAGACCGGTTTTGAGGTGTCATAGAGGATCGGCGTGCCGGGATGGCGCATCTCGGCGGTGCCCCAGCAAGGCCACGGCATGCCGTAGTAATCGCCATCGGCAGGGCCACCCTCGGCCTTCAGGTCGTTGAAGCTGAAAGTGTGCCAGTTCTGCTGATGCTGCTTGATGCGCTCCGGGCTCTGGCCGGTATAACCGACTGTCCACATGCCGCGGTTGAACTCGCGGGTGATGTCTTCGATCAGCGGTTCCGTGCCGTTGACTTCGATGTTCTTGAACAGCTCGTCGGCAAAGCCCAGCTTGCGAGCCATCAGGTACATGATCTCGTGGTCAGGCTTGGATTCGAAGCTCGGCTCGATGACCCGGTCGCGCCATTGGATGGAGCGATTGGTGGCGGTCACGCTACCGTAGGTCTCGAACTGTGTGCTGGCCGGCAGCAGGTAGACACCGTCGGTGCGCCCGTTCATGACCGCGGCCACGGTCGGGTAGGGGTCGACGATGACCATCATCTCGAGCTGCTGCATAGCCTTCTGCATTTCCGGTCCGCGAGTCTGCGAGTTGACCGCGTGGCCCCAGTAGAACATCGCTTTGAGCTTGGAGCGCTGGGAGATCTGGTCTTCTTTCTCGAGTACGCCGTCGATCCAACGAGAGACGGTGATGCCGCTTGAGTACATCGGCTTGCCGTCGGTGTAGTCGGATTGATCGAAGCGGCTCTTGAGCCACTCGTAGTCCAGGCCCCACACATCGGCCCAATGCTTCCAGGCACCTTCCGCGAGGCCGTAGTAGCCCGGCAGCGAGTGTGACATCAGACCGAGGTCCGTGGCGCCCTGAACGTTGTCGTGGCCACGGAAGATGTTGGCCCCGCCGCCAGACTTGCCAATGTTGCCAAGCGCCAGTTCGAGGATGCAGTAGGCACGCGTATTGTTGTTGCCGGTGGTGTGCTGGGTGCCACCCATGCACCAGACCACGCAGCCGGGGCGGTTATCGGCGATGGTTTTGGCGGTGTCATACATGGCCGCCTCGGGGACACCGGTGATGTTTTCGACGACTTCAGGTGAATAGGCCGCGACTTCGGCGCGTACCTCGTCCATGGCATAGACGCGCTGATTGATGTATTCGCTATCTTCCCAGCCGTTCTCGAAGATGTGCCACAGAAGGCCCCAGATGAAGGCGACGTCAGAACCCGGGCGCAGACGCACATACTTGTTTGCCTTGGCGGCGGTGCGAGTGAAGCGCGGATCAACGACGATGATTTGCGCCTTGCTGCGCTCCTTGGCCAGCAGGATGTGCTGCATGGCGACCGGGTGGGCTTCGCTGGGGTTGGAGCCGATGAACAGGATCGACTTGCTGTTCTGGAGGTCATTGAGCGAGTTGGTCATCGCTCCATAGCCCCAGGTGTTGGCGACCCCGGCAACGGTGGTCGAGTGACAGATGCGCGCCTGGTGGTCGGTGTTGTTGGTACCGGCCAGGGCGGCGAACTTGCGCATCAAGTAGGCTTGTTCGTTGTTGAATTTGGCCGAACCCAGCCAATAGATGCTGTCTGGGCTGTAGGTCTCGCTGAGCTCGAGGACCTTGTTGCCGATTTCTTCGATGGCGTCGTCCCAGGAAAGCCGCTGCCATTCGCCGTCGACCAGTTTCATCGGATACTTGAGGCGACGGGTGGAGTGACCATGCTCGCGCAGCGAGGCACCCTTGGCGCAGTGGGCGCCGCGGTTGATGGGGTGGTCGAAGGCCGGTTCCTGGTGCGTCCAGATGCCTTCCTGAACCTCGGCATAGACGCCACAGCCGACAGAGCAGTGCGAGCAGATGGTGCGTTTGGTTTCCACCGGCGAATCAAGGACTGGCGTCTTGTCGGCGGCATCCGCCGAGCGGACCATCGAATGGCCCATGAAGCCAGCGCTGGCGATGCCACCCGTGGCGAGGGCGCTGCGCTGCATGAACTGCCGGCGTGAAATGCCCAGGCCATGACTGGCCTTGGCGGTGTTGGAAGTACGCGTCAATCGCATGGTGTCGATCCTCTTGGCCGAAAGGGCGGTCCGGGTTAGTCGCACAAGGTGGCGTAATAACGGCGGATGTGGTCGGTCTCTCGATAGCCGCGAGGCGCGTCAGGAGCAGTCGACGGTGTGGCCTTTGCCTGAACCAGGGGGGCTTGGCCGATCGCAAGGATGGTGCCCGCTGCTACGGTGCCCGTGCCGATCGTTCTCAGGAAGAGGCGACGCTGTGGGTTGTGATGTTGTGCCATGGTTCACTCCTCTGCGATCCGGATCGGTTTGCCCGGTATCGTTATAGTCAGTTTCGCTAGCTCAATTATCGGTCATGTCAGGTGTAGGTTGAGCGGAATTTGCATCGGGCGTGACGATGCGAACGGGCTGGCGAGCCGCCTCATCTGCCTGATGACGATGCTCCTCGCTCATGAAGTCACTGCCTAGCGCTCCCAGGTGCGCGTAGAACGGGGTATCGACCGCCGCCAGATCATCGAAGCAACGCGTCGCCCAAGGAGCGAGGTGTGCCATGAAGAAAGGGGCGGCTTCGTCTTGTTGGCCGTCGTCCAGCAGCATGGCCATGGTCTCGCAAACGGCGGCGAGATGGTCCTCGGGGTCATGGCACTCTTCCGCTCGGCTGATGCCGAGACGACGAAGGTCTCGGCGCAGTGACAGCAGCGCCTCATCCATCAGGTTGCCTTGCCGGTACCAGGAGGCGTAGGGGGTGATTTCTCCCTGTACCACGCCTACCAGATGGCGAAAGTGCGCCGTCGAGAGCGTCTTGGCGAGCGCTTCCTGAGACATTCCTTGTGCGCTTGCGGACTGGATCAACGCGGTCCAGCGCTTCGCCAGCGTACTGCCATCGGCGTCGGCGTCGAGCTCTGAAAGCCACGTCAGAAGCGCCGCCGAAGGTGGTTCACGCACCAGCCTCGCCAATAGCCGATAGATGTCGGCGCGCAGGGCGTCGGTGTCTTCTTGAGAGCCTTCATGAGAGCCTTCATGCGAGCCGTCCTGCGCATCAGGCTGGGTCGTCGCTGAGGTATCGGTCATGGCGGTTACCTTGTCATCAACATCGTCGTCCAGAGCGTTACTGAGACTGTCATCTTCACAGATGGTGTCCCGTCGCGCTTCAACTAGATCTTCAACTGTGATTCGGGATCATTGGCCAGGCCCTGCCAGACATCCTTGACCCGACAGTCTTCACACATTTCCAGGCGCGCCATGGCGTCACCGGCAAAGTAGGGGTGATCGGCGAGCTTGGACTTGATGCTGGCGATAGCACTGGCGCTGGCGAAAGGCTTGCCGCAACGAATGCAGGGGAATGCGTCTTCCTGCTTGCGAATCTGGCGCTCTTCGCGTTTTGGCGCTGCCAGGAAGCCCGGCATCAGGCGGATCGCATCTTCCGGGCAGGTCTCTTCGCAGAGGCCGCACTGTACGCAGTCTGCCTCTCGGAAACTCAGCTCGGGTGAGGTGCGCCCTCCGGCGAGCGCCGGTGTTGGGCATACCGCGACACAGCCCAAGCAGAGTGTGCAGGCATCGTTGTCTACGATCACATCACCGAAGGGCGCGCCCGATGGCATGGCATGACGCTCTCCACTGGGCTGCCCCGTGGTGGCGAGGTGGGTGAGCGTGGCATTGAGACGATCTCGCTTACCGGGCTCTCGCTTAACGGACTCTGGCTTACCGGACTCTCTGGCTCCAAGCTCGCTGGCCATATCGAAGCTGGGCGAGTCCGCGCTGTCCGGAACGGCAAGCGCCGCCAGCGACGGCAGGGCGTCTCGGCTCTCGCTGTCGCCTGGTGCGACCAGGTTTAGCCGGCGAGTGTCATGGCCTAGCGCCTCGAGCAGGGTGGCGGCCTGGCGATACTGGTCGTCGATCAGTGTTTTCAGGCTTGGCGGCAGGGTCTCGGTCAGCTGAATGCGGACCTCGGCAGCCCCGGCGGCGAGGGCTGCCAGCCAGTGATCCTGTCCCGCTGCGCCGAGTTCCTCGAGGGGAACATCCAGTACATGACCGGCCGGTGCCGGCGACTCAGTCGAGAGGAAGCTGGCCTCGGCGAACCGCACCACCGGTGCCTGTCCACCGGCAGCGCGATACGCGTCCAGCAGGCGCTCGACATAGGCTTGCTGGTCGACAGGGGGCGGCAGCCGATACTGGATGGCCCCGGTCGGGCAGGCGCTGGTGCAACTGCCGGCGCCATGACAGCGCATCGGATCGATTTCGATCCAGGATTCGATTCGTCCCGACTGGCGTGACAGGGCGTCTGCGGGGCAGACCTCAAGGCAACGGGTACAGCCTGTTTTGCCGCGGCCATCATGAGCGCAGATGTCATGATCGATGTGAAAATAACGCGGCTTGGCAAATTCGCCGACCTGCTCAGGGAGGTCGTTGATGATCTGCCGACACTCTTCGGTGCCCCAGTGAGCGGCGCTGTAACCCGGTGGTGGCAGCTCCAGGGTGAGGGTTGGCGGCGTGCCCAGATCAAGCACCAGATCGAAGTGAGCGCGGCCAAGGCTCGCCTTGGCAAGATCGATCTCTCCATCATCGTGGGGCAGGGTGAGGGTGAATTTGCCGAGATAGCCGGCGAGGTGCCAGCTGTGGGCCTGATGCATCGACAAGAATGCGGTGTCTTCTAGCAGTGTCTCGATGTTGACGCTGTCTTCGGCGACCTCTCCGCGACTTTCTCCCTCTTCGAGATTTTCTTCGTGGCCTACGGCGTTGGCGTCGGCCGAATGTGCGGTTACCAGTAGTGTGATCGAGGCGAGGCCACGATCCTTCAGTTCACGGGCAGCACGCCGGCCTGTTAGTTCGTCGGCAATGATCAATAAATGACCATCGCTTGAATAGGTAACGCTCTCAGGCGTGAGATTGGCGGGCCATGAAATACGGGAATGCGCGGTATCTCGGGCTGCCAGGTTCTGATCGGCATCCAGCAGGGTCAGGTCGATGCGCTGATTCATGTAGCCTCAACGGTCAGGGGCAAATTTTTACTTAATTTTCGTCGGTCAACTCAGTCAGCGCCAATCCTCATTGGTCTAAACTTAGCGCTAATATAACTATCGAATTGATAGCATTCACCTATTCTTTTGGGTTTGGTCTTTTTCTTTAAACGTCCGGTTCTCCTCGGCCCCTTGGCTGCTCTCGGGCTGGGTATCTAGCTGGGCGTCTCGTTTGGGTTGGTCGGAGTCAATCTCGTTTTTCACCCTATCGGCTTGAGTCTGGTCGTCTGAGAATGAAGCATCATCGGCCTCAGAAGTGTCCTCGAGCTTGGCTTCCGCCGCATCTGCCGATTCCTTGATGTCGCGTTCTGCTTGCTCCGGCTGCCGCTGGATGTCTTCCCCCTGATCATCAGGCTGACGCGTCCATTCTCGCAGACGGTCGGCAACTTCCTGCGAGAGGTTCTTGAGCTGACGATAATCGTCATCGTAGTCGTTGAGCCCGTCTCGATGGTGATAGTGGTCTGCAGCAAACATGCGCTTTAGCGCACGGCGGCGGACCTCACGACTGACACCATTGGCCAGATAAGCGGTAAGGTCGCTGCCCGGGGGCAGGGTAGCCGGGTCGGGTAACTCCTCGACGGCCTCTTGAGATGGCGTTGCTTCGCTGTCCGCTGTCGGCCCACTGTCGGTGACGCTGTCATCTTGGATAGCGCCATCGTTGACAGAGCCTTCCTCGCCTGGTGTGAGAGCGCGTTCTGACGTCTGCTCGTCGGTTGGCTCAAGGCCACGCTTGCGCTGTGACCAGCGAGAAAATCGCGTCATGTCTGGTTCTCCTGAGCACGTCCGGCGCCCTTGCGCTTTTTCTTGCGGCCTTCGACAGGTGCTTCGCCATGATGCGCGAGATAGGCTTCCAGCCACAGCTGGATGGCGACCGGCATGGCCACCTCGAGCACCTGCTGCTCGCCATCCATCCAGCCGGCCGCCACCTCCTGACTGGCCGTCAGGGCGGTGGGTTCAGGGGTTTGCCCCGAGAACCCGGCACGAACGAACAGTCGCGGGCTAGGCGAGCCCAGGTTGAATCGGTAGGCCGCGCGTTCGGTCATGTAGAGTTGCAGCGCCAGAACATGAGGGCCGGTATCGCCCGGTGCGAGGTCATGGATATGCCACTGGGTCGCGGTGAACCCTTTGATGCGCTTTTGTTCGGGAACAAGGCTGAAGCTTAGGTGCTTGCGACTGATGGGGCCGGTCGTGTCAGGGGAGCTCATGGCGTGGCGACTCACTTCAGGACTTCTTGGAAACGTATGTGGGAAATTATCAAGGCGCAGTGCCTATGCAGGGGCGCCTTATCTCAGGTCGCCAAAGGCGGCGGTCAGATAAAGACAGTAGGCGCCTCGAATGCAATGATGGTCAATATGGTGCAGTTAACGCTGGATTGAATCGTTATTCGCGCGGTGTTGCTCGACCGGTTTGCCGCGCTTGTCGCCAAGGAGCGATGCATGTGTTCGTTACGTCTTAGTCACGCCCGCCTGCCGGCGACACTAGAAATAGACATCCATGACGAGTTTGGTGACGTGCGTCGGCAGGCCATCTCTGCCGAGCGCGCGCTGACTGTCTATCTGAACAAGCGGGAAATCGTCACCCTGATGACGCTGGGCGCCGACCCAGAGGCCCTGGTAGTGGGCTATCTTCGCAATCAGGGGTTGGTGCCGGCGCGCGACGATCTGGAAGCGGTTCATGTCGATTGGGACGTCGAGGCAGCGGTAGTGGTCAGTCGTCGGGCGCCTGACGACCTGGAAGAACGCCTCGGCCAGCGCACCGTGACGACCGGCTGCGGCCAGGGCACCGTCTTCGGCCGCCTGCTCGATGCCGTCGGCATTGAGCCTGTACCAAGCACTTCTCTAGCACAGTCCACGCTCTATGCATTGCTCGAGAATCTCGGCGCTTACAACGAAACCTACAAGAGTGCCGGCGCGGTGCACGGCTGTGCGCTTTGCCGTCAGGACGAGGTACTGGATTTCGTCGAGGACGTGGGGCGTCACAATGCCGTTGATACCTTGGCCGGTCGGCAATGGCTCGACGAGGACAGCGCGGCCATGTCCGCCGACATCTTCTATACCACGGGTCGACTGACCTCTGAGATGGTTCTCAAGGTTGCGCAGATGCGTATCGGCATTCTGGTCTCGCGCTCTGGTGTGACCCAGAAGGGCGTTGAGCTGGCTGAGCGTTTCGGGGTGATGTTGATCGCGCGTGCCAAAGGCCGGCATTTCCAGGCCGTCCACTCGGAGCAGCGTCTGGTCTACGATGCGATTCCGGCACGACGTGCGGGAGACCGTGGTCTCTAACTTCTCTTTCTGATTGTCCTTGCTTAATGAGCGTTCAATATAACTGACGCCTGCATTGCGCCTCCGGTTGGGTCTTGGTGCGCAGACTCCATACTCAGCACGCCATTTCATGGACCTTTGGGCCGCCATTTTCCTGCTTGCGTTCGCGAAGGTCGACTTGCGGCCGGCGAAAACGTCAATTACCTTGCACATGCAGAGGGTTTGTTGTCGATAAAAATATAAAGCATCGACATTAATATCCTGAGCCAATCGCAAATAACAAGGCACAAGCAGCGAGGTATCGTGATGACGGCAAGTACACTGGGTGGAGAAGGCTTCAGCCGCGTGCTGGCACGCAAGGACGTGCTGGCACTCGCCTTCGGGGCCATGATTGGTTGGGGTTGGGTTGTCTTGACCGGCAACTGGATTCAGTCCGCTGGAAGCCTGGGAGCGATCACAGCCTTCATCTTTGGCGGTTTCGCTATCGTGCTTGTGGGGTTGACCTATGCGGAGCTGGCCTCGGCGATGCCGCAGGTCGGTGGCGAGCACGTCTATAGCTATCGTGCTCTGGGGCATTTCGCCTCTTTTCTGTGTACCTGGGCCATTACGCTCGGCTATGTCAGCGTGGTTGCCTTCGAGGCGGTGGCGTTGCCCACAGTCGTCGAGCAGCTCTTCCCTGGCTATGCCGTGGGCGACCTATGGACGATTGCCGGCTGGGACGTCAAGGCGACCTGGGTAGTCGTTGGCGTTGCCGGTTCGGTAGTGATGATGGCCGTCAACTACTTTGGCGTGCGCACCGCAGCTCTGGTGCAGAAAGTGGTCACGGTGCTGATTCTGGCCGTAGGTGTAATGTTCATTACCGGAGCCCTTTTCGAGGGCAATACTGCCACCATGGACCCGCTGTTCAGTGTCGAAGAGGGGGTGATGGGCGGCATCATGATGGTGTTGATCATGGTGCCCTTCATGTTCGTGGGCTTCGATGTCATCCCCCAGGCGGCTGAAGAAATCAACCTGCCGTTTCGTGAAATAGGTCGCGTGCTGATGATCTCGGTCATTCTAGCCGTGTTCTGGTACGCCCTGATTATTCTTGGCACTTCCTTGATGCTGGATGGCGAAGCGCTCGGTAGCAGTTCACTGGCGGTACCCGATGCCATGCAGGCTGTCTTTCAGGCGCCTTGGGCGGGCAACCTGATGGTCTTGGCCGGTATCGCCGGTATCATTACCAGCTGGAACGCCTTCTATGTCGGTGGCTCCCGCGCGATTTATGCACTGGCACATTCCGGCATGCTGCCAGCTTTCCTCGCTAAGCTGCATCCGCGCTACAAGACGCCGACCAACGCCATCTTGCTGATGGGCCTCTTGTCCTGCCTGGCACCGTTCCTGGGTCGCCAGGCACTTGTGTGGCTGGTCGTCGCGGGTGGTTTGGGTATCGTCATCGCCTACCTCTTTGTGGCGCTGTCTTTCCTGGTGCTGCGCCAGCGCGAGCCGGAGATGGAGCGTCCGTTCAAGGTCAAGCATGGCAAGCTGGTGGGCATCGTGGCCGTGGTGCTTTCGCTGGGCATGACCGCCCTGTACATGCCGGGCAGCCCCTCGGCACTGTCAGCCCTCGAATGGGCGCTGTTTGCGGGATGGATGCTGATCGGGCTGGCGCTCTACGTCTGGTCTCGCCTCAAGTACGGTACGGCGTATAGCGACAAGATGATGCAACGCGAGCTGTCCGGCGGGGATCCCTACCCGGGACATTGAACGTTCCTGGCACTCTGAGCACAGTAAAACGCCCCGGCGCATGATGCGCCGGGGCGTTTTGTTTGTGCAGGTGTCGTGACTTGTACCGTATGGCGCTCGATGTGAACCGGAAGTGTACCGGAAGAGCGATGGCTCAGCTGGTTTGGCCGCGGGTACACACAGACAAGACAACCGCGTCCTCGTCGCTGATGGACACCAGGGCATGTCCCATGTCGCTGTCGAAATAGATGCTGTCACCGCGCTCCAGGCGTAGCGGCTCGTAGAACTCGGTGTAGAGCAGGATCGCGCCTTCCAGCACGATCAGAAACTCTTCGCCGTCATGGCGCACCCATTCGCTGAACTCACTGAAGCTCCGGGCCCGCACGATGGTCTTGAAGGGCGTCATGTGCTTCTGGGCCAGCTGCCAGGACAGTAGCTCGTGCTCGTAGGTGGGGGTCGGATGTTGTTGCCCCTCACCGGCGCGTGTCAGGTCGCGACGTCCCATGGTGCGGCTCTGTGGCTTGGGCTGCTTGAGCAGCTGGGGCAGGTCGATGTCGAGCCCATTGATCAGCTTCTGCACGGCGGTGAAGGTCGGTGAGATGTGATCGTTTTCAATCTTGGACAGGGTCGAGCGAGCCAGGCCGGTCCGCTTGCTGACGTCTTCCAGGGTCCAGTGGTTGGACAGCCGGATCTCCTTGAGGCGCTCCCCGAGCTGTAGCGGCTCGACGAACGCCTTGCGGCCAGCGGCAATCTGGAGGGCGGCGGTTTGATCGTTGTTGGCGCTCATCGGCTTTTCACTATCGGAAACTTAGTTTCCGCTAGGCTATCACATCGTGCGGTATTCAGGATGGGGGAATGGAAGGGGGCTATCTCACTGGATAGGCCTCGGATGCGCCATGCTTCAAGGCCACTATCGCGAATCGCGGAGGCGTGGGCTGAGTTCGATATTTCCTGAGGGAAGGAAACGAGCACCGTCCATGTACCTTAAGAAGCTGGACCGCCCTCGTGTTGGCTCAGGCCTTGAAGGGTAGGCCCAGCAGCGCGCTGACGTGAGCCTCGGCACAGTGGCCCAGGGCATCGATGTCATAGCCGCCTTCGAGAACGGAAACCAGGCGGTTGTCGGCATAGAGGGCGGCGATCTCCATGGCCAGGTGCGTCACCCAATGGAAATCGGCTGCCTCGAGACACAGATCGGCCATGGGGTCGCTTCGGTGCGCATCAAAACCGGCGGATACCAGCACCATATCCGGCTTGAAGGCATGCAGGGCGGGCAGCCAATCGTCTTCCACTGCGCGCCTGAAAGCCGGGCCGTCTGTGCCTGGCGGCAGCGGTGTGTCGATGATGTTGTGCCACTGACTGCGCAGATAGCGCCACGGATAGAAGGGATACTGAAAGCTCGAGCAGACCAGCACGTTAGGGTGGTCCTTGAAGATGTCCACGGTGCCGTTGCACTGGTGCACGTCGAAGTCGAGGATGGCGACCCGCTCGGCCCCATACCTGGCGATGGCATGGGCGGCGCCCACCGCGATGTTGTTGATAAAGCAGAATCCCATCGCATCGGTGGCTTCAGCGTGGTGGCCAGGTGGGCGCACGGCGCAGAAGACATTGTCGGCCTGGCTCCGGTAGACCTGGTCCACCCCGCGCACTACGGCTCCGGCAGCCACACGGGCGGCGTCCATGCTCGCCGGATTCATCAGGGTATCGCCATCGAGCAGGGTGATGCCCTCTTCGGGTACACAGCGCTCGAGCGATGACAGATGGCGCTGAGGATGTACACGCTCGAGCTGTTCGGCGGTGGCGGGTTTCGCTTCTGACTGCATGGTCTGTTGCAGCACACCGCTCAAGGCAAGCCGGGCGCGAATGGCATCGAGGCGCAGCGGGCTCTCGGGATGATCGGGCCCCATAAAGTGATCATGGCAACGGGGATGGGTGATATATGAGGTGATCATCGACGGCTCCGCGGTTATTGATGCGACCTTAATCGCCTTGCTTCCTTGCATGACAGTGTCAATAAGTCGTACACAAGGAGGCTACACCCACGCGGGAGGACAGGTCTTGGGTACGCGATTTCTTCGTCACTTCTTCGAGCCGCATAGTCTGGTGGTCATTGGCGCCTCGGAAAAGCCTTATTCGATGGGCGGACTGGTGATCCAGAATCTCCAGGAGGGCGGCTTTCCCGGCAAGCTGTGGTCAGTCAATACCAAGGGCTACGAGAGCGTTCATGGCGTCCCCTGTTTCAGTCACGTTGCCGATCTGCCCGAGGTGCCCGAACTGGCGGTGATCTGCGCGCCGGTGGATACGGTGCCCAACTTGATCGCCGAGCTCGGCGCAACCGGTGTTCGCGCCGCGATGGTGCTGTCCGGCGGCTCCTACCTGGACGATCGCAGTCATGACGGCGGGTCCATCCGCGAACAGATGCTGCGCGCCGCCAGGCCTTCGGGAATCCGCGTGCTGGGCCCGGAGTGCATGGGCATCCTGGTGCCCGGGCGGCGGCTCAATGCCTCCTATTCCGGCCAGCCGGTCAAGGCCGGGCGCGTCGCTTATCTGGGCCAATCGGGCATGCTTGGCAATGCCATCATCGATTGGGCGGCAGGGCGCGGTATTGGTCTTTCGCACCTGGTGACCTTGGGCGACAGTGTCGACGTGCTATTGCCCGACCTGCTCGACTATATCAATCAACATACGGCAGCCCAGTCCATTCTGCTGCATCTGGAACGCACCCAGGATGCACAGCACCTGATGACGGCCCTGCGTGAGTCATCCCGGCACAGGCTGGTGCTGGCGATCAAGAGTGGTCGCACGCCTGAGTCATCGCTGTCGAACTTGCCGCCGACGCCGGGGATCGCCAATCGTGACGTGATCTTCGATGCCGCTCTGGCGCGGGCAGGCGTGGTGCGCGTCGACAATTCCGATGACCTCTTCGATGCCTTGGAGACGCTGTCGCGCATGCGGCCATTGCGAGGTGACCGACTGGCGATCGTCTCCAATGGGTTGGGGCCGGCGATGCTGGCGATCGATCGCCTGATCAGCCAGGGCGGACGCCTGGCCGATTTTAGCGAGACCACCCGCGAGGCGCTGGCAAGAGACGACGTGGACATGACACTGCCGGGACGCAACCCGGTGGACCTGGGTGGGGGCGCCACGCCGGATCAGATCGTCGAGGCGCTGGAGATCGTGGCCGCCGACCCTGGCGTGGATGCGGTGCTGCTAGTGCATGCGCCAACCCGTCTGGCGCCTTCGAAGGTCACGGCGGAGGCGGTGGTCGCCAACCGGCGGCGTTTCAAGCGCAACCTGCTGACCAGTTGGATGGGGCTCGAGCAGGCGCTATCGGCTCGACACGAGAGCAACCTGGCTGGTATTCCGACCTACATGTCGCCAGAGAAGGCCGTCGGTGCCTTCATGCATATGGTCAACTATCGGCGCGTGCAGGCCCTGCTCCAGGAAACGCCACCCTCGCTGCCCTTTGCGACCAGTGCGGCCATTCGCAAGCACTGTCACGAACTGATCGACCAGGCTCTCGAGCAACAGCGACACTGCCTGACCCATGCAGAGACGGCTCAGGTGCTGGCGGCCTATGGCATTCAGACCCCCAAGAGCCGTTATATCGTCACACCGGAGGAGGGCGCCGCCGTCGCCCGTGATCTGCTTGAGGCCGAGCAGGACTCAGGAGACACCCTGGCGTTGAAAATCGTGCACGATAACAACATCGTGCCGTATCGCTATCGCAGCCATCCACACAAGCTCTCGGCGGGCCTGCTGCAGGACCTTGCAAGTCCTGAACAGGTAAGTAACGGCATGATGCGGCTCGAGCAGAAGGTCCACGAGAAGTTCCCAGACTCGGTCATCCATGAGTACTGTTTGCAGCCAATGCAGCGGGGCAAGCATTCCCTGCAGCTGTGTGCGGGCATTACACGAGACCCCGAGTTCGGACCGTTGGTGGTCTTTGGTGTCGGTGGCTACAAGGTCAATGTGCTGGCCGATCGCCATGTGGCCTTTCCGCCCCTGAACATGACCCTCGCCGCCGATCTGGTGAGCCGCACCCACGCCGCCAAGCTGATCGAAGAGCATTCCCGCCAGCCTCAGCAGGATGTCGAGATGATCTGTGAGCTGCTGGTTAAGTTGTCCCAGATGGCGTCTGACCTGCCGCGCCTGAGGGGAATGGAAATCAATCCGCTGCTGCTCAACCGTGATGGTCTGCTTGCCGTGGATTTTGCGTTGGATCTGGGAACACCCGCCCGGCATGCCATCATGCCGTATCCTGAAGAACTTCGAGAACGGGTCGAGCTGGATGGAATGGACGTGGAAGTGCGCCCGATCCGCGCTGAAGATGCTCCTTTGATCACCGGTTTCCACAAGCATCTGTCCGAGGAGAGCATCCGGTTTCGCTACTTCCATCACAAGGCGGACCTGACCAAGCGAGACCTGGCGACGCTTGCCGATATCAATTATGACCGTCAGATGGCGTTTATTGCGGTGCGGCTGGATGCAGAAGGGCAGTCGGAAATGCTGGGTGTGGTACGGGTATGGAATGACCCGGACAACATCCGCACGGAGTTCTCGGTGATCATTCGCGATGACTTGCATGGCCATGGGCTCGGGCGCCTGCTGATGACCAAGATGATCCGCTATTGCCAGGGGCTGGGGACCCTCGAGATGTTCGGCAAGATCATGATCGACAACCAGCCCATGCGTTCGCTGATGAAACAACTGGGCTTTCGCCTGCGCTACAACATGGAAGAGCAGGTGGTCGATGCGCTGCTCAGGCTGAACGAACCCGAATCCGACTGGCAGCGCCACAGACTGGCGTCGCCTCCGGATTGAGTCCTGATCAACAAATGCGCTAAGAAGGACGGCAAGAAGGGCGCGAGCCCGCCCGCTGACAGCGATCTGAAAATAAGCTGTGCCATGTCATCGTTGATTAATCATCAGCTGTTCTGATTTGAGGGGTTATTTATAAGTATGTATGATCCTGCGAGTTCAATCACGACAGTCATCGACCGTGCATAGCCATAAGGGCCGTTAGAGCGGCCTGCCAGGGCATGCCGGCATGACATAACAACAGGCAGAGCCGATGAGCGAAACACGACCCGTCAAGATACAGGTGCGCGGCCTCAGCAAGGTCTTTGGCAACCAGCCCAAGAAGGCCCTTGAGCTGCGTGACCAAGGGCAGAAGCGCCCGGAAATCCTGGAGAAGACTGGCCAGACGCTGGGCTTGTCCAACATCGATTTCGATGTCTACGAAGGTGAGCTCCTGGTGATCATGGGGCTTTCCGGTTCGGGCAAGTCGACACTGATCCGCTGCCTCAACCGCCTGATCGATACCACCGAAGGCGAGATCATTATCGATGGTGAGAACATTCCGACGCTCAGCACCAAGGAGCTGCTGGAATGTCGTCGTCGTCACTTTTCCATGGTTTTCCAGAATTTCGCACTGTTCCCGCACCGCACGGTGCAACAGAACGCCGAATACGGTCTGGAAATCCGCGGCGTCGACAAGGCCGAGCGCACCGAAACCGCCCGTAACTCATTGAAGCAGGTTGGGTTGGACGGCTGGGAAGATGCGCTGCCCAGCCAACTGTCCGGCGGCATGCAGCAGCGTGTCGGCCTGGCACGTGCACTGGCCAACGATTCAAGCGTGCTGCTCATGGATGAGGCGTTTTCCGCGCTCGATCCGCTGATCCGCAAGGACATGCAGCAGGAACTGCTCGAGCTTCAGCACCGCATGAAGAAGACCACGGTCTTCATTACCCACGACCTCGATGAGGCCCTCAACATCGGTGATCGCATCATCCTGCTCAAGGACGGTGAGATCGTGCAGATCGGCACGCCGGAAGAGATTCTGACTGCGCCGGCCGATGAATACGTAGAGCGCTTCATCGAGGGCGTGGACATGTCGCGTATCCTCACCGCTCATCATGCGATGCGTCCGGTACGTGCTACCGCCCGTGAGGATGACGGTCCGCGTACCGCTCTGCGCAAGATGAGTGAGAACGGACTGGACTCGATCTACGTCACCAGTCGTGATCGCAAACTTGTGGGTCTCATCGATGCCGATAGTGCCGATAAGGCCGTCAAAGATGGCCTGCAGACCATCGAAAGCCTGATTCAGCAGGACTTCCGTAGCGTAGCCCCAGACGAGCCGCTGAATAACCTCTTTGCCATGTTCAGCGACAAGAGCTTCCCCATCGCGGTGATCGACGGTGAGCGTCGCCTGCTCGGTGTGGTGGTCAAGGGTGCGGTACTGGCTGAACTGGCAGAAGCAGGAGACAACTGAGATGGCGATTGAGATTCCCCGTATCGAACTGGGTGACTGGATCGAATCCGGTCTGAATTATCTGACAAGTAACTATTCTGGCATTACCCGCGGCATCTCCGCGGTGACGCAGAGCGGTATCAACGGTCTCAACGACCTGTTGATGTGGATACCCGAGTGGGGCCTGATGGGCATGATTGCGCTGCTTTGCTGGCGCATGGCGGGCATCCGTCTAGGCATTGGCGCTGTCTTGGGCCTTGCCCTGATCTGGAACCTGGATCTGTGGGATCCGATGATCGAGTCGCTGACCCTGGTGGTCATTGCCACTCTGGTGGCAGTAGTGATCGCGCTACCCGTCGGTATTGCCGCCGCTCTTTCTGAGCGTCTCTACCGCGTGATCATGCCGGTGCTTGATTTCATGCAGACCATGCCGGCCTTCGTGTATCTGATTCCAGCGATTCCGTTCTTCGGCATCGGTTCTGTGTCGGCGATCTTTGCCACGGTGATTTTCTCCATGCCGCCGGCGATCCGCTTCACCACCTTGGGTATCCGTCAGGTTCCCAAGGATCTGATCGAAGCGGCTGACGCCTTCGGCTCCACGCCGTCGCAGAAGCTCTTCAAGGTTCAGCTGCCGCTGTCCCTGCCGACTGTGATGGCCGGCATCAACCAGACCATCATGCTGGCGCTGTCGATGGTTGTGATCGCGGCAATGATCGGTGCCGATGGTTTGGGTAACGAGGTATGGCGTGCCATCCAGCGCTTGCGTCCGGGCGATGGCTTTGAAGCTGGTATTGCGGTCGTGATCCTGGCCATGCTGCTGGATCGTCTGACCCAGTCTTTCCGTAAGACACGCAAGTCCTGACGTATTGCGTGACCCATCACACCTGTCGGTATCGAGGTGTGATGGGCTGCATGATGTGAAGCATATGCATCATGCGGACGTTCAGGCGCAGCTCAGGTCTTTCTTGACTGTCGGGTTGTGATCCTGGGGTCCTGCTCAACACCAATAAGCAATAGAGAGGTGAAGGATGTTCGATATCAAGACTCTGTCACGCGGTGTGCGCCTTGGCGCCATGATGATGGCGGCTGGCACGGCCGTCGCAGCTGGTCAGGTGCAGGCCCAAGAGAAGGGTACCGTAACCCTCGCCTACGTCGAGTGGGCTTCTGAAGTCGCTTCCACCAACGTGGTGCGTGCCGTGTTGGAAGACCAAGGCTATGACGTTGAAATGTCATCGCTCTCAGCGGCTGCCATGTGGCAGGCCCTGTCCTATGGTGACGCGGATGCGATCGTTGCGGCTTGGCTGCCCACGACCCACGCAGACTATTTCGATCGCGTCAAAGACAGCGTCGAAGATCTGGGTACCAACCTGGATGGCACCAAGCTTGGCCTAGTGGTACCGGCCTATAGCGACATGGATACGATCACTGACATCGATAAGAACTCTGACGCCATTGATGGCCAGATTATCGGTATCGATCCGGGTGCCGGCCTGATGAGCCTGACCGAAGACGTGATTGACGAGTATGATCTCGATGCCGATCTGCGCAGCGGTAGTGGTGCGACCATGACGGCAGCGCTGGCTAGCGCCATCCAGAACAAGGAAGAGATCGTCGTCACCAGCTGGACGCCACATTGGATGTTCGCTCGCTGGGACCTCAAGTATCTCGAGGATCCGAAGGACGTCTACGGCGGTGCCGAGCAGATTCACACCATTGCTCGTAACGGCCTGAAAGAAGATATGCCGGGTGCCTATGCCATTCTCGATAACTTCGAGTGGACACCGGAGCAGATGGGCGAAGTCATGCTCATGAACCAGGAAGAAGACAGCGATCCCTACGAGAGTGCCAAGAAGTGGGTCGCCGACAACCAAGACGTGGTTCAGCAGTGGCTGCCGGACGCCGAGTAATCTTGGCGAGTTAGCAGCACTGAAAGCACAGCGCCCGGCCAATTTGGCCGGGCGCTGTCATTTCTGGTCGATGTTTACTCTGCGGGTGCTAAGCCGGAAGGAAATCTGCGCCGAAGGTGTCAGGGGGCCAGGCGCACCTTGAACCATTCTCCTTCGCGCGCCTGGTAGCGGATGCGGTCATGCAGCCGGCTGGGCTGGCCCTGCCAGAATTCGATCATCTCCGGCACAAGTCGGTAACCGCCCCAGTGCGCGGGACGGTGGATATCCTGGCCGTCATAAGCCTGTTCGAAGCGCGCCTGGCGCTCCTCGATCCACTGGCGATCGGGGATTTCCACGCTTTGAGTGGCCACCCAAGCGCCGAGCTGGCTCTCACGCGGCCGGCTGGAGAAGTACTGATCCGATTCAGACTCTGAGACCTGTTCTACCCGGCCTTCGATACGGATCTGCCGGCTGAGCGACGGCCACCAAAAAACCAGCGCCGCATGGGGAACGGTGGCAAGTTCGCTGCCTTTGTGGCTCTGGTAATTGGTATAGAAGACCATGCCACGCTCGTCATAGCCCTTGAGCAGCACGATGCGCGCATGGGGGCGTCCCAGGCTATCGACAGTGGCAAGCGACATGGCGTTGCCGTCGTCTCCCTCGCTATCGAGTGCCAGGGTCAGCCACTCATCGAAGAGTGATTCGGGTGTTTCAGGCGTATTCTCTTCATTGAGACTGCCGCCTTCGTAGTCGCGCCGGATATCGGCAATGTTCCTTGTCATGGCAATCTTTCCCTCTGCATTTTCTTTATCTTCGCCGTTGCGAGGCGAAGGCTCAACCGTTGTTTGTGCACGCCTCGCCAACGCATGACCGTCAGCCGATCCACTGAACCAGGCCCATGTAGGTGCCGGTGCCGGTAAGAATCGATAGCAGGGCATTTCGACGCCAAAGCTGGATGCCAGCCACGATCAGCCCGGCCAGTATCATCGGCCAGCCATTGGCGGAGAGGTTGGCGGCTCCCTCGGACAGGGGGCGCCAGTCACGCATCGCGTAGATAACCAGAATCAGCATGACCGCTGGCGGCAGGTAACGGCCCAGATGGATGACCAGCGGATGTTCTGCCTGGCGAGAGAAGGCGATGAAGGGCAGGGCCCGGGTCAAGAATGTCGCCAGGGCACATACAGC
Organism: Halomonas sp. I5-271120; assembly: GCF_030553075.1. Lineage (NCBI taxonomy): Bacteria > Pseudomonadati > Pseudomonadota > Gammaproteobacteria > Oceanospirillales > Halomonadaceae > Halomonas > Halomonas sp. I5-271120. Next base: position 3,501,994 of record NZ_CP130701.1, read on the forward strand.
GATGAAACCGAGCAATGGCAAAGGATCCAGATTCACGATGCCTCCCGCTGCTGTTGTTCTGCAATGCGTTGTTTTTCACGGTGTCGTTTTGCCGAGTCGAGCCGGTACTGGATTAACAGGATAAGGCTGGCCGCGCCGATGGCTCCCAGCAGCATATGGCGCTCAGGCAGCAATGCCAGGGCGCCCAGGGCCGTAAAGATGGCGACGATGAAAGGTAGCCACTGGCGCAGTCGCCGCGCTTGTTCGATGGTCAGTACGATGAACAAGGCGGTCAGTACGAACTCGATTCCTGTGGTATTGAAGGCAAGCTGGCTGCCAATCAAAACCCCAGCGAGGCTGCCCAGCACCCACCATAGCTGATTCAGCGCGCTGAGCCTGAAGGCCTGGGCGTGATCCTGCCCGGCATGGCCTTCATGCGAGGTCAGCAGCGAATAGGTTTCGTCGGTGAGCGAGAAAATCAGGTAGGGTTTGCGCCATCCGGCGCCGGCGAAGGCGCGCAACAGCGACAGGCCATAGAAGAGATGGCGAGAGTTGAGCATTAGGGTGGCGACCGCCACTTCCATCAGGCCAGCCTGATTGGCGAGCAGCGCCACGGCCAGAAATTGGCCGGCGCCGGCATAGATCAGGATCGACATGGCGATCGCTGCCCACCAGGGTATGCCGACATCGACTGCCAGGATGCCGAAGGCCGCCCCAAGCGGGAGATAGCCGAACATGACCGGCAGCGTTGTTACTGCTGCCGAGTGCCAGTTAGCGAGGTGGCCAGTGGTGGTGCCGGCCTGGGGTAATGGGGTCATTTCTGGTGGCTAGATGACTGATGGCGCAGTTGGCGGCTACGAAAGCGTGCATAGCCCAGGCTGCCGACGAAAAGTGCCAGCGATGCCACCGCGACCAGCAGGCCAAACAGCGTCTGGCCGGGCAGGGTGGCGAACATCACGCCCTGCATGAAGTAAAGAAGGCTGACGAAGCACAGCCAGGCATGGCCGCGGGCTCGCTTGACCAGGATCGACGGCAGGAACAGCAGCAGCGGTACCACCCTCACCAGCCAGGGTCCCCAGCCATCGGTTTGCACGTCATGCATGACCAGGCCGCCATAGCTGAGCAGAACTAGCAGGGCCAGATAGCTGGTGATCACCAGTCGACGGCTCTTGTCGACCATTGTGTCGAGTCCTTGCTGATCTTCCATCCGTTCCATCTGCTGTCTCATCAGGTGCTCTCACGCATGGGGGCAAGTGCCAGGGCCAGGCGGGCGAGACGCTTCCCCTGTGCCATGCAAAGGCTTCGCTCCTGCTCATCGAGAGAGCGATTGCTGCGCTGCCCGGCCAGATGGCTGGCCCCGTAGGGGGTGCCGCCAGTGGTGGTGGTGAAGAGCTCGGTCTCGCTGTAGGGCAAGCCCGAGAGCACCATGCCGTGATGCAGCAGCGGGACCAGCATGGTCATGAGCGTGGTTTCCTGGCCACCGTGCAGGCTGGCGGTGGAGGTAAAAGCGCTGGCTGGCTTGTCAATCAGGGCGCCATTCATCCATAGCTCGCTGCTGCCATCCAGGAAGTACTTGAGCGGAGCCGCCATGTTGCCGAAGCGGGTCGGGCTACCGATGGCCAGGCCTGCGCAGTGTCTGAGGTCATCGAGGCTGGCATAGACGGCGCCTTCGGCAGGAATGTCCGGGTCCACCGCCTCGCAGGTCGCAGAAACCGGCGGCACAGTGCGCAGCCTAGCGGCGATGCCGGACTCAGACTCGACGCCGGCGGCCATGGCCTCTGCCATGGCTCGGGTTGCGCCTTGGCGGGAATAGAACAGAATCAGCACATAAGGCGTGGTGGTGCTCATCAAGGCTCCAGGGATCAATAATTGAGAGGGCGGATCAGGCGGCGTCGATCAGCGACAGTACCGCTTCCGGCGGCCGCCCGATGATTGCGTGGTCGCCGCGGTCGGCAATCGGGCGCTGCATCAGCTTCGGGGTGGCCACGATGGCGGCAATGACGGCATGACGGTCATTGATATCGATATCCTGAGCCTTCCACTCGGCTTCGTTGGTCCTCACCAGGTCCTTCAGGCTACCCTCGAGGCGATCGAGCAGCGCATTGAGCTGTTCGGCATCCAGCGGCTCCTGCAGGTAGCGATGCACGCTCAGGTCGATACCGGCTTCTTCGAGCAGAGCCAGCGCCTGACGTGATTTGGAGCAGCGCGGATTATGGTAGAGGGTAATCACGTCGCGAGGGTCCTTATGCGGTGGTACTCAAGTAATGGCAGATATTGTAGGCGGCCCCCAAGGCCCCCACAACCATGCAGCTGGCGTCAAATTCCACTCTTAAAATTATACCGTTATCTTTCCATTTCTTAAACGCATCGGTAGCGGCGGGCGAGGCGAACACGTTAGAGACGTCGATACACCCATGCCTGGGCGCCATTATCGAGTTGAACGCGAACTCGCTCATAGCGATGGCCCAGGCGTTCATAGCGGTCCAGGTCTGCCAACTCCTCAGCATCTACACGGAGCACCATGCCATCGACACGCTGATTTCGGTCCTCGACCAGATCCAGCTCTCGCTTGCGAAATCCCGGCAGACTGGCCGCTTCGGGGCTGCCGGTGCGTCCATAGACCAGCCAACGAACGGGTGCGTGGGTCAAGGTGCCATAGACGAACACCTGATATTCGCCGCTCGGTATCGGGGGCAGCTCAGCGGGGCGATCATAGCCGAAGGGGCTCAGCAGCACCCACCACAGGTAGCCGGCGGCGATCAACATGGTACCGATCGTGGAACCGAGAGCGTATCTCAGGACGCGCATAAAAGTGGCCTTGATCGTTGATTTTAAGGTCATCAGGGGTTCGCGCGCTCATCCTGTCATGGCATGCTTCTTGAACGCTAGTCAGAACATCGCCGCGTCGGGAGGCTATCACCATGAATATGATGGATCGCGAATTTCGCCGTCAGATGGGAGATGTGCTCCCCCTTGCCAAGGGCAAGGACCGGGCCGATGTCAGTCAGAGGCCCAAGGGGCCCAACGAGGCACAACAGGCGCGACGCCTAGCGGCACAGCAGGCAGGTGACGAGGGCAACTTCCTGTCGGATGATTTTGTCGAGGTACTCGGCTCCCATGATCCCCTCGAGTATCGGCGTGACGGCATCCAGCTTGGGGTAGTCGAACGCCTGCGTCATGGAGGCTATCCGCCCGAAGCCCACCTGCACCTGCAACGCCGGCCGCTAGCCGAGTGTCGACGAGAGCTGTTCGGCTTTATTCGCGAGGCCCATGCCCAGGGGCTGCGCTCGCTGATGGTGGTGCATGGGCGAGGGCGGGAGGACGACAGTCCCGCCAACGTGCTGCGCTCTTATCTGGCCAAGTGGTTGGCTCAGTTTGAGGAGGTCCAGGCCTATGCCTCCGCCCCGGCTTCGCAGGGTGGGCTAGGCGCAACCCTGATCATGCTGAAAAAGTCTGAACGCGCGCGGGCCAACAATCGCGAGCGTCAGCAAAAGCGTCGCGGCTGAGGATGACTCAGCCACATGACATCATGTCCCTGAAACGCCAAGGGCCCGGCGATAGCCGGGCCCTTGATGATGCAAGTCGTCGGTGATGGCGTGGCTCAGGAGTGATTGCCTTCCCGCAGGCGACGCTCGAAAAGCGCCTCGTGGGTATCGACGCCAGGCTGGTAGCTGACGCTGAAGGCGCCCAGTGCCCGCTGTGCATCCTCAAGAAGCTGGTCATCGCGCAGCGCCAGGGCATCGAAGCCACAGCGGCTCATGTAATAGAGCTGGTCGACCAGTACATCGCCAATGGCACGAATCTCACCCTGATAGCCGAAGCGTTCGCGCAGCATCCGAGCGAGGGTGTACCCGCGCCCGTCGGTAAACGCTGGGAAATCGATGGCAATTCGCGGCGCGGACGCAAGCTTCTCGGCGAGTTCGCCATCGAGCGCCGTGTCGCTGGGAAGCCAGGGCGCCAGGGCGCTGTCTGCTTCGGCCTCGAGCCACAGCGCCAATGGCACGATGGCCGGCCGTGCCTCGGGCAGCGCTTCGGTGTCCCGGGAAAGCGCCCAGGTGTCGGTTTCCGGTTGGCCCTTTTTGAGTAGCGTACGGGCCACTGTCGGCTGTTGATCAGGCATAGACCCGCTCCTTGAAAGGTTTGATCCCGATGCGGCGGTAGGTATCGAGGAAGCGCTCGTCGTCGTGGCGCGACTCGACGTAGACCTTGAGTAACTTGTCGATCACATCAGGGACATCCTCGCGGTAGAACGACGGACCGAGGATCTTGCCAAGGGAGGCGTCGTCGGTCGAGTTGCCACCCAGCGAGATCTGATAGTACTCCTCGCCTTTCTTGTCGACGCCCAGAATGCCGATGTGGCCCACATGGTGGTGGCCGCAGGCGTTCATGCACCCGGAGATGTTGAGATCCAGCGGCCCCAGGTCATAGAGGAAGTCCAGGTCCTCGAAACGCTCCTGAAGGGCCTGAGCGATGGGGATCGACACGGCATTGGCCAGCCCGCAGAAGTCGCCGCCCGGGCAGCAGATGATATCGTTGAGGGTGCCCACGGTAGGGTTAGCCATGCCCAGCTTGTCGAGGGCTTGCCAGAGGGCTTCCAGCTGATCCACGGGGACGTCGGATAGCACCAGGTTCTGCTCGTGGGTCACGCGAACCTCGCCGAAGCTGAAACGCTCCGCGAGGTCGGCCACGGCCTCCATCTGGTCCGAGGTGACATCGCCCGGGGCCAGCTCGCGACGCTTGAGTGACAGGGTGACGGCCTTGTAGCCGGCCACCTTGTGATCGGTCACGTTATTGGTCACGAAGCGGGCAAGGGCACGGTCTTCCTGACGCTTTTGCTCGTAGGCGGCGATGGCATCTTCGCTGACCGGACGGCGCTCGGGTTCCGGGAAGTGGGTTTTGGCGGCTTCCACGGCAGCAGGCGTCAAAGTCTGGGCGCCATCCTTGAGATGCTCCCACTCGGCGTCGACGCGACGACGGAATTCCTCGATGCCCAGGGCCTTGACCAGAATCTTGATGCGGGCCTTGAACTTGTTGTCGCGGCGGCCGAACTGGTTGTAAACGCGCACGCAGGCTTCGAGATACGTCAGCAGGTGCTTCCAGGGCAGGTCGTCACGAACCACATCGCCAATCATCGGCGTACGGCCCAGGCCGCCACCGGCCAGCACCCGAACGCGCACTTCGCCTTCGGCATCGCGCCACAGGCGCAGGCCGATGTCGTGGACCTGAATGGCGGCGCGGTCGGCGCTGGCCCCGGTGACCGCGATCTTGAATTTACGCGGCAGGAAGGCGAATTCAGGATGCAGCGTCGACCACTGGCGAATCAGCTCGCACCAGGGACGCGGATCCTCTACTTCATCGGCGGCGATGCCGGCGAACTGATCGCTGGTGGTGTTGCGAATGCAATTGCCGCTGGTCTGGATGGCATGCATCTGTACCTCGGCCAACTCGCCGAGAATGTCCGGTACCGTCTCGATGGCCGGCCAGTTGAGCTGCAGGTTCTGACGGGTACTGAAGTGACCGTATCCCCGGTCGTAACGCCGGGCAATCGAGGCCAGGCGACGCAGCTGATCGCTCGACAGCATGCCGTAGGGGATCGCAATACGCAGCATCGGCGCGTATTTCTGGATATAGAGACCGTTCTGCAGGCGCAGCGGGCGGAATTCTTCTTCGCCCAGGCGGCCATCAAGGTAGCGGTTCATCTGGTCACGGAACTGGGTGACCCGCTCATCGACGAGGGTCTGGTCGTAGTTGTCGTACCGATACATTCAGTCGTGTCCTGCTGGTCAGGGCGTGATGAAGGAGTGATGCCGTTTATGGGCGACGATACTCCTAACCTTATATTCTATGAAAGAATAAATGTTCATAGATTTTAATTAAAGAGTTATTAGAGCCGATCCATCTCGACGTCAGACGGTCGAGTGTGATCGGACTGACGCTAGATGGCCAGCCGTTGCCAGTGGCCTCGCTGCCAAATGACGGCAAAGCCCAGCGAATTCAAGCAACGATAGCCGAGCTGAACCCACCAGATGCCCAGCAGGCCATGCCCCAGCGCTACACCGACCCACCAGGCCAGAGGCAGGAAAATCAGCCATTGGGTTGCAAGCGTCATCGTCATCACGGTGCGATTGGCGCCCGCACCGAGCAGGGCCTGGCCCAGTACCAGCGCGCACACATCCAGTACCATCATCAGCGCGGTCAGCTGAAGAGGCAGGTGCCCGAGGGCCACCAGGGCTGGGTCATGCAGGAAGATGCCGAGCACTACATCGGGGAATATCAGCATCGGCAGGGCGAGCAGGGCCAGGCAAATCCAGGCGATGCGTACCACGTCCCAGCCCCAGCGGTGGGCTTCCTGGTTCGATTGCTGCCCCATCGCTTGTCCCACCAGGCTCATCGCTGCCACCCCTAGGCCGACACCTGGCAGGATCAGCAGCAATGACAGATTCACCAGTACATGACCCACCGCGACGCTTGCGGTGTTCAACTGGCCAAGGATCCAGAACAGCACGGCGTACCCGCCGGCGAACCATAGCTGCTGAAAAGAGTGCGGTGCGGCCAGTTTCAGGGTAGTCAGCAGGGTAGTGATATTGAACCTGCCACCGATGGGGCCAGCGTGTCGAGAGGTATATACGGCCCACAGGATCAACCCGAGCAGCAAGGACAGGCTGGTCCCCGCACCGGCGCCGGCGGCACCTAGTGTTGGCAGGCCCGCATAGCCAAAAATGAGCCCGATGCTCGTCAGCACATTCACGACATGCATGATCAGGATGATGCGCAGATAGATGCCGGTCTGCTGAACGCCATTCCAGTAGCCTCTGAAACAGAAGATCATCGCGACCGGTACCAGTGAGGCCACGCGCCAGCGGAAGTACTCGACGGCCTGGGCATGAACCCCGGTGTCCGGGTTTATCAAGCCAATCAACGCCGGTGCCTGCCACAGACAAAGCACCGTTAACGGCAGGGCCAGCGTCAGGGCAATGGCCAGGCCGGCATGCAGGGCATCGGTGCGTTTATGCCAGTCCTGCTCACCGTGGCGCCTAGCGGTCTGTGCCTGGACCCCAGAGGACAACCCGAACACCAGGGCGGTGATCATGAACATCGCATAGCCACCGATGCCGACACCTGCCAGCGCCGTTTCCCCCAGCGAACCAACCAGGGCAGCATCGATCAGGTTGAGCAGGCTTTGCGACAGCATGCCGGCAATGATCGGCAGCGCCAGCTTGAGGATGGTATTTCGTCGTGAGGATTCGGGCAGCATGCCGCCTTCCAGTCAAGTGATGGAGCCCACCCTGAGGGCGGGCTCCGACGTGCAGCGCAGAAGTATCGATAGCGGCTGAATCGTGGCTAGCTGAATCGTAGCTAGCTGAATAATAGCTAACGAAGTGCCCTGCGGTTCAGGGCAGCTTGAATGCCGATGTCAGCTCGGGTCGTAGGAGAGCACCGGTGACAGCCAGCGCTCCATCTCGCCAAGCGGCATGTCCTTGCGGCTGGCCAGCGATTCGACCTGGTCGCGGGTGATCTTGCCGGTGGAGAAATACTTCGACTGCGGATGGGCGAAGTACCAGCCGGAGACCGCTGCCGCCGGCCACATGGCAAAGTTCTCGGTTAGCGCCAGGCCGCTGTTTTTCTCGGCGTCGAGCAACCGGAACAGGGTGGCCTTCTCGGTGTGATCGGGGCAGGCCGGATAGCCTGGGGCTGGGCGAATGCCCTGATACTTCTCGGCAATCAGCGACTCGTTATCGAGCGCTTCCTCGGGCACATAGCCCCAGAACTCCTTGCGGACCCGCTCGTGCATGCGCTCGGCGAAGGCCTCGGCGAGACGGTCGGTAAGGGCCTGGACCATGATGGCGTTGTAGTCGTCGCCGGCCGCCTCATAGCGCTTGCTCAGCTCGTCAACGCCATGACCGGTGGTGACTGCGAAACCGCCGATCCAGTCGGGTATGCCGCTTTCCTCACCCTTGGTGTCATAGCGAGGTGCGATGAAGTCAGCAAGGCTGTAGCAGATGCCATCGCGATTCTTGGTGGTCTGCTGGCGGATGTGGTGCAGGCGTTCGATGACCTCGCTTCGCGACTCGTCGGCGTAGACCTCGATCACGTCATCCTCGACGCTGTTGGCCGGCCAGATGCCGATCACGCCGCGGGCGGTGATGTGGCCCTCGTCGAGCAGCTTGGCAAGCATCTCCTGGGCATCCTTGAAGAGGCTGCGGGCGGCCTCGCCGACCACCTTGTCATCGAGGATCTTCGGGTACTTGCCGGCCAGCTGCCAGCTCATGAAGAAGGGTGTCCAGTCGATGCGCTCGACCAGCTCTTCGAGGTCGTAGTCGTCGAAGACCTTGAGCCCGGTGAAGCTCGGCGCCGCCGGCGGGTGGGCGGCCCAGTCGGTCTTGAAGCGGCGCTTGCGGGCCTGGGCATAGTCGAGGTCGGCGGCCTTGGGGCGGCGCTTGGCGTTTCGCTCTCGCACGGTCTCGTACTCGTCACGTAAATCGGCGGTGTAGGCCGGCTTGAGTTCCGGCGAGAGCAGCCGTGAGGCCACGCCGACGGCTCGCGAGGCATCGGTGACGTAGACCACCGGATGCTCGTACTGGGGTTCGATCTTGACCGCGGTGTGGGCCTTGGACGTGGTGGCGCCGCCGATCAGCAGCGGGATGTCGAAGTTCTGGCGCTGCATTTCCTTGGCCACGTGAACCATTTCGTCAAGCGAAGGCGTGATCAGGCCTGACAGGCCAATGATGTCGGCGTTTACCTCGCGGGCGGTCTGCAGGATCTTCTCGGCCGGCACCATCACGCCCAGATCGATGACCTCGTAGTTGTTGCACTGCAGGACCACGCCGACGATGTTCTTGCCGATGTCGTGGACGTCACCCTTGACCGTGGCCATGACGATCTTGCCCTTGGCCTGGGTCTCGCCGCTCTTCTCGGCCTCGATGTAGGGAATCAGGTAGGCCACTGCCTGCTTCATCACCCGCGCCGACTTGACCACCTGGGGCAGGAACATCTTACCGGCGCCGAACAGGTCGCCGACCACGTTCATGCCGTCCATCAATGGGCCTTCGATGACCTCGATGGGCCGGGTCGCGCGCTGGCGTGCCAGCTCGGTGTCATCCTCGATGTAGGCGGTAATGCCCTTGACCAGCGCGTGCTCGATGCGCTTCTCGACTTCCCAGGAGCGCCACTCGAGGTCTTCCTTCTTGGCGGCACCGCTGCCGTCACCCTTGAACTTGTCGGCGATATCGAGAAGACGCTCGGTGGAATCGTCACGCCGGTTGTTGACCACGTCCTCGACCGCTTCGCGCAGCTCTTCCGGCAGGTCATCGTAGACTGCCAGCTGTCCGGCGTTGACGATGCCCATGCTCAGGCCGGCGCGAATGGCGTGGTAGAGGAACACCGAGTGGATGGCTTCGCGCACCGGGTTATTGCCGCGAAACGAGAAGGAGACGTTAGACACGCCGCCTGAGACCAGCGCATGGGGCAGGTGCTCGCGGATCCACTGGGTGGCCTGGATGAAGTCCACGCCGTAGTTGTTGTGCTCTTCGATCCCGGTGGCGATGGCGAAGATGTTGGGGTCGAAGATGATATCTTCCGGCGGGAAGCCGATCTCATCGACCAGCAGGCGATAGGCGCGTTCGCAGATCTCGGTCTTGCGGGCGAAGGTGTCGGCCTGGCCCTGCTCGTCGAAGGCCATGACCACCACGGCGGCGCCGTAGCGCATGCACCTGGTCGCCTGTTCGCGGAAGGCATCCTCGCCTTCCTTCATGGAGATGGAGTTGACCACCGCCTTGCCCTGCACGCACTTCAGGCCGGCCTCGATGATCTCCCATTTCGATGAGTCGATCATGATCGGTACGCGCGAGATGTCGGGTTCGCCAGCGATCAGGTTGAGGAAGCGCACCATGGCTTCCTCAGACTCGAGCATGCCCTCGTCCATGTTGATGTCGATGATCTGGGCGCCGTTGTCGACCTGCTCCAGCGCGACCTCAAGAGCGGTGGTGTAGTCGTCTTCCTTGATCAGACGCTTGAAGCGCGCCGAGCCGGTGACGTTGGTCCGCTCGCCGACGTTCACGAACAGCGAGTCGGCGCTGATGTTGAAGGGCTCGAGGCCAGATAGCCGGCAGGCGATCGGCCGTTCCGGCACCTGGCGGGGCGCCATGCCTTGAACGGCCTCGGCGATGGCCTTGATGTGCTCGGGGGTGCTGCCGCAGCAGCCGCCAATGACGTTGACCAAACCGCTGCTCGCGAACTCGGCGACGATGGCCGCCATCTCCTCGGGGGTCTGGTCGTACTCGCCGAATTCATTGGGCAGGCCGGCGTTGGGGTGCGCCGAGACGAAGGTGTCGGCCTTGTTCGAGAGCTCTTCCAGATAAGGGCGCAGCTCCTCGGCCCCCAGCGCACAGTTGAGGCCCACGGAGAAGGGGTTGGCATGACGCACCGAGTTCCAGAAGGCTTCGGTGGTCTGGCCGGACAGGGTACGGCCTGAGGCATCGGTAATAGTGCCGGAAATCATCACCGGCAGGCGTTTGCCCAGCGCGTCGAACAGCTCCTCTAGGGCATAGATCGCCGCCTTGGCATTCAGGGTGTCAAAGATGGTCTCGATCAGAATCAGATCAGCGCCGCCCTCGATCAGCGACTCGGCGGACTCATAGTAGTTGTCGCGCAGCTCATCGAAGGTGACATTGCGCTTGGCCGGGTCGTTGACGTCCGGTGACAGCGAGGCGGTGCGGGAGGTCGGACCGAGTACACCGGCCACATAGCGCGGAATGCCGGTCTCGGCGCCTACCGCATCACAGACCTCGCGGGCGAGGCGTGCCGACTCGCGGTTGAGCTCGGGGACCAGCTCTTCCATGCCGTAGTCGGCCTGAGAAAGGCGAGTGCTGTTAAAAGTGTTGGACTCGATGATCTCGGCGCCCGCTTCCAGGTAGTCGCGGTGAATGCGCGTCACCAGATCCGGGCAGGTCAGCGCCAGCAGGTCGTTGTTGCCTTTCAGATCCGACGGCCAGTCGGCGAACCGCTCGCCGCGAAAGTCGGCTTCATCCAGTCCGGCATTCTGCAGCATGGTGCCCATGCCGCCATCGAGGATCAGAATGCGGGAGGCCAGGCGTTCGGCGAGGGTGGCAGTGACGGGGGTCGGGGTAGCGGCCATGATTCGGGGCGGTCTCCAGCGTGAGTCGCGTCTTCTACTGTGTCGAGCGGATCTAGTGTCGGGGCTCGGTTTTGCGCGATAGCTTATCAGAAAGGGGGTGGCGACGGGCAGCGCCAAGCGGGGTGGGCATTATAAGCCTGAGTATTTCACTCGGGATTGTTTCGCCGCGCACTTTTGCTTAACATGATAAGCAAATTCGACCTCTCGAATCAGGACCATCTCCCCATGAGCCAGAGCATCCAGATTACCGACAGTGCCCAAGACTATCTCGCCGAGCTGCTCGAGAAGCAGAATGTCGAAGGCATCGCAGTGCGTATCTTTATCACCCAGCCGGGTACGCCCTACGCTGAGACGTGCCTGGCCTACTGCCGTCCGGGCGAGGAAGAGCCTACAGACGAGAAGCTCGCTCTCGATAAGATTACCGTCTTCCTGGACAAGAATAGCCTGCCGTTCCTCGACGAGGCGGTAGTCGATTTCAATGCCGACCGGATGGGCGGTCAGTTGACCATCAAGGCGCCCAACGCCAAGATGCCCAAGGTCAACGCCGACAGCCCCCTCGAGGATCGCGTCAACTACGTGCTCTACAGCGAGATCAATCCGGGGCTTGCCGCCCACGGCGGTGAAATCAAGCTGATGCAGATGACCGAGGACAGCGTGGCCGTGCTGGCCTTCGGCGGCGGCTGTCAGGGCTGCTCGGCCGTGGACCTGACGCTCAAAGATGGCGTCGAGAAAACGCTGCTTGAGCGCATCCCGGAGCTTGCCGGTATCCGCGATATCACCGACCACACTGATACCAGCCAGGCCTACTATCGCTGATCGGCCAAAGCGGATGGCAAGGCGGTGCTTGAACGCCGCTGAGTGATAGCTGTTGAGTTAACGTACCTCTTCAGCCCCAAGACAGGACGGGCGCCCCAGGGCGTCCGTCCTGCGTTAGGGTTTTCCCTATCTACCTACCCACCTACCGATCTACCTGTCTAGCTACCCATCTACCTATCTCGTGCGACTTACCGTTAACGCCTCAGTAGACGAACGGCGGCAGAGGCGTATTGGCCAGGCGCGCTTCGGTTTCCAGCAGGCGCTTCTTTAGCGCTGCGATTTCCGCATCTTTTTCTTCCAGGCGATGCTCGAGACGCTCCTGTTGCCGCTTTCTGTCTCGGTCTTGTTCCTTGCGCTGCTCAAGCTCCCAGTGCGCCTCGCGATGCTGCTGTTGAGACTCGGCTAGCTGTGTGCGCTGCTCCTGCAGCTGCTTGTCGAGATTTTCATTGCGTGACTCCAGCTGCGCCTGGCGAACGCCATGCTGCTTGTCGGCGGCATGGCGTTCCTGGCGTGCGTCGTCCAGCAGGCTCATCAGTCGCGCTTCGGCGGCTTCGTTGCGCTGTTCTTCCTGATGCAGGCGGGCCTGATGTTCGGCGTCGCGTGCCGTCAACTCTTCATGGTGCTGAGCGGCCAGCGCTTCATTGCGCTCCTGGAGTCGTGTGAGCTCCTTTTCGAGTTGCTGAACCCGCTGCAGGGCTTTCGCCTCACGCTCGGAAAGGTTGTCGCGTTGGGCCTGGCAGCTCGCCAGGGTGGCGCTCTGCTCCTCAAGCCGTGTCTGGGCGTTGGCCAAGTGATCGGCAACCGCCGACTCCCGCTGTCCGGCATCCTCTGCCCGCCGCTCGCTTTCACGAGCGACTTCCAGGGCATCGGTGACGCGCTGATCGGCTTCCTGGCGATAGAGCACCAGGCCCTCGCTGGCGGTGTCCTGAGCCTGACGCCACAGCTCTTGGGTCAATGTCTGCAAGGCCTCGGGCAATTCCTGGGCAGGTGGCTGGTCCCGATTCTCTTCACGTTCGATCCGCCACTGACGCAGGTGCTCGCTGATAGTGGTGAAGCTGCCTGTTCCCAGCACCTCACGGATTCGCTGCACGCTAGGCGCGTCTCCGCGGCTCAGTAGGGTATGAATCGCCCGCTGCACATCCTCGTACTGCACGCCGCTTCGCGCCATGACGCCTTTCTCCTTCTTAACATCGATTTATCGCCGGGTTGGCCTGACGTCGGGTATCCATTGCTCTGTCAGAGATGGCTGGCCGAGGCCTTTTTATCTTAGCCATATTATCGGCAATCAGGGGCTGAATAAAGCATATTACGTAAAACGTGTTACGTAATTTTATTTATCTTTAAGGCCATAAATTCATGATTACGCGTATTATCTTGATTATATGAGCCCGTAACGGCGACAATGGTTACCGAGGCGCCCGAGCCAGGTCTGAAGGGGCTGATACGACGGTATGTTCGTGGAATCTCCGGTTCATCCGGCGACATAACGGGCGTATAGGGACCATCAAAGGGAGCGCTAGGTGACAGAGAGTCGATGGCCGCAGCAGACGGGAGAGGTGGCACAACGGCAGGAGGTGCCGGTTTCTGTGCAGGGCAGGGCGGCGGTGCTCGCCGATGCGACAAGGATCAGCGCCACCAGCGACGTGGAAGCCGTTGCTGCCTGGCTGGAGGAGTACCGGGATAGCGCTCAGACCTTCCGGGCCTATCGCAAGGAGGCCGAGCGCCTGTTGCTATGGTTGGACAGCCAGGGCCTGACGCTTTCGTCGCTTCGCCGGGACGGACTGGACGCCTTCGAAGCTTTCCTCGCCGACCCTCGGCCCGCCGCGCGCTGGATCGGGCCACCCAGGCCACGCCATGCAGAGGACTGGCGGCCCTTTCGGCGCCCGCTCTCGGCGGCGAGTCGACGCCAGAGCCTGGTGATCCTGCAGGGGCTTTACAGCTGGCTGGTGGAAGCGGGGTGGGTGGACCATAACCCCTTTCGCCTGATGCGGGGCAAGCGTCGGCGTCTCGACAATCGGCAAGAGGGCATCGAGCGCTACCTGGAGCGCCCTTTGTGGAATTGGTTATGGGGCTGGCTCAACCAGTCACTGCCCCAGGCAGCGACCCAACGTCAGCGCTTTGAATGGCAGCGCCGGCGGCTGATCTTCGGCTTTGCCTACCTGCTGGCACCTCGCATCAGCGAGTTGGCTGCGGCCCGGATGGGGGATTTTCAGCGGCGGGAAGGGCGTTGGTGGTGGCGAGTGATCGGCAAGGGCAACAAGTTGGCGACGATTCCGGTACCACCGGACATGATGACGATGCTCGGCGACTGGCGTGAGCAGTTGGGCCTGGCCAGACTCCCGGCGCCCGATGACGATTCGCCGGTACTACGCGGGCTGGACGGAAAACGCGGCCTGGGGGATAACCAGCTCTATCGGCTGATCAAGAAGGCGTTCGAGAGCGCGGCATTCGCGCTGGAAGCCGCCGGCGAAAGAAGAGAGGGCGTGGCAGGTCAGAAAGGCGAGGCAGGCGTGGGGAATGACGCCCTGGCCCGCACCTTGCGCGCCGCCACCCCGCACTGGCTCCGCCACACCGCCATCACGCATCAGGCCCAGGGTGGCGTCGAGCTTCGCTACCTGGCCCGCAGTGCCCGTCACTCGCGACTGGACACCACCGCCCGCTACCTGCACGCCGAAGCCGAGGAATGGCAGCAGCAGATGAGTCGCCATGGGCTCGATTGATGTCTGGAATTGGGCACGGGATCAGCGCGACGCAGCGGCTTCATGACGGATGGGGTGGTTCAATAGGAGGCGGCGAGGGGACGACGCCCCGGGTGGCGAGCCGTTATACTGGCGGCCAAGATTCGCGGGTTGAGGCGTTAGCCGGGCCCGCAGCCACTCATGTTCTGGAGAGACCATGTCCGACACCGCTCAGGAAAGCCAGACCGAACTGATCGAAGAGTTCGAGATGTTCGATAACTGGATGGATCGCTATCAATACATCATCGACATGGGCAAGCAGCTGCCGGCCTTTCCCGACGAGTGGAAGACCGATGAGCTCAAGATCCAGGGCTGTCAGTCCAATGTCTGGATGCGTTCACAGCGAGATGGCGATCGGCTGCACTTCGATGCCACCTCCGATGCGGCCATCGTTTCTGGCCTGATCGCCGTGCTGATGCGCATCTTCAACGACCGTCCACCTGCCGAGATTGTCGCCACGCCGCCGAGCTTTCTCGAAGAGCTGGGATTGGACAAGCATCTGTCACCGACCCGCAGCAACGGGCTGCATGCGATGCTCGAGCGCATCTATCAGGTGGCCAAGGCAGAAGCCTGACCGCTGGCAACGCTCTGGCAAGAGCTCCGCTGAACCGGAAGGCTCCCGGGATCAACTGAAGACCAGGCTTTCATAATCGTTTTTTTAGGATAAGGTGGCATTCTAATCGTTTATTCGGTCGGGTAATCATTTTGTCGACGCCAACGCACAATGAAATCGGTTATAGCTGGCTCGCGGCACGCTATGGTGTATTGGCAACCCAGCCACTGGCCGTGGAAAGCTGCATCGGACGCAAACGCCATACGTATGAAGCCAATGGCGTACGCCAGGAAACCTACCTCGAAGCCATGCGCCCTGAGGACACTCTCGCGGCGCACCTGACCTTTGCCCTGAAACATGAAGGCGTCCACCTGGAGCTTCTGGCGCGTCTGTTCCAAAGCATTGAGGCTGACCATCTAGCGGCCTGGGTTCGCCAAGAGCCGACAGGCCAATATGCACGACGTGCCGGTTTTCTGTTCGAATGGCTGACTGGGGATACCCTCAATATCCCCGATACCGGCGGCAACTATCGTAACGCCCTTGATCCCCGCCACTATGTGACTGCCGAGACGCCTCGTCGGAATCGACGCTGGCGAATCAATGACAACCTGCCCGGAACGCCGGATTATTGCCCTTTGGTGCGCCGGACGCCGGACGTAGAATCGGCCCAAGCCTATGATATCGCTAGGCGCCTAGAAGACATGGAAGGCGAGTTTGGTGCCGACATTCTCCGCCGTAGCGCCGTTTGGCTGACAATCCACGAGAGCCGTGCCAGTTTTGCCATCGAGCATGAGAGCGGGCATCAGGATCGGATACAGCGCTTTGCCGTGGCCATGGAGCAATACTGCGGCCGACTGCCAGACCCCTTGGATCCTCACGCTCTTAGTCAGCTTCAAAGCGCCATCCTCGGGGTCTCGACGATTCGTCCTGGCTTGCGAGAATCTCCGGTGTTCGTCGGGAGTCGCTCAGTAGGCTATGGCTCGGTAATCCACTATGTGTGTCCGCATTGGGAATGGCTGCCCGGGATGCTTGAAGGCCTGCGTCGCTTCCTCGCCAGCACCGGCTCGTCCCAGTCCCTGGCCCGCGCCGCGGTCGCGAGCTTCGGGTTTGTCTTTATCCACCCACTGGCTGACGGCAACGGCCGTGTATCACGCTTCCTGGTCAACGACCTCCTGCGGCGTGATGGTCTGGTACCTGCCCCCTTTATCCTGCCGGTATCGGCCGCGATTACTTCATCAGCGATCAGGCGCGTTGAGTACGATCGTGTGCTTGAGCAATACTCGCGCCCCTTTATGGCGAGGTACCGAGAGAGTGTTGAGTTCCGGCAAGAGCGGCAACACTACGCCGACGGAATCGAGTCGGACTTCGACTTTTCCGCTTACACGCTGGCAGCTCCGAGTTGGCGCTATCCGGACCTGACGGATCAGGTCGAATATCTTGGCGGTGTGATCCGCTACACCCTCGAACACGAGATGCATCATCAGGCCGCCTTGCAGCGGGCTTGGTACGAAACGCGTGCAGCGATCAAGGATTGGGTGGAAGGGCCTGATGACCATATAGATCGCATCATCCGTGCCATTCGTCAGAACGGCAGGGTAAGCGGAAACCTCTGCAAGGAATTCCCTGTGCTGGAGGATTCGCGTCTGGCACGAAAGCTGGAGAAACTGGTAGCGGAGGGGTTCGAGGGCCTCAACGAACAGGCCTGAGGGTCAGCGACTCGACGACCGGTTCTGATCATCCTGACGGGTGCAAAAGTGCTCGTCAAGGCTGTCATCCTCTCGGCACAGCGCTTCGCTGGGTCCGCCGGGAACGGGATCGATGCCGCCTGGGTGCCAAGGGTTGCACTTGACCAGCCGCTTGAGTGCCAACCAGCCACCGCGAGCTGGACCATGCTCGCGTAACGCCTCCAGCGCATAGTGTGAGCAACTCGGCCAGAAACGGCAGCGAGGGCCTAGCAGCGGGCTGATGCCGTACTGATAGACCTTGATCAGGGCAATCAGTGGCAGGCTGGTCAGCTGAGCAAGCGTAGAGTGCTTTGGAGTCTTGTCGACCCTGTTGGGCTGATCAGAGCAGCGTGAGCGACTGGCCATGACCATCAGGAACGGGCGTAGAGCTGGTCGGGATCGATCAGGGTATCGCCGTCGACCTGTGCACCATCATCATCGAGGGCAACGTAGAAGCAGCTGCGCCGGCCGGTGTGGCAGGCCGGGCCTGTCTGGTCGACGGAGAGCAACAAGGTGTCGCCATCGCAGTCCAGATGCGCGGCCTTGAGCATCTGCATCTGGCCCGAGGATTCCCCCTTGCGCCACAGCTTGCCGCGGGAACGCGACCAGTAGCAGACCCGGCCGGTGGCAAGGGTCTCTTGCAGTGACTCGCGGTTCATCCACGCCATCATCAGCACGTCGCCGCTGTCATGCTGCTGAGCAATGGCCGGGATCAGACCGGCGTCGTTCCAGCCGACGTTGTCCAGGATGGTGGCCAGCGATTCGCGGGTGCCGGTGGGAACGCGCTCGAGGCGCTTGAAAACTTCGCTCATGAGGTGCTCGACTCAAGATTGGGCGTGAAGGGTCGGCTCGCGGCGGGCGGCCAGGCAATCGTGGCAGCTACCAAGCAGCTCGATGGTCTGGCGCTCGACGCGAAATCCCTGATCGCGGGCGCGCCGTGCCAGCTGGTCATTGACGTCATCCAGGTGTAGCTCTTCAACGCGACCGCAGTGTCGGCAGATCAGCAACTGAAAGCCGTGGGCGTGCTCGGGGCAGGGGCAGGCAACATAGGCATTCAGGGACTCGATGCGGTGAATCAGTCCCTGTTCGATCAGGAATTCCAGCGCCCGATATACCGTGGGCGGTCGCGCGGCGGCGTGCTCCTGAGTGAGTCGGTCGAGCAGCTCGTAGGCCTTGAGTCCGCCACTGGTGGTGGCGATCATCTCCAGCACCCGACGGCGAATCGGCGTGAAGCGTGCACCCTGCGACTCGCAGTGGCGTTCGGCTTGTTGAATCAGTGAATGCGTTTCGGGCATGGCGCGCCTGGCGGTGTGACGAAAGCCACTATTCTACGCGCCACATGAGTCCCCAGCCAGTCAGGGCGCCATGCCCTCTGGGCCCGGGTTCGACTGGCGGCTAAGGTCGCCTGATCATCTACCGTCAGGCCGGCGCCGCATCCGCTGATGAGATGAGCTCGGCACGGCGGGCGAAGTGCCTTCGTGCGAATGCGACCCTGGAGGCCGCATCGACCCCCTCGGGCTGTTGCTCGATAAGATCCAGGCGAGGGCGCAGGCCCTCACCGTTGGCCATCTGAATGGCGAGCCCGGGGCGGGCATTCAGTTCGAGCAGCATCGGGCCATGATCGCGATCCAGCACCATGTCGGTACCCAGATAGCCAAGCCCCGTCATCTCATAGCAGCTCGCCGCCAGCTCCAGCAGGGTGTTCCAGCCGGGAATGCGCAGACTGGCGAGCTCATGGCCAGTGTCCGGGTGGTCATGTCGGGGACGGTCGAACTGCACACCGCGCAGAGCCGTGCCGGTGGCGATATCCAGCCCGACCCCGACCGCGCCCTGGTGGAGATTGGCCTTGCCATCGGAGGCAGCAGTGGACAGACGCATCATCGCCATCACCGGATAGCCCTGAAACACGATGACGCGGATGTCAGGCACTCCCTCATAGGTGTACTGGGTCAGCGTGTCATCGAAGTTGATGAGTGATTCGATGACCGCCACGTCCGGTGACCCGCCCAGGGAATAGAGCCCGGAGAGGATGTTGGAAACATGGCGTTCGATATCCTCGCGGCCCAGATGGGCGCCACTGGGCTTGATGTAGGCACTGCCATCGACGTGCTCGATGACCAGGATGCCCTTGCCGCCGGACCCCTTGGCCGGTTTGATCACAAAACCGGGATGCCCCTGCAAGATTCGGGTGACGTGCTTGACCTCGAACTGTGTGCTCACGGTACCGATCAAAGCCGGTGTGGTGATGCCGTACTCATGCGCCAGCAGCTTGGTCTTGAGCTTGTCATCGACCAGCGGATAGAGCTTGCGGCTGTTGTAACGGCCTATATAGCGGATGTTGCGCCGATTCATGCCGATGATGCCTTTGTCTCTCAACTTACCGGGAGTCGTCCACATGGGCTCAATCCTCCGTCACCGGCTTGAAGCGCTTGAGCTCCAGAAGCCGATAACCGGTGTAATTGCCGAGCAGCAGGATTAACGCCATCAGGATCAGCTGCACGCCCAGGAAGTTGAAGGTGATATGGCGCACCCAGGGGTTGTTCATCGCCAGATACGCCAGCACCGCCGTCAGCAGGCTGCCACCGCCCTGGATCAGCACTTCCTTGGGGCCTTCCTCCTCCCAGAGAATCGACATCCGCTCAATAGTCCAGGCCAGGATGATCATCGGGAAGAAGGTGATGGTCAGGCCGGCATTGAGGCCGAAGCGATAAGACATCACCGAGAAAACCGAAATGATGGCGATGACCGTGATGATCACCGCCGACACTCGCGCCACCAGCAGCAAGTTGAGGTGAGAGAGATAACTTCGGATCACCAGCCCCACGGTCACCACCAACAGAAAGCCGATCAGGCCAGTGAGTAGGGTGGTCTGAATGAGGGCCAGGGCGATCAGCACGGGCATGAAGGTGCCCGAGGTCTTGAGGCCCACCAGCACCCGCAGGAAAACTACCACCAGGGCACCGATCGGGATCAGCAGAATGGTCTGGAAGAGCGCCTGTTCCTCGAGCGGCAGGCTATGAATCGAGAAGTTGATCAGGGTGTCTTCGGCCAGCTGGTTGCGCACCGCGGTGGAGGCCGGCTGATTATGCTGAATCATCGAGAAACTGACGCGGGAGTTGGTACCGCCCTGTACCTCGAGTACGGCCCCGCCTCGGTCTTCCCAAAGCAACAGATTGTCGGGCTTGCCCTGTTCGCCGGTCACCGGGTTGAAGAGCACCGCGCTGCCGTCATCGCTGTACACCTGCAGCCAGCTTTGCAAAGATTGGCGGCGCCGGCCGTCGTCGAGAGCAAGGCCGCTGACCTCGCGGGCTTGCACGCCGGCCTCATTGAGCAGGCGCACCAGCAGTGGAGTGCGCTCGAACTGGGTCAGCAGCAGGCGAGAATTCTCGCCCTGACGGTCGCCGGTGAAATCCCGAATCAGCTCGCGGGCAAAGGTGACGGCATCCGCGGAGCGCTGCTGGGCACGCTCGATGACCTGACTAGCCGCGGTATCGAAGGGACGCTCCCAGGCTATCTCGCGGGGCAGGGGCGGTGGCTTGGCCTCACGATTAACCGCCTGGGGGGCTACCAGCAGCTGTACCGAGTAGTAAAGCTGCTGTGGGCCAATGGCGTCGCGAATCGACCATTGGGCCTGACGGCTTCCCTGGTCTTCGAGGAAGGCAAGACCATAGCCGGATGAGGCCGTGTTCTCGGTCAGCACCCGGTAACCCTGCTGAGTGGATGGCAGCGCTAGATTAACCATAACGGGATCACCCAGCGCAGAGAAGTTGACCTGAGCCTCGACCTCCCAGACCTGGCGCTGTTCGCCTGGCGTCCAGGGTACCTCGAAGGCAACGTGACGATGCACGCTGAGCGCAATGCCGGCGATCAGCAGAAAGCCGACGAGTAGATAGAAGGGCAGACGTGACATACGCAGTCCTCAAATAAGACATCACCCACCGGCATGGCGGCGGGTGATGATGACAGGCGAAAGGGAAGGGGTCAGCCCTGGTCAGGCGTCTCGGCGCTATCGATGTCGCGAGCTTCGTCGGCGGACGCTTCGCTAGCGGGCGCACCTTCCGGAAACTCCGGCCGTGGGTGCAGATAACGTTCGGCCACGTCGATGACGGCGATATCCATCATGAAGCGCCGCCCCAGAAGCACTGGATAGCTGAGCTGGCGACGATCACTCAGGGTAAACTCGACCTGTTCGCGAATCGGGCCCAGCGTCATCAGCAAGCTGATCACCGGGCGCGAGGCCTCGCCGTTGGACTGCAGCACCCGCACGCGGCGCTCAATGGGCGCTTCGATCCATTTGTCGCGAACGGCATCGACCACGGTATCGTCGGCCTCCAGGGCAAGCTTGAACTTGACCCAGTTATCGCCATCGCGTTCGAAGGGCGTGATCTCGCGGGCCGAGAGTGACGAGGTGTCGGCACCTGAGTCGATCCGCGCCTGGAGGTAGGTGGCGATGCTTGGCAGACCTATCCATTCGGAGCGACCCAGCAGCTCTTTGTTGCCGATATCCGAATCGACAGCGCAGTCCTTTATCACTGTCTCGGGTTCGCGTTTGGCTTGCGCCAGATCAGCGCGCAGCCCTCGCAGCAGACTTCCCACCTCGCGGATGTCGGCATCCACTCCGTCGAGACGCTGCTGCTGTTGGGCGTAGCGTTCCTGTTGGCCACCGCACTGTCCGTCAACCGCTGCTTCCAGCTGCGTAAAATGCGCATCCAGCTGGGCCGTGGTGGCCAGCTTGGCATGCGCCTCTTCCTGGGCCTGTGGCGACCAGGCACAACCCGCAAGAAGCGAGAGTCCCACTAATGCCGCCAGGCATGAATAGCGATTGCCCATCTTTCTCCTGCACCTTTCACCGGTCGTTGGTATCCGACCCTAGCCACCGCCGGAATGTTAAGACTTCTCTCAGCGAGCTTCGAGAAGAGTCCAGCGATGATAAGGAGTGATGACGAGACTGTCCATGTAGGCACTCGCCATGTGGGCACCGGGAGGACCCCGGTGCCTGCACGTTCACGACGTTGTCGTTGCCTCGGCGCCGGCATCCTTGGCCGCATTGTGATCGCGGGCCAGCAGCAGGTAGAACGCCGGCAGCACGAACAAGGTGAACAGAGTGCCGATGCCAAGCCCGGAAGCGATGGTCAAGCCGATATCGAAACGGCTGACCGCCCCAGCACCAGTGGCTATCAGCAACGGTACCATGGCAACGATCAGCGCTACCGACGTCATCACGATCGGGCGCAGGCGAATCGCCGAGGCTTCGATGACCGCGTCACGCTTGTTGAGCCCCTCCTCATGCTGCAACTGGTTGGCAAATTCGACGATCAGGATGCCATTCTTGGCCACGACCCCGATCAGGGTGATCAGGCCCACCTGGGTGTATATATTCAGGCTCGAGACCCCGAGGGTGATGAACGTCATGGCGCCGGCTACCGACATCGGTACCGAGACCAGGATGATCAGAGGATCACGCCAGCTCTCGAACTGTGCGGCCAGCACCAGGTAGATGACGATCAGCGACAGGAAGAAGGTCAATATCAGGGCGCTGCCCTGATTCATCAGCTGCCGTGATTCCCCCTTGTAGTCGACCGAGTAAGCCGGAGGCAGGCTCTCGGCGGCTGTCTGGTTGAGCCAGCCAAGAGCATCGCCGAGCGTCACACCGGGGCGCGGTACGCCCTCGAGGATGACCGAGTTCAACTGCTGGAACTGGCTGCGTTTAGAGGGTTCCACGCTGTCCTCGAAGCGCACCAGATTACCAAGCGGCACCTGCTCCCCGGAATCGGCTTCGATGTAGTAGTTGTCGATCATCGAGGCGTCGAGACGGTATTGCTGCTCGACCTGAGGAATGACCTTGTAGCTGCGTCCGTCCATGCTGAACCGGTTGGTGAAGCCTTCACCGAGCAGCGTCGACAGCGCCTGGCCGACATCGGCCATGGTCAGGCCGATATCCGCCACCCGATCACGATCGACAAGGATACGGGTGTTGGGGCGGTTGAAGTCGATCGACTTGCGCAGGAAGGCAAAGTTGCCGCTGCCCATGGCCTGTCCGAGCAGATCATCGGCGATGGCGTTGAGTTCTTCATAGCTGTTGCCGGTCGTCAGCACGAACTGAACCGGCAAGCCGCCACTGGAGCCGGGCAGGGAAGGACGCGCGAAGGCGGCAGTCTGCAAGCCGGTCACCTGGGAAAGGGCGCCTTGCAGCTGGGGCATGACCTCCATCTGCGAGACATCCCGTTCGCTCCAGGGCGCCATCTTGAAACCACCAAACACAGTGTCGGCGCTGGTGCCGCCGAGGATCATGAACGACTCTTTGTAGCCGTCGATGCCTTCCACTCGGGCCTGGATGTCATTGGCATAGCGCTCCAGGTACTCGAGGGTGCCCGTCTGCGGTGCGGTGCCCTGGAAGAAGATAATGCCCTGATCTTCCGTCGGAGCCAGTTCGTTCTGGCTGGTGATGAACATGAAGTAGATCGAGGCCAGAACCACCGTGGCGAACACCACCGGCACCGACACGGTTTCGAGGGTGCGTGTCAGAAGCCCTCGATAGCCGTTGGACAAGCCATCGAAGGTAGACTCGACGCCTTTTTCGAAGCGCGATGATTTTCCGTGAGACTTCAGCACCTTGCCAGACAGCATCGGTGATAACGTCAGGGCGACGATGCCCGAAATGACCACGGCACCTGCCAGGGTAAACGCAAATTCCGTGAACAGTGAGCCGACCAGGCCGCCCATGAAACCAATCGGGGCGTAGACCGCCACCAGAGTGGTAGTCATGGCGATGATTGGCACCGCCATCTCCCGTGCGCCGTTGATGGCCGCATCGAAACGGGATTCGCCGGCCTCGATATGTCGGTGTACGTTTTCGACCACGATGATGGCGTCATCCACCACCAAGCCGATGGCCAGTACCATCGAGAGAAGCGTGAGCAGGTTGAGCGAAAAGCCCAGCACCAGCATCACGAATGCCGAACCGATCAACGACAGCGGCACCGCTACCGCAGGAACCAAAGCCGCGCGGAACGAACCGAGCGACAGGAAGATCACCACCAATACGATCAGAAGGGCTTCGAGCAGGGTTTTGACCACTTCATTGATGGAATCATCGATGAACTCCGAGGCATCGTAGGGCAGCACGACCTTGAGGCCCGCCGGCAGCTGGCGGCGGATTTCCGGGAGGGTGTCGCGAACGGCCGTGGCGACATCCAGCGGGTTGGCACCGGGCGCCTGCTCGATGGCCATGAAGGTAGAGGGCGTCCCGCTGTACCAGGCGGTACTGTTATAGTTTTCGGCACCCAGTTCGGTACGCGCCACGTCTCTCAGGCGCACCAGGTCGCCGCCATCGTTACGCACCACCAGGTCCTCAAACTGACTGGGATCGGTGATGTCGGTATCGGTGGTCAAATTGATGACCACGAACTCGCTGCGGGTCTTGCCGACCCCGGCCTGGTAGTTATTGTTTTGCAGGACATCGATGACTTGGCTGGGGCTGACGTTCAAGGCCGCCATGCGCTGCGGGTCGAGCCAGATGCGCATGGCCATGCTCTGGCCGAAGCTGCGTGCCTTGGCGACCCCAGGCAGCGCCTGAAGCTTGGGCTGCACCACGCGCGTCAGGTAATCGGTAATACGCGGCACTTCCATGCGCTCTGAATAGAACGCCAGATACATCAGCGCGGTGCTGTCACCGGTCGATGACTCGATGACCGGGCTTTCAGCGGAGCTTGGCAGTACGCTGCGTTGGCTGGCCACTTTGGCCTGTACTTCGGCCAGAGCAGCATTGGCATCGTAGTTGAGCTCCATGTTGACTTCGATGGTCGAGGAACCCTGAATACTGGTCGATTCGATGAAGTCGATGCCATTGGCTTCGGCAACGGCCTGTTGCAAGGGCGTGGTCACGAAGCCTTGCACCAGTTCAGAGCTGGCCCCCGGATAGGACGTCGTCACCGTGATCACGGTGCTTTCAAGCTCCGGATACTGGCGAACCTCCATATCCATGGCAGCCCTCACGCCAACCAGCAGGATCAGCAGGCTGATCACGGTGGCGAGCACCGGTCGCCGGATGAAGATATCGGTGAATTTCATCAGCCCTGCGCCTCCTCATCAGCATTCGTCGCCTGCGGCTCGGGCGCATCCTGCTTGGCCACCTTGACCGGCTGGCCATCGCGCAGGCGCAGAAGGCCAGTAGCCACGACCTGATCGCCTTCAGAGAGGCCGTCGGTAATCTCGACGACATCGCCCCGGGTGCTGCCCGTCGTCACTTGCTGTCGGGACGCGACGGTCTGGCCCTGATCATTCTCGACGATCCGAAACACGAAGTCGCCGTAAGTATTGAAGGACAGCGCCGTACGGGGGAGGGTGAGGACATCACGGGTATCGGCCGACAGCGTACTGACCTCGGCGAACATGCCCGGGTGCAGCGCGCCGTCGGCGTTCTCGAGCTGGGCACGGACATTGAGCGTACGGCTCGATTCATTGATCGAGGGCGCGATGGCCAGAATCTCGCCCTCGAAGACGCGCTCAGGATACGCAGCGACCGTCAGCTCGATGCCGCGGCCTGCAGCCACTTGGTCCAGTGCGCGTTCCGGCACGCTGTAGTCGACGTGGATCGGGTCGAGCATGTTCAGGTCGACAATCGGTGTGCCGACGGCAATATATTCGCCCAGGTCGACCTGGCGCAGGCCAACAACGCCGTCGAAGGGGGCGCGGATGGTTTTCTTGTTGAGCTGAGCGCGCTGCTGTTCGGCATCGGCACGGGCAGCCTGATAGTTGGCTCGGGCTTCGTCGAACTGAGACTGGGACACTGCGTTACGCGGCAGCAGGTTGGAATACCGCTGGTAGGTCTCGTTGGCGAGCTGCGCCTGTGCTTCCAGCGCGGCAAGCGCGGCTTGGTCGACGCTGTCTTCGAGGCGAATCAGCACATCGCCTTTGCTGACGCTTTGACCCGACTCGAAGGCCACCTCACTGACGACGCCGGCCACTTCGTTGGCCACTTCGACACCGTTGATGGCGCGCAGGGAGCCGACAGAGCTCAACCCCGGGCGCCAGGATTGAGATTCAATGGTGACCGCTTCGACGGGCGACGGTGGTTGGGCTTGTGAGTTCTTTGCTCCCATTTCCTGCATTTTCAGGTACTTCCACCCGAAAATGCTGCCCAGAGCCACCGTCAGTACGATGACGACAATGACGAGACGTATTGTGGTTTTCATAGCTTGTTCCCGAGAAGCGTCGACAAGAACCATGCCCGCTACGCCATAAGGCATCGAGGCGGCACAGGGAAGATGTTATAAGAGTCCAATGATGTAAGTATGACGACCAAATGGCCAGCCACCTACAGCAAAAAGGGAACAATAGTTTCGAGTTTCCTTGAATCCGCATATTCAATTTAACATAATATATATTATGCGAAGTGTTCGGTTGGGTGGCTGTGGCGCCAAGTCATGAGTGACAGGCTTGCCGACCGCCTAAGCTATAGATCGGCGACCACTGTAACCTTGGTGGCTGACTGGATACGGGCTTCTCGTCTGCTTTGAGGCCTCGCTTGCCAGTCAAATCGACACTCGTGGCAGCAAGTGCTACCGTTCGCGGCTTTCATAACAGGAGACTAACGATGAGCGCTGAATATTCCCTGCATGACCTGGCCAAGGCCAAGGAAGCGCTGGAGCTCGCCGAAAAGGCATGGGAAGAAGATGACGGCAACAACCGTCAGGCCCATATCAAGAAGATATCCGCTGCACGGGCCGACTTTGCCATGATCGAGGGTCAGCTCAAGCGTGACGGCATAATCGCCGAGGAAGACGCGGCATTTTAAGCGGGTTTCAGGCCAGATATGCCGTGCGCGGCCATGTTTCATCAGGTTTGCCCAGCAATTAAGCTAGGCCGGTCGTTATAGCATTTCTGGTATAACACCCGTAGGTTGATTTCCGGCGGCTATCAGCGGCTGGGAGCGTCGGTGTCCGGTTTCATACTCCAGGAGTCACGTATGTCACAGAAGATCTATTGCATCGCCAGTTTCAAGCCCAAGCCCGGCCGCGAAGATGCCGCATTCAAGGCGCTACAGGGCCTTGAACCCAATGCGCACCGTGAAGATGCCTGTCTGCGCTACACGGTGACGCGTCAGATCGAGAGCCCCTTTGCTCAGGGGGAAAGTTATCCGATCGTGTTCCATGAAGTCTGGGCCAATCGTGAAGCCTTTGAAGCACACTGCCAGCGCCATGAAATCCAGGCGTTTTTCCAGTCGCAGGTGGAATCTCCGGATGGCGACATCGAAGACGCCAACGTATGCGTCTATACCGATGAACCCGCCGGTTTCGACGCACCGCAGTTCTAATCAGGTCATCGGGTCCCCAGCGTTGAGTAAAGCGAGGGCCGCAGCGCTTCCGGTCTCGATATCCGATGTTGCGCCGTCCTGAGTCAGTAGCGCAACCGCCCTTCTTTTACGTTTGCCACTGAACTCGCCGCCATGGCACGACTCTCAACGCCATGACCTTTTATATCAGGAGGAATGCATGCGTCATCTTGCCAAGCGATACCACCTTTGGGCGTTTGCGTTTCTCGGCCTTGCCCTGACGGGCTGTGCCGGCGTGGACGTCGAGGATTATGCGGGTAGCGAGCCGAGGCTGGATATTGCCAAGTATTTCGAAGGCGATACCCGTGCCTGGGGCATGGTTCAGGACTACTCAGGCGAAGTGCAGCGGCGTTTTACCGTAGACATCATCGGCACCGTCGAGGGAGATACGCTGACCCTTGATGAACGCTTCCAGTATGCCAATGGCGAAACCGACCGCCGCGTCTGGACCTTCGAGCGCGTCGACGAGCATCGCTGGGTTGGCCAGGCCAGCGACGTCGAGGGCGACGTGGAGGCAACGCAGTATGGCCATGTTTTCCACATGAACTATCCGCTGGAAGTTGTTGTGGGCGGCCGGAACCTGACCTTCACTATGGACGACTGGATGTATCTGCAGCCGGATGGCCGCCTGATCAACCGGACCAACATGTCGAAGTTCGGCGTGACCCTTGGCGAAGTGACTCTGTCTTTCGATAAGGCGCCCTGAGCTTTCCCTCAATCGCAGATGGATCAAGCGCGGACCGACCTAACCCGGCCCGGTCGACTCGATGGCTAGAAACCAAAAAGCCCCGATGATTCACTCATCGGGGCTTTTTTCATGCATGCCGTATAGGCACGTCTAGTACACGGGCTAACAGCTGATCAGCTGTTGTCGTCCGGCGCAGCGTAAGAGCCATCTTCGCGATGCACTTCATTGCCGGTCAGGCCCGGCGTGAAGACACAGGCGAGATGCATGGTCTTGCTGGCACGCAGCAGATGATCGTCAT
This sequence comes from Halomonas sp. I5-271120, assembly GCF_030553075.1. Lineage (NCBI taxonomy): Bacteria > Pseudomonadati > Pseudomonadota > Gammaproteobacteria > Oceanospirillales > Halomonadaceae > Halomonas > Halomonas sp. I5-271120. The sequence continues at coordinate 3,530,257 of NZ_CP130701.1, forward strand.
GCTGGTCGAGGATGTAGATATCGCCTGGCTTGATCGGCCAGATCTTGCCATCGGCCAGGGTCTCAACTTCACCTTCCCCTTCGATGCAGTAAACGGCTTCGAAGTGGTTCTTGTAGTGGATGTGGGTCTCGGTGCCTTCGAAAATGCGGGTAATGTGGAAGGAGCATTTGCCGCCGTCGTCGGCCAGCGAGAGACGAGTGCTATCCCAGTTACCGTTTTCGGCTTTCACCAGACGATCTGTCTTGCGCGCTTCTTCGAGATTGCGAACGATCATTGCGAACTTCCTCTGTTGGAATACTGATCAGGAACCCGGTATCGCCGGGTTCCCGTGGCGCTGCCATCATGCTATCGGGTGGCCGGCGTCGACTTACCCAAATACATGCTTGATGCTGGCTTCGACGATGTCCAGCCCTTCCAGCAAATCTTCGTCGCTGATGGTCAGCGGGCACAGGCACTTGATGGCCTGGCCGTCATGGCCACTGGTCTCGATGATCAGGCCGCGCTTGAAGGCTTCTTCAGTGATCTTGTCGGCGATGTCACCGGTACCCACGTCCAGGGCACGCATCAGGCCACGGCCGCGCTCGGAGGCCGGGATGCCCTTCTCGGTCAGCCACGCTGCCAGCTCCTGGAAGCGCTGTTCGACGATGCGGCCCTTGCGGGTCACGTCACGCTCAAGCTTGTCGTCGCTCCAGAATTCACGCATTGCAGCGGTGGCGGTAGCGAAAGCCAGGTTGAAGCCACGGAAGGTGCCGTTGTACTGGCCGGGTTTCCACTTATCGAGCTCGGGGCGCATCAGCACATGGGCGAACGGCAGGCCGAAACCGGACAGTGACTTGGAGTTGCAGACGATGTCCGGCTTGAGGCCAGCGTGCTCGAAGCTGAAGAACTTGCCGGTACGGCCACAGCCAGCCTGGATGTCGTCGACGATCAGCAGGATGTGATGGTCACGGCAGATCTGTTCGAGGCGCTTGAGCCACTCGATGCCCGCGGGGTTGATACCCCCCTCCCCCTGCACGGTCTCGATGATGACGGCGGCAGGAATATCCAGGCCGCTGGAGTTGTCACCCAGCATTTTCTCGAAGTAATCGAGGGTGTCGACGCCTTCACCGAGGTATCCGTCGAAGGGCAGGAAGGCGGCGCCCTGTGTCGGAATGCCGCCGGTCGCTTCACGGAACTTGCGGTTACCGGTGGTAGCCAGCGCGCCCATGGTGACGCCGTGGAAACCGTTGGTGAAGGTTACGATGTTGTGGCGGCCGGTGGCCACGCGTGCCAGGCGAATCGCCGCCTCGACGGCGTTGGTGCCGGTCGGCCCCGGCAGGTGAATCTTATAGTCGAGACCGCGCGGCTTGAGGATAAGCTCATCGAGGGTTTCGAGGTACTCACGCTTGGCCTTGGTCCACATGTCCAGACCGTGAACGATGCCGTCATCGGCCAGGTATTCCAGCATGGCTTTCTTGAGCTTCGGGTGGTTGTGCCCATAGTTAAGTGTGCCGGCACCGGCCAGGAAGTCGATATACACCTTGCCGTCTTCATCCGTCAGGCGTGCGCCCTGCGCCTTGGTCAGCACGACCGGGAAAGAGCGCGAATACGTGCGAACTTCTGATTCCATCTGTTCGAAAATCTGGGTCTGCATGTTGACCTCCTTGTGATAAATACCGAGTAAATAGTGAGGAAAGAAAAAATCTGGACGCGAAAGCAATCAGCCCGCTGCCAATGATCCCAGCAGGCTGTTACCGAAATGTGCGCGGAAACTTAGATACGATCGGGCTGGAAGGGGCCGATACGTACGAGGTTTTCGGGATCGTGTTCGCCACCGAGCTGGTCAGTGGAGAAATATTCCCGGCTGTTGAGCGGTGCCTGCCAGCGATCTGCCAAGCGGGTAAAGAGGCCCCAGGACGCGGCATTGTCCGGGGTGATGGTCGTCTCGAGGTGGCGCACATCGACAAGCTCAGGACGGCTCATCACGGCTTCCACCAGGCGACGGGCAAGGCCCGTGCCGCGCGCCTTCTCACCCACGGCGACCTGCCACAGAAAGTAGGTATCCGACGCATTGCTCTTCACGTAGCCGGACACGAAGCCAACGATCTCGCCCTCTTCGTTGGTCGCAACGGCACAGCTGTCGCGGAACTGGGTGGCCAGCAGCAGGTAGGCATAGGCGGAATTGACGTCTAGCGGCGGGCAGGCCTTGACGAGCTCGTAGATGCCCCAGCCGTCATCGGGGTTCGGCTTGCGGATGAACAGCGATGTCTTGGCATTGCCCACCACGGCATCGGCAACGCTTGGGCGTGCCAGTTCGGCGGAGGTCGTGAAAGGCTGCGTCGATACGTTCATAGATATGCTTCGCTATTGGCGAATTTGCGCATAATCATAACAAAGGGTTATGACCAGATCAAAGGGGCCTTTATCACGATGCGCAAAATCCATAATTTAAGATTATGACCGCGCGGCAAGCCCTGCATGGCGCGGCCTGCCAGCATGTAGACATACTGATCCAGTTTAGCCCAGCTCAGCAGAGACAGGTTCAACGTCGACATACAAAAAGGCCATCCCGCGTTCGGGATGGCCCAGGTCATGGCGCACCCATCAGTGATGGTGCGCGCGGATCATATGAGCGTCATGGATCAGGTGCGTGTCACGCTGCGCATGGTGACGAATTCCTCGGCGCCAGTGGGGTGAATGCCCACGGTGGCGTCGAAATCAGCCTTGGTCAGGCCTGCACGCACGGCGATGGCGATGCCCTGAATCAGCTCGCCTGCCTCTTCGCCCACCATATGAGCACCGAGCACACGGTCGCTTGCATCATCAACGATCAGCTTCATCAGGCAACGCTCGTCGCTTCCGGACAGGGTATGCTTCATCGGCTTGAAGTCGGCGGCATAGACGCGAATCGCCGCATACTCGGCACGTGCTTCCTCTTCGGAGAGCCCGACGGTGCCGATGTTGGGATGACAGAACACCGCCGTTGCGATGCTTGGGTAATCCAGGGGCTTGGGCGTGCTGTCGCCGAAGTGATGCTGAACGAGCTGCATGGCTTCTTCCAGCGCGACCGGTGTGAGCTCCGGACCGCTGATGACGTCGCCCAGCGCCAGGATCGATGGCGTCGAGGTCTCGAAGCGTTCATTGACAGCGATCTTGCCGTCCCGGTCGAGTGCGATGTCGAGCTTATCGAGCCCCAGGCCTTCGAGGTGAGGCTTGCGCCCGGTGGCCGACAGCACGGCGTCGACTTCGAGCGTCTCGCCATTGGTCAGAGTCACCAGGTAGGCGTCCCCTTGAGCATCGATACGTTCGATATTGGTCTCGAAGTGCAGGTTAACGCCCTTCTTGGCCATCTCATCGCGGGTGAACTCGCGAACCTCATGATCGAAGCCGCGCAGGAAGAGCCCGCTGCGATAGACCAGATGGGACTCGCTGCCCAGGCCGTTGAAGATGCTGGCGAACTCAACCGCGATATAGCCGCCGCCGAGGACCAGGAAACGCTCGGGAAAACGATCGAGATCGAAGACCTGATTGGAATTGAGCACATGCTCGTTGCCCGGGAAATCCGGTACCCATGGCCAGCCACCGGTGGCGACGAGGATCTTCTCGCTGCTGAAGGTCTCGCCGTTAACTTCCACGTGGTTGGCATCGGTCACCGTGGCGCGGCCATTGATCAGGCGTACGTCGGCATTATCGAGCAGGCGACCATAGATACCGTTAAGGCGCTTGATCTCCTCGATCTTGTTGTCGCGCAGGGTCGCCCAGTCGAAGCGCGGAGCTTGTGGCAGCTGCCAGCCGAAGCCGGCACTATCGTGAAAGGCTTCCTGGAAGTGCGCCGCGTAGGAGTAAAGCTTCTTGGGTACGCAGCCCACATTGACGCAGGTACCGCCGAGATAGCGGTCTTCCGCGATAGCAACACGGGCACCGGCAGCCGCGGCCGTACGAGCGGCGCGAACGCCGCCAGACCCTGCGCCAATGACGAAGAGGTCGTAATCGAACTGGGACACGATGTTCTCCTGAATACTGGAAGCATAAAAGCGATGCAGGGATGATAACAGTGATGAACAGGTGCCGGGAGGTCCTGCGTTGACCGCCATGGCATCACAGGGTAAAAGACGCGCCCTATACAGCAGCCGCATCGATGAGGGTTCGACGATGATGAATGAGATGAAGAAACTACTGGAGCGCAATCGCGAATGGGCCGAGAGCGTTCAGAAAGAGGACCCCGAGTTCTTTGCGCGGCTCTCCGACCAACAGAACCCCGACTATCTTTGGATCGGCTGCTCGGATTCCCGCGTACCGGCCAACCAAATCATCGATCTGCCACCGGGCGAAGTCTTCGTTCACCGCAATGTCGCCAACCTGTTGCATCACAACGATATGAACGCCCTATCCGTGGTGCAGTTCGCGGTCGATGTGCTCAAGGTCAAGCACATCATGATCGTGGGTCATTACGGCTGCGGGGGCATCAAGGCTGCTATGACCGGTGGTGAATGCGGCATCGTCGATTATTGGCTGCACAGTGTACGGGAGCTATACAGCCGTCACCGTAAAACCCTGGAGGCGCTTCCCCTCGAGGAGCAGGTCGACCGCATGTGCGAGCTCAACGTCAAGGCGCAGGTCGACAACCTCTGTCGCACCAAGATCATCCAGCGCGCCTGGCAGCGTGGGCAACCGTTGGCCGTCCACGGCTGGGTCTACGGCTTGAGTGATGGTCGCGTGACCGACCTCGAGTGCACCGTCGAGGGCCTCGATCAGGTACCGCAGCTGTATCGTGTCGACCGCCTGGTGCCTGCCGATCAGGCTGATTGAAGCCCCTGTCCTGCTTCCTCTCAATCGCTGGCTGATTCAGCCAGCGAATGACGCCTGTCATAATTTCGATTGTCTGGCCCTCAAACGACTGTCTAAGGTGTTTAGAGTCCTCGCTCCCCGCGAGGCTGCATAACAACGGCATAACACAGTCGATAACAACCACAATTGGGGACCTACATGATCTTTCGAAAAACTCTGCTGGCCACCGTAATCGGGGCCACCGCCGTGGGTGCTGCCCTGCTGCCCGCGACTGCCAGTGCGGAAAACACCCTGCGCATGGCCTATGACGCCGACCCGGTGTCGTTGGACATCCACGAGCAGCTCTCCGGCGGTATCCTGCAGTTGTCGCACATGACCTTCGACCCTCTGGTGCGCTGGACCAAGGATCTTGAGTTCGAGCCCCGTCTTGCCACTTCGTGGGAGCAGGTCGACGACACCACCATGCGCATGACGCTGCGTGAGGGCGTGACCTTCCACAGCGGCAACAGCTTTACCGCCGATGACGTGGTCTTCACTGTCGAGCGCCTGAAACAGAGTCCCGACTTCAAGGCGATCTTCGAGCCGGTCGAGAGCGTGACGGCGATCGATGACACCACCATCGAGTTCACCACCACCGAGCCCTACCCGCTGCTGCTGAACCTCGCGACCTACATCTTCCCGCTGGACAGCCAGTTCTACAGCGGCACGGACGAAGACGGCGACCCCAAGGACGAAATCGTCAAGAACGGCAACTCCTACGCCTCTCGCCATCTCTCCGGCACCGGTCCCTTCGAGGTCTCCAATCGCCAGCAGGGCGTGCGCATCGACTTCGAGCGTAACGATGACTATTGGGACGAATCCTCCCCGGGCAACGTCGACAACGTCGTGCTGACCCCGATTGGCGAAAACGCCACGCGTGTCGCCGCCCTGCTCTCCGGCGACGTCGACTTCATCGCCCCGGTACCGCCTAACGACCTGGACCGCATCCGCGACGACGAAGACGTCCAGTTGGTAACCATGTCCGGCACCCGGATCATCATCTTCCACATGGACGAGAATCGCGTCGAGGCGTTCAAGGACCCCCGCGTGCGTCAGGCATTTGCTTATGCTATCAACCAGAAAGGCATCGCCGACCGCCTGATGAAAGGCTTCGCCACCCCGGCGGCTCAGCTTTCACCGGCTGGCTATGCCGGCCATAACGATGAGCTGAGCCCACGCTATGACGTGGAGAAGGCCAAGGAGCTGATGGCCGAGGCAGGCTATGAGGACGGCTTCAGCATCACCATGATGGCGCCCAACAACCGCTACGTGAACGATGCCAAGATCGCCCAGGCCGTGGCTGCCATGCTGGCTCGCATCAACGTGACCGTCGATCTGAAGACCCTGCCCAAGGCTCAGTACTGGGGCGAGTTCGACGACCGCGCCGCCGACATGATGATGATCGGCTGGCACGCAGACACCGAGGACTCTGCGAACTTCTACCAGTATCTCACCGAGTGCCCGGATGCCGAGACCGGTGCTGGCCAGTACAACGCCAGCAACTACTGCAATCCGGAGCTCGATGCCCTGGTATCCGAGGCCAACGTCGAGGTCGACCTAGAGAAGCGTGCCGAGATGCTCCAGGCCGTGGAGAAGGCGCTATACGACGATGCCGCCTTCATTCCGCTGCACTGGCAAGATCTGGCCTGGGCCTCGGCGAAAAACGTCGATATCGAGCCGATCCTCAACGTCATGAACTTCCCCTATATCGGGGACCTGGTGATCGAGGAATAACCCTCGCCTCCCGTGCCGGCCCGCGTCGGGCCGGCGTTTGCCGATCCCGTTGTCATCGTACGGCCCTTGTGGCCGTGCGCTAACGACCGCATGCCTACAGGACGCAATCCATGATTGCCTTTCTGATCAAGCGACTGTTCCACGCCTTCCTGGTGATGTTTGTCATCAGCGTGATCAGCTTCGCCATCCAGGACAACCTGGGCGACCCGATCCAGCAGATGGTCGGACAGTCCGTGCCCGAAAGCGAGCGCGCGGAGCTGCGTGAGGAGTTAGGGCTCAACGACCCCTTCTTCGTCCAGTATCTGCGTTTCGCCAAGAACGCCGCCCAATTCGACTTCGGCTATTCGTACATCTTCAACGAGCCGACCACTCAGGTGATCATGCGCCACCTCCCCGCCACCCTGGAGCTGGTAGCGGCGACCACCTTCCTGATCGTGCTGCTGTCAGTGCCGGTCGGCGTGTACAGCGCCATCAAGCCCCGAGCCTGGCTGTCGCGGGCCTTCATGGGCGTGTCGATTGTCGGTATCTCAATCCCGGTGTTTCTGACCGCCATCGTGCTGATCCAGCTGTTTGCCATCGGCGTCGAGTTCACGCCCTTCCCCGTCGACACGGCCTGGGGCGCCTGGCTCAACGATCTGCTGTCAACAGACGGGGGCATGCCCGCCTATGGCCGCGGCAACCCGGTGCATGTGTTTGGTACCTGGGACACCAACTTCAGCTCTCTTGAAGGCCTGACCTACCTGGTGCTTCCGGCCATCTCGCTGGCCTCGATCATGCTGCCCCTGTTCATTCGTCTGATTCGGGCCGAAATGCTCGAGGTATTGCAGTCCGAATACGTGAAGTTCGCGCGTGCCAAAGGCATCTCACTGCGCCGCGTCTACTTCGTGCATGCGCTGAAGAACACCATGCTGCCGGTGATTACCGTGGGTGGGGTGCAGATCGGCACTCTAGTGGCCTACACCATCCTCACCGAGACGGTCTTCCAGTGGCCGGGTATGGGGCTGATGTTCCTCGATGCCATCGAGCGCTCGGATATTCCGCTGATCGTCACCTATCTAATGATCGTCGGCCTGATCTTCGTGATCACCAACACCCTGGTCGACCTGATTTACGGCCTGGTCAACCCCACCGTCAAGCTCACCGGCAAGCCCGCCTGAGCCCGACTGCCATGAGAGAGAACGCCATGAGTGACACAATCGTTCCCGGCAGGTGGGCACGCTTTCGCGATTCCTACCTGCTCTATAGCTTCAAGCGCGACCTGGTGGCCCAGCTGAGTCTGGTGCTCTTCGCGGTGCTGATCATCGCCGCCGTGTTCGCCCCCTGGCTGGCGCCGGCCAACCCCTATGATCTCGCCCAGATCGATATCCTGGCCTCGGAGCTTCCTCCCTTCTGGATCGACGGCGCCGATCCCCAGTACCTGATGGGCACCGATGCTCAGGGGCGTGACCTGCTGTCGACCATTCTCTATGGTGCGCGGGTCTCGCTGATCATCGGCTTTGGCGCGGTACTGATGCAGGCCGCCATCGGCGTCAGCTTCGGCCTGATGGCCGGTTACCTGGGCGGCCGCGTGGATGCCTTTCTGATGCGCCTGGCCGATATCCAGCTGTCCTTCTCGACCCTGATGGTGGCGATCATCGTGGGCGCTCTGGTCAAGGCGATCTTCGGCGGTGCCACCTTCAGCGAGTACGCGGTACCGCTGCTGGTGCTGATCATTGGCCTGGCCGAATGGCCGCAGTACGCCCGCACCGTGCGCGCCTCGGTGCTGGCCGAGCGCAGCAAGGAATACGTCGATGCCGCTCGGGTCATGGGCCTGAAGAGTCGGCGGATCATGTTCCGCCACATCCTGCCCAACACCCTGTCGCCGATCTTCGTTATCTCTACCGTCCAGGTCGCCAACGCCATCATCTCCGAGGCCGCGCTGTCCTTCCTCGGGCTCGGCATGCCGGAGACGCACCCCTCGCTTGGCTCGTTGATCAAGTCCGGCTTCGACTACATCCAGTCGGGCTCCTGGTGGATCACCCTGATCCCGGGCGCGGTGCTGGTCATTCTCGTGCTGGTCATCAACCTGCTGGGCGACTGGCTGCGCGATGTCCTCAATCCACGTCTCTACAAGGGCTGAGGAGTCACCCATGGCACTCTTGGAAGTGAATAACCTCGACGTCCGCTTCGCCTTGCGTGGCGGCGACGTGCGCGCCCTGCGCGACGTCTGCTTTACCCTCGATCGCGGCGAGCGACTGGGCATCGTCGGCGAGTCCGGTGCAGGCAAGTCGGTCGCGGCCTTCAGCCTGCTGAACCTGATCGCCAAGCCTGGCTATATCGCTGGCGGCAGCATCACCTTCGACGGCGAAGAGTTGTCGGGCATGAAGGATCGCGGCCTGCGTCGCATCCGCGGCAACCGCATCTCGATGATCTTTCAGGATCCGATGATGACCCTGAACCCGGTGCTCTCGATCGGTGAACAGATGGTCGAATGCCTCAAGGCCCATCGCCGTATCTCGACCCGAGAGGCCCGGGCGATTTCCCTGCACAAGTTGAATCAGGTCCAGATCCCGTCGCCGGAGACGCGCCTCGATCAGTATCCCCACGAGCTTTCCGGTGGCATGCGCCAACGGGTGATCATCGCCATCGCCCTGCTGCTAGACCCGGATATCATCGTCGCCGACGAGCCGACCACCGCACTGGACGTGACCATCCAGGCCGAGATCATGGACTTGCTGCTTGACCTGTGCGAGAAGCACAACGTGGGTCTGGTGCTGATCACCCATGATCTGGGCGTGGTCAGCCAGGTCACCCAGCGCATGCTGGTGATGTATGCCGGCCGGGTGATCGAGCAGGGGCCAACCCGCGAGATCATCAACGACCCGCAGCATCCCTATACCCAGGGACTGATCAACGCCTTGCCGCAGATGGCCACCCCGGGATCGAGACTCAATCAGATTCCCGGCAGCATGCCGTCGCTCTCGAATCTGCCCAGCGGCTGCGCCTTCCATCCGCGCTGTAGCTTCGTCAACGATGCCAGCGGCCAGCCTCGCAAGGCCTGTCTGGACAAGGTCCCGGGCTTTGTCGATTCGGGCAACTGCCGGGTGGCCTGCCACATGGTCGCCGAGCTAGTCAATCAACAACAACGCGACTCGCGGGAGGAGACCCTATGACCGCCGCCGTGTCCCAGCACGATTCCAAGGCTCCTGCGGCGGCCGCCGGTAACCGGGAAAACGATACCGCTGCACCGCTGATGGAGATTCGCAATCTCTACAAGCGTTTCTCGCTGTCTGGCGATTTCCTCGAGCAGCTCAAGTTCAGGGGCGGCAAGCTGGTCCGTGAGCAGGAACACGTGCATGCCATCAATGGCATTGATATCGACATCCGCCGCGGTGAAGCGCTGTGCGTGGTGGGTGAATCTGGCTGCGGCAAGTCCACAGTGGCGCGAACCGTGATGGGGCTTCTGTCGCCGAGTAAAGGCGAGATCCACTATGACGGACAGCGCATCGATCACCTGTCCGCCAAGGAACTGTTGCCCTACCGCCGGCGCATGCAGATGATCTTCCAGAACCCCTACGCCTCGCTCAATCCGCGCATGACTATCCAGCAGACGCTGGAAGAGCCGATTCGCCTGCACCACCCGGACTGGTCAAAGGAGCGCGTGCGTGACCAGGTGCGCGACGTCATGGATTCGGTGGGCATCGATCCTGATTGGGGGTCGCGCTTCGGTCATGAGTTCTCGGGCGGTCAGCGGCAGCGCATCGCCATTGCCCGAGCGCTGGCCGTGGATCCTGAGTTCATCGTTGCCGATGAGCCGATCTCGGCGCTGGATGTGTCGATTCAGGCCCAGGTGCTGAATCTGATGATGGAAGCGCAGCAGCAACGCAACCTGACCTACCTGTTCATCACTCACGATCTCGCTGTGGTCGAGCACTTCGGCACTCGGGTGGCGGTCATGTATCTGGGCATGGTGTGTGAAATTGCGCCCACCGGCACCCTCTTTGCGAAACCGCGACATCCTTATACCCAGGCCTTGCTGTCGGCGATCCCGCGACTGGAAGATGACCGCCCTCAGCATATCCGACTGCAGGGTGAGGTGCCGACCCCGGTGAACCTGCCAACGGGGTGTGTCTTCCACGGCCGCTGTCCACATGCCAACGAGCGCTGCCGCCAGGAAGTGCCGGCACTGATAGACGTCGAGGACGGTGCCCGGGTTGCCTGCCATGGTGTCGAGGAAGGCCGTCTGTGAGTCATGAGGCGGCTTCTGCCGCCTCGCTTTGCTGCGCGGATAGACACGATACGGCATCTCACACGACAGGAACGCTATGGAATTACGATGGCTGGAAGACTTCATTGCCCTGGCCCGCACGCGACATTTCTCGCGGGCTGCGGATGAGCAGAACGTCACCCAGCCAACCTTCTCGCGCCGCATCAAGCTGCTCGAGGAGGAAATGGGAACGACGCTGATCAACCGCCAGACTCTGCCGCTGTCGCTGACGCGGGCAGGCGAGGAATTTCTTGCGCTGTGCGAGCAGACCACCGAGCGGATACGCATTACCCGTGATCGTATAACGCGCCTGGATGAGGCGCAGTCACGTCGCTTATTGCTGGCAGCACCCCAGAGCCTGCTATCGCACTTCTTGAGCGGCTGGTTGGATGAGATGGGGCAGCCTCCCCTACAACCTTACCTGCGTGCCACCGGTTGGCTGGCCGCCGACTACTTCCAGGCACTGGAGCGCGGTGAGTGCGATCTGGCGGCCTGCTACTGGCCGAAGGGGCGCACGCCTCTGGAACTCGACATGACGGCCTTCGAGCATCGAGTCATCGGTGCCGAGCGGCTGGTGCCCGTCACCATCCCGGACGGTTTCGGGAAACCCCGGTTCACGTTGCCAGGAGAGAGACGCGCTCCCCAACCGCTGATTGCCTATCATGCTCGGGGGCTGATGCAGGCAGCGATCGAGGATCATCTGGTTCGCCAGCCTCAGGCCTGCCACTTCAACGTGCTGACCGAGAGTATTCAAAGCAGCAACGTCAAGGAACTGGTATGCCTGGGCCATGGGCTTGGCTGGTTACCCGAGCGAGTCGCGCGTGACGTCCTGGCAACGGGGCAACTGATGCGCGCCGGCGCGTCTCACTGGGATATCTCTCTGGAAGTTAGGCTTTATCGTCATCGTGAGGCTCGCCAAAGCGGTCTCGAGAACTTCTGGTCGACCCTTGATGCGGCGGCGGTCTGATTCGCCCCCTACATGGACACCCAATATGAGTGACATCATGAAAGAGACGCTTGAACACAAGCAACTTGCCCACCTCGAGACACTCCAGACCGCCTACGACCGCTTGCTGACGGCACAGGGTTTCGATGGCGTATTGCTCTATAGCGGCCATCCGCAGCGTCATTTCGCCGACGATCAACACGCGAGCTTTGCCACCTACGGCCATTTTATGCACTGGGTACCCCTGCAGGGTCTGGATCACAGCTGGTTGTTGGTGCGTCCAGGACAGACCCCGAGTCTTCAGCTGCATGCGCCTACGGATTTCTGGCACCTGGGCACCGAGCTGCCAGAAGAAGCCTGGGTTGAAGCCTTTGCCGTAGAGCGCGTGGCCACGCCAACGCCGCCACGCCTGCCTGCCGGTCGTTTTGCCGTGCTTGGCGACGTCGATGCCGAGACCGCCCGAACCCTGGGCGCCGAGCTCAACCCGCCGGCATTAACTCAAGCCCTGGACGAGGGTCGCGTGCGCAAGAGCGCTTACGAGATCGACTGCCTGTGCGAGGCAAACCGGCGTGCCGGGCTTGGTCACCGTGCCGCTCGTGACGCCTTCTTCGACGGCGGTGCCGAGCTCGATATCCAGCTCGCCTACCTCGGCGCCAGTCGTCAGCGCGAATCAGATCTACCCTATCAAAGCATCGTTGGCGTCAATCAGCATGCCGCTGTGTTGCACTACCAGCACTATGAGCTCGCCGCTGCCACTGATCATCACAGTCTGCTCATCGATGCCGGGCATCGCCACCGTGGCTACTCGGCCGATATCACCCGCACCTGGGCCGGCGGCGATGCCAGCGACGCCTTCGCTGGCCTGATCGAGGGCGTCACCACGATCCAGCAGGACCTGATCCGGGCCATGGGACCCGGTGTCGACTATCCGACGCTGCATGCTCAAATGCATCAAGGACTGGGGGCGTTGCTCGGTGACCTGGGGATGATTAAATGCAGTGCCACCGCGGCTGTCGAACAAGGCATTACTCGGGCTTTCTGCCCCCATGGACTGGGGCATCTGCTGGGCCTTCAGGTTCATGATGTGGCCGGCCGGCAGGCCTCAGACGGAACGGCGTTGCCGCCGCCTGCCGAGCACCCGGCGCTGCGGCTAACGCGAACGCTGGAAGCCGGCATGGTGGTGACCATGGAGCCGGGCTGCTATGTGATTCCGATGCTGTTGGATCCGCTTCGTGAAACACCCGCCGGAAGCGATATCGATTGGGCCGCGGTGGAGGCACTGGCCCCCCATGGCGGGGTACGTATCGAGGACAACGTGCTGGTGACCGACCAGGGGGCCGAGAACCTGACACCGGTCATCTGACCAGCGAGAAGTGTTGCAGCATCCCTCAAGCACGATAAGCTTGGGGGTATTCCCAACTCGCGAGGCAGGCATGTCACGCACCATCGTTCCCGCCGACTTTCGCCCTGCCAGAGGGCTTGCCAACCGCCACCTGCAGACGCTGCTGCCGCGAATGTTGCCGGCACCGCGTTTGGCCTTCGAAACGGAGATCGTCAATCTACCGGACGGCGATTTCGTGGAATTGGCCTGGGGCCGACCCGCCCCCGAGGCAGCTGACGCCCCGCTGTTCATCCTCTTTCATGGCCTGGAAGGATCAGTCCAGTCCCCCTACGCCAAAGGGCTGATGGCCACCGCTGCGCGGCTTGGCTGGCGCAGCGTGCTGATGCACTTTCGTGGCTGCGGCAAGGCCCCCAATCGCCTGCCCAGGGCGTACCACAGCGGCGATACCGCCGATGCCTACTGGGTCCTTGGCCTGCTGGCGAAGCGCTATCCCCACGCCCTGAAGGTAGCCGCCGGCGTTTCGCTGGGGGGCAACATGCTGACCAAGCTGGTGGCTGAGCAGGGAGGCGATGGCCTCGACCTGGCTGGCGCAATCGTCATCAGCGCTCCACTGGACCTGGCCGCCAGTGCCGACGCTCTGAATCGTGGCTTTGCCAAGGTCTATCAGCGCCACCTGCTAAAGGATCTGAAGCGCAAGATTGCGGCAAAAATGCGTTTGGGGCCCTTGCCGATCGCCCTTACACCGCATCAGCTCAAGGAGCTCGACACCTTCTGGGCCTACGATAACGAGGTCACGGCACCGCTGCATGGCTTCAGCTCAGCTAGCGATTACTATGCCCGCGCATCAGCGGGTCGGCTGCTCGGCACTATCGAGCTGCCGATGCTGATGCTGCATGCCGCCGACGATCCGTTCATGCCCGGCGATCTGTTCGAGCGCCTTCCCACCCCCGCGGATTCCGTGAGAGTCGAGATTGCCCGGCATGGCGGGCACGTCGGTTTCATCGAGTCCCGCCATGGTCGACCGAGTTCCTGGCTGTTGCGCCGCGTGGCCAGGCAGCTTGACGACTGGGCCTCGGCAGGCCCTGCGACTCACTGGCCCACCTTCGTGGCTAGCCGATCGGACAACTGACGCCGGTTCCCTTCAGGCCGCAATAACCATTGGGATTTTTCGCCAGATACTGCTGGTGGTACTCCTCGGCGTAATAGAAGGCCTCCAGGGGCGCGACCTCGGTAGTGATCTCTCCCCCGCCGGCTTCCTTCAAGGCATGCTGATACTGCTCACGGCTCTGCTCGGCCGCCTGGCGTTGAGCAGCGCTGGTCGCGTAGATCGCCGACCGGTACTGGGTGCCGATATCATTGCCCTGGCGCATGCCCTGAGTGGGGTCGTGGGCTTCCCAGAAGACGCGCAGCAGACGCTCCAGTGAGATAATGGCCGGGTCGTAGATCACCCGCACCACCTCTGTATGGCCCGTCCAGCCGCTGCAGGTCTCTTCGTAGGTCGGGTTGGGCGTGTAGCCGCCGGCATAGCCGGCTGCCGTGACCAGGACACCGGGCAGCTCCCAGAACAGTCGCTCGGCGCCCCAGAAGCAGCCGAGCCCAAGAACGATGTCCTCGCTGCCTTCCGGAAACGGCGGGCACATGGCGGCGCCGTTGACATGATGGATACCGCTAATGCTCAGCGGTGTGTCACGTCCCGGTAGAGCACGTTCCGGGCTGACGGGTTGCTGCTTGTCGGCATGGCGCATGTTGAGCTCCTTGAGATGACGAAAGACCTTATGAAAGACCTTGTGAAATAGTGAGGAAAACCGGCTCATTGCCTGGAGGCCGCCTTGCCGAGGCTGAAGCTATACACCAGGTCAACGGCCTGGGCGGCGCCAGACACGGCCTCGAGGTATAGATTGCGCCAGAGTGTGTAGCGCAGGGTCAGTTCGGCAATCGGTTCGAATACCCCGACACCATAGCTGACACGCAGATCGTCGCTGAGTTGCCCGCTGACCACGACCTCGGACTCATTGCCGCTGCCGGCCGTATCGAGGGCCAGGTCGCCAATGCCGAAGACCTCGCCAATCTGGCCCACGGCACCGCCGGTGCGAGACAGCGACAGCCCGATCAATGCCGAGGTCAGGGCACTGTTGTCGGATTCGGTATCATTGGGTGCGCGCCCCCGCAGCAGATAGGACAAGGCCCGAGATTCTTCCATGGCGGGCTCGGAGAACACCGACAGGCTGGGCGCCGTTGCCGAACCGGTGACTCGTAGGCCGGCAATCACCCCGTCCTGGGTCTTGTCTTCGTTGCGAATCGCCTCGAACTGCAACAGCGGCTGATCGGCGGGCCCGCTAAACAGGAGCTGGCCCTGACGGATTCTCAAGTCCTGGCCGTAGGCGCGGAAGCGGCCGCCTATGAGGCTGACTTCGCCGAACAGCTGAACGGGGCCGCTGCTCTGGCGAACCTGCAGGCGGCCGTCCAGGCCGGTTTCCAGGCCGTAGGCCTTGAGGTCCATGTCAGGGCCCAGCAGAAGCTCGACCTGGATGCTGGTCGCCATACCCGCCGAGGCCAGTGCGTCGGCGGTATTCTCGCCGGTGCCGGCCTGCTCGGCTCGCGTCGCCTCGCGGCGAGCTCGGCGTTCGTCACGGCGGGTGATGATGACCTCGTCAGGGCTAGGACTGGTGGCCGACGGCGGAATCTGGCCGATCTCCAGGCGCGCCCAGGGCACCTTGACCTGGCCGCGCACGCTTAGCAGCTCAGGCCGCACGTTGATGCTGATATCCGGGGCGATACGCAGTCGGCCTATATCGGGGATGTCCAGTTGCAATGGCTCTTCCTGACCATTGAGCGACATCGCCAGCTCCCATTTATCAGGACTTGGCCAGCGTGCGTCACCCTGGATGTCCAAACGCCCCTGGTCGCTGCGGATCACCCCTTCGATCTGCCCGCTGTCGCCACGCAAGCGAACCGCCAATTCACCATCGCGTACCGCTATCGGAATACCGCTGCCCTTCGCTTGCAGCGAATCGAGCGTCAGGTCGCCGGTCAGTCTGGGCAAGGCCAGGGTGCCGCCCACCGCGATATTGCCGTTCAGGCTACCCTCAAGGGTTTCCATATCGCCGGCCAGCGGTCGATAAGGTGCGAGCTGCAGGCTCTTGAGCTGCAGACGTCCCTCCAGTGTCCCTTGCCCTTGGGGGTCATCGATCCGCAGCGTCAGGTTGGCGCTGCCGCCTTGCTCAAGCCCCAGGTTGAGCTCGACATTCGCGGCCGCAGGGGTGGCGTTGGCGCTAAGCGTCAGCTGGGTCGTAGGCAGCGTGACGGGCTGGCCAAAGGCATCCTGGGCCTCGATGGCCAGGCGGCTGTCGAGGTTGGCATCAAGTGACCAGCTGCTGCCCTGGTCCTGCCAGGCGACCACTACGTCGGCGTTGTTGTCACCGCTTGCCTTCCAGCCAACGGGCAGATATGGCTCCAGTAACGACATGGGCAGCTCAGTAAGCTGCAGTGTGGCACGCCCTTGCTGCGCCGATGCATCGATGGGCTGAGTGCTACACAGGCGCCCTCCCTCCTCGCGGCGCAGGCAGAACGGCGAGAGATTGGCGGCAGCCTTGGCCATGTCGACATCGAAGGTCAGGGCTTCGTCCAGGCGCAGGGTGCCGGCATCAGCATCGACTTCCAGCGGCATCAGCTGTCCCTGATAGCGATCGCGGTCGGCGTTGAGTCCGCCCTCGAGCGTCAGGCCGGCCCGGGACAGCGGCATGCCTCGCCCGGCCGTTGCCTCGATGGTCAGCCGATGCGCGGACAGTCGCCCGTCGAGGCCGACCGTCAGACGCGATAACCGCTGCCCACCGGCCTCCAGGCGCTCCGCATCCAGTGTGAGGTCGAGTTGAGGATCCTCGAGCCCCTGAGTGCGGGCACGCAGCGTCAGGGCGCCGAGGCGGTTTTCGGCAAAGACCAGGCGCTCACCGCTCAGATCCAGCGCCAGAGCGGGTGTGTCCAGGCTACCGCTAAGCTGGAAGTCGCCCTGCAGGGTGCCGCCAAGATCCGGTGACAGGGCGTTGAGTCCCGGCGCCTGAAGCGAGCCTGACAGGTCCATCTGTTCGCCAATCTGGCCCTGGGCGGTTAGGCGGTTCTCGCCCTGGCGAAGATCCAGGCGCTCGATGTTCCAGCGCATGTCGCTGTTGCCGCTGAGGCTGCCCGACAGAGAGACCGGCAGGTCATTGAGCGTGCCGTCGATGGCAAGCTCCGGAACGCCAAGCCGCCAGCCGTCATTTGCCTGCACGAAGCTCAGGGTGGCATCGCCGTCCAGGCGGCCGGCCACGGCAGTGGTGTAGGCGCCGGGATCGAGTCCGTCCAAGTTGACGGTAGCATCGAGTGTCAACCCATCGGCCCAGTTGACGTTACCCCTGCTGATCAGAGCGCCGTCACCGCTCTTCAGTGATAGCGGCAGCCAGGCAAAGTGCTCGGCATCGCCGGTACCGGTCGCTGCCAGCCGGGTGGGCGCAACCTGTGGACCCGAGGCCTCGGCCGACAGGGCCAGGCGATAGTCGAGCAAACTCCCCTCCAGACGCGCCTTGAGGTCAGTCAACCGGTAAGGCTCCACCTTCGTTCCCGCGCCGGTGGGGGTGTCAGCGGCGGGCGTGGCACCGGACAAGGGCCATTGCAGAGCGTCGGACTCGAGCTTGAGCTCAAACGGCAAGGTGGGGGCCAGGGCGTCGAGGCTGGCATCGAGCTGGGCGGTCGCCGGCCCCTTGGCAGCCAGCGATACCTTCAGAGCGGCCAGGCTGCCGTCAAGGCGCAGGTCGAGCCGTTCACCGGCAAGCGCCGGCATGGCGGCCAACTGCTTGACCTGGCCATTGAGACTTGCCTCGAGCGGATAGTCATCGCGCAGCGTGACCTTGGCCTCGAGGCGGGCATCGGCCTCGGGCATGGCAAGGGTCAGGGGCGATATCTCGATATCGCTGCCCTGCCCTGACAGGCTCATCGCCAGACGATCAATGCGATAAGTGCTCGGCCCGGTGAGTGCAGCATCCTCGATGATCAGGCTCGGCACCTCTATGGCAAGCGGCAGTGTGATCTCCGGCAAAGAGAGGCGTTCGCGCTGGGCCAGCGGGACAGCAGGTTCACTGGATGCGGTTGCATCGCTTGTCACCGGTGGCGTTTGTCGGGCTACCTTCCCTGCGCTGTCGATCGCGCCGGCGCTCAGCGGCGAAGACGCACTGGCCGTTTGTTCAAGGGCCAGGGCCTGCCCCTCGCTGGTGGGCAAAGCCAGTCGCATGCCGGACAGCGTGGTAGGCGACAGGGTCAGGGTGCCAGCGTCCAACGAAGCGCCAGTCTGGAAATGCGACCACGTCAGGTGCGTGCCGTCGGCAAGACGCACATCGACATCGTCGAGGAGGATGTCGCGCAACTCGATCGGGAACGGGACATAGATGCTTGGTGCAGCCCCGCTCTCGGTGGGGGATTGCTCGGGCGCACTCGGTTCGCTGGCGGCAAGGCGAATTCGCGCCCCTTCTACAGCCAGACGGTCGAGGCACAACTTGCTATCGAGCAGGCAGTCGTCGGCCCAGTCGAGCTCGAGGCGCTCAACGTCGATGCTGGCCGGCCCTGCCTCAAGAGAGAGCCCCTCTATTACCAGGTGATCAAGCGGTGCTCCCGAGGCGTCACGATAGGTAAAGAAGCCTCTCGACTGCCCCTGCTCAAGCAGCAGTCCGGTGCCCCAGGGAGATAGGGCCAGCCCCATCACGAGTAGGACCAGGCCGATAAGCCAGATAGGCAACCACAGCAGTAATCGCAACAGCGCCCGGCTCCATGCCTTGAGTATGTTCATTCCGGTCTTGTCCCTTCCGGTTTAGAGCTCCGGGCCAATGGAGAAGTGAATGCGATAGGCGTTGTCAGGGTCATCCAGGGGATGCGCTACATCGAAACGAATCGGGCCCACCGGGGAAATCCAGCGCACGCCGAGGCCGGCCCCTGTCTTCAGTTCAGGGGCGCCCCAGGCGCTGAAAGCGTTACCGGTATCGACAAAGGCCGCGCCCCACCAGTCGCCCGTGACCCGGCGCTGGGCCTCCAGGCTGGCGGTAAACAGCTGCTGGCCGCCGGTGAGTTCGCCATCCGCGTTTTCAGGCGACAGGCTTTCATAGCCGTAGCCACGTACGCTGCTATCACCACCCGCGAAGAAACGCAGCGACGGGGGAATCTTGTCGAAGTCATTGGATTCGATGACCCCCATGCCCACACGGCCCACGAAGCGATTGTCGTCGCCGAGCATGCGAATCCACTGGGTATCGAGAGTGGCCCGCAGGAAGGTGGCGTCTGACCCCCAGGTGGTGTCTGAGTAGGACAGCGACAGGCGCTGGCGATCCCCCCAGGTCGGGAAGATGGGGTTGCGGCTGCGGGTGCGTGACCAGCTGATGCCCGGGTAATACAGCAGCACCTGGTCGTCTTCACTGGCCTGTGTGAAGTCCTCGTAGGTGGTGCGCACGAACACATCCTGGGTCCAGCCGTCGTCGAACTTCCAGCGCCGAGACACTTCCGTCGAGATCTCCAGGCTCTGGGTGTCCTCGTTGTCGACCTGCTGAAACCCGTAGTCGATACGATAGCTGTCGCGCAGTGGGTTCTCGAGCGGGATCAGGTATTCACCGGAGAATTCCTGTTCGGGTGCCGAGAGGAAAAGCTCATTGGTCAGGCTGTGGCCTGCGCTGTTCAACCAGGGTTGCGTCCAGGACAGCCGGGTGCGGGGCCCCACGTCGGTGGCATAGCCGACACCCACCTCGAAGCGATGCCGATCGGCAGGCACCACGGTGACATCGACCGGCACTTCATGGCGCTGGTCCGGGTTAAGGCGGCCGGCAGCGATCAGCGCGGGTTGGTTGATGCGCCTGGCCTCGGCCGACTCGGTTGCGGCGACAGCACCTTCGAGACCGGCCTCCTGCCACCAGGGCGAGAGAGACCGCCCCGAGGGCGGCTCCAGTGCCAGATCAGAAGCGGTATCCAGCCGAGGGCGCACGCTAATCGAGGAAAACCAGTTGCTCTGCGACAAGCGCTGGTTGTACTGAGCCAATTGGCCTGCCAGGTACGGGTCGCCAGACGCGAAGGGCAGCATCCTGCGCATGCGGTCTTCATCGATCTGACTGCCCTTGATGACGATGTCACCAAAGCGGTAGCGAGGGCCGCTATCAAGCGTCAGGTAAATTCGCGCACTCTGCTCCCAGGGGCGCACCTCCATGCGTCGATCCGGAAAATCCGCATCGAAGTAGCCCCTCTGCAGAGACAGTGACGACAGCTTGCTGCGCAGGCTGTCATAGGGGGCATGCAGCAGCGGTTCGCCAACGGCCAGCCCGGGGTTCGCCAGGACGCTATCGAACGCTTCGTCCTGCTCGGCATCACCGGTCACGGCCAGTTCCAGCACGGTAATCTTGACCCGTTCACCCGGCGTGATGGAAAGCTCGGCTCCATCGATGGGATCGCCCGTGAAGCGGATCTCGACACTGGGCTCGTAGTAGCCATACACACGCATGGCTTCAAGCGTCTGATTGCGCACCTTGGCCATCAGACGCTCTTCGCGGTACTGGGAAGGCTCGATCGCGTCGAGATAGAGCACCACATTATCCGCAGCCGGGCCGTCGAGTCCGTCAATCTCCACATCCAGCGCCTGCGCAATAGGTGCAGCTGTGAGGCCAAGGCTCAAGATGCATAGTCGCCATCCAGGGCTCCAGCGCATCTTAGCGACTCTCCAGCGATTCCAGCTGGGCACTGATGGCCAGCTGCGACTGTCGCAGTTCGGTCAGTTGGGCACGATGCTCATCGAGACGCTTCAACAAGGCCTCTCTTGACGTGGCGGCCTCGTCTCGGCCAGTTGCCAGCTCATCGACCCGCGCAGCCAGAGCGTCCTGGTCGGTCTCGAGCGAGCGGGTCGAGCTCATCAGCGAAGCGGAAACCACTTCTTGGGCAGACTGGCGCTGTTCGGTTTGCGAAAGCTTTGCTGCGACCTCGTCCAGGCGATCATTAAGCGCCGTCGTGTCGCTCTTGATCACGTCCAGGCGTGCCGCCAAGGCCGCCCGGGCGTCATCGCCGTTGCTCTCGAGGGCGTCCAGCGAGGTGCGGGTGGCGTCAAGCACGGCCTGCAGATTGTCCTGGCGGTCGGCTTGAGCGTTGAGCCGCGCGACAAGCGCGTCACTATCATCGTTGCCGGAGAGCGTGTCGCGGAAGTCCGCCAGTTGGGTTTCCTGTTCGTTGAGACGCTGCACCAACTGGCCCTGCTCCTCGCCGAGGACATCCAGGGCATTTTCGAAGCGCTCGAGGTTGCCACCTCGGTTGGCATCGAAACCATCGAAGCGGGCGTGAACGTTGGATAGCTGACCCTGCAACTGGCGGAGATCCGCCTTGAGGTTGAGACGCTCCTGCCACGCCAGGTAGCCAAATCCGCCCAGGGCCCCCGCCAGCAGCAGAATCAGGCACCAGAGTGGCCATAGCCTTGGCGCTGGCGGCGCGTAGCGAGCCTGGCCGCCTAGGCTGGCATTCACATCCGGGACGATGTGGGTCAGGCGCTCTTCCTCAGGGCGCTCGGCCATAGGTGACTCCTTGCCAGGTAGAAAATGTAAGAAGATAGTAAGACCGGAGTGGCCACAATTGAGGCATAAACCTCGATCATTGGCGAGCATACCCCAGAGTGCTATGATGAGGCGATACTACATAGGCGCAGATGCTTGGTATCGTAAGGTTTTTTGGCCTTTAAAGCATCTTCTTGGCATGCCTTTGGCATCTCATTAAAGGTTCGGGATCCGCCCTGACAAATTGGACTCCCGCCCCTTGAATTATGTTCTTGAGGGCTCCAGAACTTGAGTGGATGCACCTTCCCTTGACCGACGAGGAGTAAGTAAATCATGGCATTCGAACTACCCGCCCTGCCGTACGAAATGAACGCGCTTGAACCGCACATTTCTGCCGAGACGCTCGAATATCACTATGGCAAGCATCATCAGACCTATGTGACCAAGCTCAACCAGATGACCGACGGCACCGACGATGCTAACAAGTCACTGGAAGAGATCATCAAGTCTGCCTCCGGCGGCCTGTTCAACCAGGCAGCGCAGGTCTGGAACCACACCTTCTACTGGCACTGCCTGTCCCCGAACGGTGGCGGTGCGCCGACCGGTGCGCTGGCCGATGCCATCAACGCCAAGTTCGGCTCCTTCGAGGAATTCAAGGAAGCCTTCAACGCCAAGGCTGCTGGTAACTTCGGTTCCGGCTGGACCTGGCTGATCAAGACCGATGACGGCGGCGTGGATATCGTCAATACCGACGATGCAGACACCCCGGTCGCTCACGGCCAAACCCCGCTGCTGACCATCGATGTGTGGGAACACGCCTACTACATCGACTATCGCAATGCGCGTCCGAAATATCTCGAAAACGTGTGGAAGATCCTTAACTGGGATTTCGTCGCGCAGAACTTCGCGTAACTCGCGTTTCGGACAAGCACATCTTCCGAGATGTGCCCCGCGTCAAAACCCTCGCCATCGGCGAGGGTTTTTTTGGTTCTTAGCAGCGATTCATGCAGATAACGGACGGGCTCATGAGCGACATGATGAAAGCGGTAGTGACTACCGGTACCGGCTAATATGACAAGCTTGAGTATCGAGAGGTTCCCATTCCGACGACCGGTCCGGGCAAAGTATTGATCAAGGTGCTGACGGCAGGCACCAACAATACCGACATCAACACCCGCCTGGGCTGGAGCAGGATTGAGGCTTAAAGTGCCCGCTCCCGATTGGAACCAGTGCCAGCAGCCGGCAATCAGGGATTGGCACGCCGCCCGATGCCCCGATAGACCAAGCCGCGACCTGCCACGAAGTCAGGATCGAAGATATTGCGTCCGTCGAGGATCAAACGTTCGCCCAAGAGGCTGCCGAGCAGGCGCCAGTCCGGGTTCCAGTAGCATTTCCACTCGGTAACCAGCATCAGCGCGTCGGCCCCCTGGCAGGCCGCATAAGGGTCACCTTCACACAGCGTGAGCAGCGGATGCTCGCCGACACGGTCTCGCAGAGCATGAAGAGCGGCCGGGTCGTGTAAGCGTACCTTGACGCCCTGGGCCCACAGCGCCTCGAGCAAGGGCAACACCGGTGCATGGTCGATGCGTGCCGTGCCTGGCTTGAAGGCTGCCCCCCAGATGGCCACGGTGCGACCCTCAAGTTGGCCCTGGAAGTAGGCCCACAGTTTGCGGAAGAGGGTCTCCTTCTTGTGCTCGTTGATATCGAGCACCTGGCTTAGCAGCGCGGAGCCCCGGCCGCTGGCCGACTGCACGTCTGCCAGACGCATCAGGTCCCGTGAGAAGTTTGGGCCACCGAAGCCGCAGCCCGGATAGAGATACTCATAGCCGATGCGGGTATCCGCGCCCATACCCTGACGGACATGCTCGACATCGACCCCCAGGGTGTCGGCCAGACCGGCAATATCGTTCATGTAGCTGATGCGGGTGGCCAGCATGCCGTTGATGGCTAGTTTGGTCAGCTCGGCGGCACGTCGCGGCATGCACTGGAAGACTTCGCTGCGGCGGTTGAAGGCCCGCAGCAGTTCACGCACCTGATCCGTGGCGCGCGTATCCTCGCTGCCCAGCAGCCAGCGCACCGGGCGGGTAAAGACCTGCCAGGCACGTCCCTCCTCGAGCATGTCCGGCAACGCCACGGCGACCTGGCCGGCATGGCCCATCAGCGCTTCGAGCCGTTCGGTCTCGCCGACCGGGAAAGTCGAGTTGTTGATCACGACAAGCGGCGCCGACTGGCGGGCGGCGAGCTGCTCGACGGCTGCCTGCGCCGCATAGCGCTGATCCGGGGCCAGGGCCAGCCAAAGTATATCGATCTCGGTGAGCTCAGCTGCCGACTCGGCCTTGGTGTCGCCGATCGTGAGGGCCCCGTCGCGACAGGCCGCCTCCAACTGGGCGATCAGCTCCGGCTCACGAGTCAGCCAATCGGCCTGTTCCAGCTCGACCCAGGGCTGGCCGGCGTGAGGTTGCCAGGTGACGCGATGACCCACGCTTGCCAATGCCGCCGCAGCCGTCGCGGCGGCAAGTTCACTTCCCTGTACGACAACGCGCATGGCTTATTCCTCGGCGACGTAGCGTTGCATCAGTTCCTGGAAACCGGCGCCGAACTTGGGATGACGCTTGGCAAAGGCCAGGATGGCCTCGAGATAGCCAAGCTGATGACCGCAGTCGTAGGTGGCTCCCTGCATGCGGAACGCCTGAACGCCCTCACGTGCAATCAGGGTATCGATGGCATCCGTCAGTTGGATTTCGCCACCGGCGCCGGGCTTGGTCTCGGCCAGCAGCGCGAAGATGGAGCCCGGCAGCAGATAGCGGCCGATCACGGCAAGGCTCGACGGCGCATCTTCAACGGCGGGCTTTTCGACCACGCTTGCCATCGGCGCGGAATGACCAGCCTCCGGGGTATCGCCTTCGAGGGCCACGATGCCGTACTTGTAGGTCAGCTCCTTGGGCACGTTCTCGACCATGATCTGTGACTGGCCGCTATGCTCGAAACCCTGGATCATGCCGGCCAGATCGTTCTGATCAAGGCCCTGGCTGTCGACCAGCACATCGGGCAGCAAGACGGCAAAGGGCTCGTCATCGCCGATCACCGGACGAGCGCAGAGCACCGCGTGGCCTAGACCCAGCGGCTCGGGCTGGCGCACGCTGATGATCTTGACGTCATCGGGGATGATGTGACGCAGCTCATCGAGCAACTCGAGCTTGCCCTTGGCCTCAAGGGTCGTCTCCAGCTCGAAATGCTTGTCGAAATGGTTCTCGATGGCGCCCTTGCTCGAGTGGGTCACCAGCACAATTTCCTTGATGCCAGCGGCCACAGCCTCTTCGACCACGTACTGAATCACCGGTTTGTCGACGATGGTGATCATTTCCTTGGGAATGGCTTTGGAGGCCGGCAAGCAGCGAGTACCTAGACCAGCGACGGGCAACACAGCCTTGCGAATCATGGCAGTCCTTTTAGATATCAACTTTAAATATTAGCTTTTGCTGTAACCATCTGTTCGATGAGCGAATCCCTGCATTATGGCATAGCCAACTGTCAGGCGGAGCCTCCTCGGGAGGCCTCTCCCAACCAGGCCGCCAGGCTGGCCCGATTAGGCGATTCGATGACGCCCTTTTCGCTGACGATGGCATCGATCAGCCCGGCCGGGGTGACATCAAACACCGGATTGTAAATATCGATACCGTCGGGTGCCACGGCACGCTCGCCCTGGTGGGTCAGCTCGCGGGCGTCGCGGGTCTCGATGGGAATGTCTGCGCCGCTTTCCAGGCTCGCATCGAAGGTGCCGGTCGGTGCGACCACCATCACCTTGACGCCGAAATGGCGCGCCTGTACCGCCAGCGCCAAGGTGCCGATCTTGTTGGCCACATCGCCGTTGGCCGTTACCCGATCGGCGCCGACGATCAGCCAGCCAATGTCCCCGCGAGCCATCAGCAGCGAGGCTGCCGAATCCACGGCCAGGGTCACGGGGATGCGTTCCTCGGCAAGCTCCCAGGCTGTCAGGCGAGCGCCCTGCAGCCAGGGGCGCGTCTCATTGGCATGCACGTGGGTAATCAGCCCCCGGGCCCAGCCGCTGCGGATCACGCCGAGCGCCGTGCCATGGCCGCCGGTGGCCAGTGCCCCGGTATTGCAGTGGGTCATGACCGCCTTCGGCGCCTCGCGGGCGAGCAGGTCGGCACCGTATTCCCCCATCGCCAGGCAGTCGGCAAGATCCTGGCGTTGGATATCCCGGGCCGTCTCAAGCAGCGTCTCGACCGGCGGCGCGACAGCATGGCGGTGTGCCGTGACCACCGCCCGCATGCGCTCCAGCGCCCAGAACAGGTTGATCGCCGTGGGACGCGATGCCGCAAGCCTTGCCATTGCGGCGTCCAGCGTCGCCGGCCAGTCGGGTCCCGACGCCTGCCGCGCAGCCAGCACGACGCCATAGGCCGCGGTAATGCCGATCGCCGGCGCACCGCGCACCACCATGGCGGTGATCGCTTCGGCGGCCGCCTCGGCACTGTCGATTCGCAGCGTCTCGCGACGGCTTGGCAGCCAGCGCTGATCGAGCAGTTCGAGGCTGTCGTCATTGCACCAGCGAATCGGCGTCAGGTGGGCAGTCATGGTCTCTCCGGGGCAGGCAAGCATCAGCAGGAGCGGGTAGAATGGGCTCATCATACCGAAGGAGTGATGCGATGCCATCTAACGCACCGCGTGACGTAGAGCTCGTGATCGAGGCGCGCTGGATTCTGCCGATGAGTGATGGCCTGCCGACCCTCGAGGACCATGCCATTGCCATCGATGCCGGTCGCCTGCTCGGCCCTTGGCCGATCGGCGAGGTCGCGCAGTGCGTCCGTCCGGCGCGAACCCTGCGCCTCACGCATCATGCCCTGCTGCCGGGGCTGATCAACGCCCACAATCACGCCGGCATGAGCCTGATGCGCGGCTTCGCCGACGACCTGCCGCTGATGACCTGGCTCAACGAGCACATCTGGCCGGCAGAGGCCGCTCATGTAAATCCCGAGTTCGTGGCGGCGGGCACGCGGCTGGCCTGCGCCGAGATGCTCACCTCAGGCACCACGACCTTCGCCGACATGTACCTGGCGCCGGAGGCCGTTGTACCGGTGGTCGAAGAAGCAGGCATGCGCGCGCAGCTCTGCACGCCGCTGATTGACTTTCCCACGCCCTGGTCAAAAGACTTTGAGAGCGGCGTGCGCCAGACCGAGGCGCTGAAGGCCAGCCTGAGCGACCACTCCCTGATTTCACTGGCCTTCGGCCCCCATGCGCCCTACACGGTCGGCGATGCTAGCCTTGGCAGACTGTGCGAGGCTCGCAAGCAGCTCGGCCTGCCGATCCAGATGCACGTGCATGAGACGCGCGATGAAGTCGAACAGGGACTCGCCAAAGACGGCAAACGCCCGCTGCGCCGGCTGTTCGATTCAGGCCTGCTCGGCCCGCATTTTCAGGCCGTGCACATGACCCAGGTCGACGATGAAGACCTGGCGCTGCTGCGTGAGACCGACACCGCCGTCATCCACTGCCCCCAGTCTAACCTCAAGCTCGCTAGCGGCTTTTGCCCGGTGGCCAGGCTCCAGAAGGTCGGCATCACCGTCGGGCTCGGCACCGACGGCGCCGCCAGCAACAATGACCTGGACATGTTCGATGAGATGAAGACGGCAGCCCTGCTGGCCAAGGGCGTCAGCGGTGACGCCGCTGCCCTGCCGGCGATGGCGGCGCTGGCCATGGCCACCCGCGACAGCGCCAGGGCTCTTGGTATGGAAAAACGCCGGGGGCAGCTCCTCGAAGGCTTCGATGCCGACCTGATCGCCGTAGATCTTGAAGCCCTGAACAGCGTCCCCGTACACCACCCGGCTTCGGCGGCGGTCTATGCCGTACAAAGCCGTCAGGTCAGCCATGTCTGGGTCGCAGGCAGCGCTCGCCTGGATGCTGGGGAACTCGTGGGACTCGACCGAAAGGCACTGCTCCATGAGGCCCGTCAGTATGAGCGGACCATGCGTCCTGTTTAAGCCAGGACCTGAATGAGCCTTTGCCTAGCGTTGACTAACCTTTTTTTGCTGCGGCTAAACCCGGCACCGTCGAGGGAGCCACAGCCATGACACCGACTCTAGCCCACGCTATTGCACAGCGTGGCCAGCGATCATTTTGCGGGAGAAGCATCAGATGAGCAGTGAATCCCAGGCGTCACATCACGCCCCACAGCAAGGTTTAGGTCGAACCCCAGATCAAACCCCAGAGGAAACCTCACAGAAAGACCAAAGCGCCCGCCCCGGCACCGACTATCGAGATAATGTCGATGCCGCCGAAGTGGCCAAGTTCGAGGCCCTGGCCAGCCGCTGGTGGGACAAGGAAAGCGAGTTCAAGCCGCTGCATGAGATCAATCCGTTGCGCCTTGATTTCATCGACGCCCGGTCGGGCCTGGCGGGCAAGCGCGTCATCGACGTCGGCTGTGGCGGCGGGATCCTAGCCGAAGCCATGGCGCACCGTGGCGCTCGGGTAACCGGCATCGACATGGGTGAAGCGCCGCTGGCGGTGGCCCGGCTGCATCGCGAGGAGAGCGGCGTGGAGGTCGACTATCGCCAGGCCAGCGCCGAAGAAATGGCCGCCGAACAGCCTGAGGCCTATGACATTGTCACCTGCCTTGAGATGCTCGAGCACGTCCCGGACCCTGCGGCCGTGGTTCGCGCCTGTGCCACCCTGGTCAAGCCGGGGGGACAGGTGTTCTTTTCGACCATCAACCGCAACCCCAAGGCCTACGCCTTTGCGATCCTCGGCGCCGAGTACGTGCTGCGGCTCCTGCCCCGAGGCACCCATGACTACAAGAAGTTCATTCGTCCTGCCGAGCTCGCTGGCTGGGCGCGTGCCGCAGGTCTGCACCTCGGCGAGCAGACCGGACTGACCTACAACCCGCTGACCCGTCGCTATCGCCTGGATGCCTACGATGTCTCGGTGAACTACATGATCCAGACCCGGCGAGAGACGACATGAGCCTAGCGACGCCCCCTCGTGCCCTGCTCTTTGATCTGGATGGCACCCTGGTGGACACCGCTCCCGACCTGGCGCGGGCCACCAATGCCCTGCGCGCCTACCATGACCTGCCTGCCCTGCCCTACGAAACGATCCGGGCTCAGGTGTCCAATGGCGGCAGCGCGCTGGTCACTCTGGCACTGGGACTCGAGCGCGACCACGCCCAGCATGATGCAGCCCGAAGCTTTCTGCTCGACGCTTACGGACAGGATGTGGCCGCCGAGAGCCGACTATTCGAGGGGCTCGCACCGCTGATCACGGCCTGGGCCGTATCGCCACGGGCCTGGGGCATTGTCACCAACAAGCCCCGCGCCTATGCCGCTCCCCTGATCGAGGCCCTGGCTCTTACCCCGGGAGCTTTCCTCTGCGCCGATGATCTTCCGGTCAAGAAGCCCGATCCAGCGCCGCTGTGGGAAGCCGCGCGCCGGCTGGGCGTCACGGCCGAGGAATGCTGGTATATCGGTGATCATCGCCGAGATATCGAGGCCGCCCGCGCCGCCGGCATGACCGCCGTCGCTGTGGGCTATGGCTATCTGGACGAAGTTGAGGACATCCATGCCTGGTCGGCGGATCATGTCTTCGACACGCCCGCGGCACTGGCCAGAGCCCTCGGATACTGATCGAGGCCGGAAACAGGTGACACGACCCCAAACGACGATGGGCCTGGCTCGTGGAGCCAGGCCCATCGTCGTTTTGCCTTGGGATTGTGCCTTGGGGTTGTGCCTTGAGATGTTGCCTTGAAGAACCTCAGAGGAACCCGAGAAGAGCCCCTCTAAGCCTTACCGCTGAGCGCGTATTTCAACGCGATGGTCACTGATCAGTGTCCTGATATCAGGCCTTCGGCGGTTGAGCGTCGAAGCGCTCGCCGCTATGCCCCTGACTATCAGGGCCGATCAGCCACAGATAGGTCGGCATGATCTCGTCAGGAGTACGCAGCCGCTTAGGGTCCTCGGCGGGATAGGCCGTCTTGCGCATCTGCGTGCGTGTGGCACCCGGATTCAGGGTGTTGACGCGAATGTTGGAGACATTCTCCAGCTCATCGGCCAACAATTCGCTGAAATTCTCGGTCGCCGCCTTGGAAACCGCATAGGCGCCCCAGAACGCCCGCCCCTTGCGTCCCACGCTCGAGGAGGTGAAGACCACCGAGGCATCGTCAGAGGTTTTTAGCAGCGGCAAGAGCGCCTGTGTCATCCAGATCGGACCGTTGATATTGACCTGCATGACCTGCTCCCACAGCGCGGGGTTGTACTGCTCGAAGGGCGTCAACCGCCCCAGCAGACTCGCGTTGTGAAGGATACCGTCGAGGCGGCCGAACTCCTTGTCGAGCGTCTCGGCCATGTCGTGGTAGTCCTTGAGCGTGGCGCCTTCGAAATTCAGCGGAAAAATAGCCGGCTGAGGGCCACCCGCCGCCTCGATGGCATCATAGGTGGCCTCCAGCTTGGCGATCGTCCGACCGAGCAAAATCACCGTAGCGCCATGGCGAGCATAGCTCAGCGCGGCGGCATGGCCGATGCCGTCGCCGGCCCCGGTGACCAGGATCACCCGCCCCGCCAGTAGATCAGGACGCGCCTGATAATCGATCTTGCAGCTCATCGATGCTCCTTGAGGGGCCAATCGCGTCAGCCCGCAGACCGGTTGAGGAAATCGTTGGCCAGCCCCGCCGCACTGCTGTCAGGAAATTCCTTACGTACCCGCTCTAGCAAGGCACGGCTTTCCTCAGGCTTGCCTTGACGCGCTCTCAACAGCCCCTGCTTGTAGAGGGCATCCGGCATCTTGCTGCTCTGCGGGAAGTTCTGAATCACTCGCTCGAAGGCCGCCGATGCCTTGTCGAGTTCCGTCTGAGCCGAGTACAGCTCACCCAGCCAGTAGTGACCGTTGGCGGTCAGCCCGGTGTTGGGGTAATCGGCGACGAAACCTTCGAAGGCAGTGATGGCGGCAGGAAAGTCCCGCGCCTGCACCTTGGCAAAGGCGGCCTGATAGGCGGCTCGCGCTTCATTGCTGGTGGTTGGCTCGCTGCCGGCCGAAGACTCACTCGTCGCCGTCTTGGCGCCCTCTTCTTCACCGGTTGCCGCTGCCTGTTCAGCGGCCGCGGCTCGCTCGCCGGACTGAATGCGCTTCTCGAGCTCCAGATAGCGCTGCTGCGCCATCTGACGCTGCTGATCTAGCTGATAGCGCAGCTCTTCGATCTGGCCACGCAGCCGCTTGATTTCATCCTGGTTCTCCTGCACCTGGTTAAACAACACCAGGCTGCCTCCGGACTCCTCGCGCACTTCGGCGCGCTGATAGAAGCTACCGGAGCCTTGCGAGAGATCCTCGACCACCGGCGCGGCGCTCACCAGCGGCGGCAGCGCCAGGCAGAGCCCGGCGCCAAGGGTCGTCAACGTGAATCTCGACAGACCATCTTTCATGTATCACTCCATCGGCTGCAGGCGATCCGTAGCGACTCAGTAGTCGAAGACCACACGGCGGTTCTGGGCATAGCTGTCTTCGCTGCTGCCCCGCACGGCCGGGCGTTCTTCACCATAGCTGACCACCTCGAGCTGTGACGGAGACACGCCCTGTACCATCAGGAAGCGCTGGACAGCGTTGGCACGACGCTCGCCGAGGGCCAGGTTGTACTCGCGGGTGCCGCGCTCGTCAGTATGCCCCTGCAACACCACAGAGGCGTTGGGGTGAGTGCGCAGATACTCGGCATGAGCAGCCATGACCGACTCGAACTCACTGCGGATGGTGTCACGGTCATAATCGAAATAGATCGTGCGGACCTGAGGAATGCCGTCCTGCTGGCCATCCCGCATGCCCATGCTGCTGGACCCGACCTGCCCAGAGTTCATGCCCTGGCTGGAAGCGCCGCCGCTGGTGGCGCCTTCGCTGCCCGCCATGGACCCGTCCTGAGTGCCGCCGGTGCTGGAGCAACCGGCCATGACGACCAGCGAAAGGGCTGCGGCGAGATGCTTGGCATAGGGGGTAACGTGCATATTCGACTCCTTGAAAGATGCCAGTGACTGGCAGGGTATAAACGAAATGATCGTTTAATTCAGAAACGGTGACCAGGCGGGTTCGCGAACATCACCCTGAGCTGCGGGAAGCCGGAAAGACGCCTTGCCATCCGCCGAGACCGCCGAGAGCACCCCTTTTCCGCCCTGCTGGGTGGCGAAGATTACCATGGTGCCGTTGGGGGCAACACTGGGTGATTCATCGGCACGCGAGTCGGTCAAGGTGATCAAGCGGCCAGTCTCCATGTCCTGTTTAGCCACCTGGAAGCCCTGGCTGCCGCGATGGATCATGAACAGGGTCTCGCCATCAGGTGCAAAGCGCCCACGAGAATTATAGTTGCCGGTGAAGGTCAGGCGCTTGGCTTCGCCGCTGGCCATATCATAGCGATATAGCTGCGGGCCGCCGCTTCGGTCGGATGTGAACACCAGGCTTTGGCCGTCTGGCGCCCAACTAGGCTCGGTATCAATGGCGTCGCTGCGTGTCAGGCGCTGAAAGCTGCCGGCGCCGATGTCCATCACATAGATTTCCGGCTGGCCATCCTTGGAGAGCGACATGGCCAACTTGCGGCCGTCCGGGGACCAGGCCGGTGCCCCGTTGATGCCCTCGAAAGAGCTGGCTCGTACCCGCTGACTGGATGCCAGGTTCTGGATATAGATGGCCGGACGTCCAGTTTCAAACGACACATAGGCGAGCTTCTGACCATCCGGCGACCAGTCCGGTGACAGAATCGGCTCGTCAGAGGACAGGATCTGCTGGCTGTTGTAGCCGTCAGCGTCGGCCACTTGCAGGCCATACTGGATATTCTCGCCCACCCCTTGTGCGGTGACATAGGCGATCTGGGTCGAGAAGGCACCACGAATCCCGGTGATGGCCTCGAATATCTCGTCGCTTATACGGTGCGCCGCTGCTCGCGACTGATCGGGGCCGGCGAGATTGATGACCTTGCCGAGCATGCGCTCCTGGCCGTAGACGTCCATCAGTTCGTACTGAATGCTGCCATCGGTGCCGACCTTGCCCACCACCAGGTAATCGGCATCCACCGCCCGCCAGTCGCGATAGTTGACCTCGCTGCTGGCACTCGGCGTGGCGATAAGATTGTCTCGGGACAGGGGCTTGAACTGACCACTGCGCTCAAGATCGTTGGCGATCACGCTGGCAATATCCGTGGGCAGCTGAGCGCCCTGCTCGGCGAAAGGCACCACGGCAATCGGCGTGGCCCGATCACTGCCCTGGGTAATTTCGATGGTCAGATCAGCATGGGCAAGGCTGGCAATCATCATCAGCAGCATGCCGCACCACAGGCTCGAATAACGTTTCATCAGCGCACATCTCCCGGTTTGAATCTCAGGTTAAAGTCTCGAAAGCGGCGCTGGGCCGCAGGGGGCAGATCTTGCATCTCGCGGAAGGGCGCAGCGCGCTCTACTGCCTGAAGGACCGAGCGATCGAAGGCCGCATCGCCACTGCTCTGGACGAGCTGCGTATTGACCAGCTCGCCGGTAGGCAGCAGCGTCAGGCGCACCAGCGCTTGGACACCTGAACTCAGATTAGGCGGAACAATCCAGGCTTGCTCGACGGCGCTGCGCACCAGGTTCTGGAAGCTATTACTGGCCTGCTCCGCCTGACGAGCATTGGCGATGTCCTCTTCCTCGCCGGCAATGGCGCTGTCCAGGCTATTGCTGGCCGCTTCGGCCGCACGCTTGGCGGCTTCTTCCCGACGCTTGCGCTCAGCTTCGGCTTCGGCCTGCTGGCGAGCCTCTTCCTGGCGTTTGCGTTCGGCCTCGGCTTCAGCCTGCTTTCGCGCCTCTTGCTGACGCTTTGCTTCGGCTTCAGCTTCGGCCTGCTGGCGGGCTTCTTCCTGGCGCTTGGCCTCAGCCTGAGCCTGTGCCTTCTGACGGGCTTCCTCCTGGCGCTTGGCTTCTGCGTCGGCCTCCGCCTGGCGGCGGGCTTCCTCTTGACGCTGTTGCTCGGCTTCGGCCTGTGCCTGACGCTGTGCCTCAGCCTCCTGGCGCGCCTGCTCCTCTTGCTGTCGGCGGGCTTCGGCGGCGGCGGCTTCTTCGGCACGACGCTGGGCATCGGCCTCGGCCTCACTGCGTGCTTGTTCGGCGGCCTTGCGTGCCGCTGCCTGTTCGGCCGCTTGCTGAGCTTGCTGCTCGGCCGCTGCCTGTTCGGCTTCCTGCTGGCGTTGGCGCTCAGCAGCGGCGGCCTCTTCCTCTGCCTGACGCTTAGCGGCACGGGCTCTGGCGGCCTCGGCACGCTGCGCCTGGTCGGTTGCGGTTTCGGTGCTGACCAGCGTCGCCTTGACCACTGACGCCGAGCTCGGCTCCTCTTCAGAGGTCGGAAATTCCAGCACATTGATCACGACGACCCCGACGTGCAGGGCAAGCGCCAGGGCCACCGGCAGGCCGTAGCCCACGCGGGAGTCATGTCTGGCCATGCGTGCTCCTTAATTGTCGGCAGGCGGCGGTTCGGAAATCAGGCCGACATCGCTGACGCCGGCCACTTGCAGTGTGCTCATCAGGGTAATCACCTGACCATAGGGCACATTGCGATCCCCGCGAACCAGTACCGGCGTATTGGGGCGCCGATCAAGAATGGCAATCACCTTGTCGGAGATGGCCTCGAGGCTGGTGGCCGATTTGTCGTCGCCGACTGAGATGAAATAGCTGCCCTCGCGGTCAACGGAGACGATCACCGGCTCCTGATCCTGGATATCGGCAATCGGCTTGGAGGCGGTCTTGGGCAGTTCGACCTGGACGCCCTGCGTCATCATCGGCGCGGTGATCATGAAGATCACCAGCAGCACCAGCATCACGTCGATGAAGGGCACCACGTTGATCTCACCCATCGGCTTGCTGCGGCCACCACGGTGAAACGGACCATGCATCATGGCATTGCTCCCTCAGGCCGCATCCTGATCACCGCGCCCCTGGAGGTTGCGGTGCAGGATGGAATGAAACTCTTCGGCAAAGTCTTCGTACTTACCGAGCAGCTTGCTGGACGAGGCAGACAGGCGGTTATAGAAGATAACCGCCGGAATCGCCGCGAACAGCCCCATGGCGGTGGCGATCAGGGCCTCGGCGATCCAGGGAGCGACGGTGGCAAGCGTGGCCTGCTGCGTCATCGACAGGCTCTGGAAAGAGCCCATGATGCCCCAAACGGTGCCGAACAGACCGATATACGGGCTGGCGGAGGCGACGGTGGCGAGGAAGATCAGGTGCAGATTCAGGCGCTCTTCTTCGCGCGACCAGGCGACCCGCATCGAGCGCTGAACGCCCTCGAGTATCGCCTGGGGGTTACGCGTCTTGGGCAGCAGACGGTTGAACTCGCGAAAGCCGGAGCGGAAGACGTGTTCGGCACCCTGGGTTTCCTGTTCCGCGGGTGTCTCTCGGTACAACTCGTTGAGATCAATGCCTGACCAGAAGCGGTCCTCGAAGGCCTTGTGGGCCCGCTTGGCGCGACGCAGTACGAAGCTGCGCTGAAAGATCACCACCCAGGACAGCACCGAGGCGATGATCAGCAGCAGCATCACGAACTGCACCACGCCACTGGCGTTCAGGATCAGATGTGGTATGGACATGGAGTCGTTCACGGGAGTCCTCTTTTATCAAACGCGTTCGTCATACGAAAACCTCGAGCCGAACCTGCGACGTTAGCGCCCCAGGCCGGCGACTCATTTCTTCAGGCTGACAGCGCCTTGCCCAGGCTGGCTGGCCAGCGCCTGGGCCTCAGGCTGGTCGCATCCAGGCAGGCGATGTCGACCGTGGCATGGCACAGGGGTTCCCCGCGGTGCTGCACGACCTGATGAAAACTCAGCCGACAGGCACTGTGGGCCTTGACCTCGGCGCTGACGCTGAGTTCATCGTCAAGCCTGGCAGGCTTGGCATAGCGGCACTCCAGCCGATGCACCACCAGTTGGATGCCGTCCTCGAGCAGTGCGCGCTGGGTAATGCCCAGCTGCTTCAGCCACTCGCTGCGGGCCCGTTCCATATACTTGAGATAATTGACGTAGTAAACGATGCCACCCGCATCGGTATCTTCGATATAGACGGTGACCGGGTGCTGGAATTCGCTCATGCCCCGCCCTCTTGCGTATGCGTTGAGTCACTCGGTGGCAAGCCTTCATCCCGGCTGAGGCCGAAATGCAGATAGGCCTGACGCGTGACCACGCGGCCGCGAGCCGTGCGCATCATGAAACCTTGCTGAATCAGGTAGGGCTCGATGACATCTTCGATGGTGTCGCGCTCTTCGCTGATCGCCGCCGCCAGGCTATCGACGCCCACTGGTCCGCCTTCGAACTTCTCGATCATCGCCAGGAGTAGGCGTCGGTCCATGTGATCGAGGCCGTGGGAGTCGACGTTCAACAAGTTAAGCGCCTGGTCGGCGATATCGGCCTCCAGCGCACCGCTACCGCGTACCTCGCTGAAGTCCCGCACCCGTCGCAGCAGGCGGTTAGCGATACGCGGCGTGCCACGCGCTCGGCGAGCGATCTCGGCAGCACCTGCCTGGTCTGCCTCGACCCCAAGCAGCCTTGCGGAACGGGAAACGATCTCGGTGAGTTCGGAGAGGCTGTAGAATTCGAGCCGCTGAACGATACCGAAGCGATCACGCAGCGGCGATGTCAAAAGCCCCGCACGGGTGGTGGCACCGACCAGTGTGAAACGTGGCAGATCAAGCTTGATGGAGCGTGCCGCAGGCCCTTCACCGATCACGATATCGAGCTGGAAGTCTTCCATGGCCGGGTATAGGACTTCTTCTACCGCCGGGGACAGGCGGTGAATCTCGTCGATGAACAGCACATCGCCCGGCTGCAGGTTGGTCAGCATGGCGGCCAGATCCCCCGCCCGCTCAAGCACCGGCCCCGACGTGGACTTGATATCGACGTCCATCTCATGGGCGATGATGTTGGCCAGGGTAGTCTTGCCAAGCCCGGGGGGGCCGAAGACCAGCGTATGGTCGAGGCTCTCACCGCGACCACGGGCGGCGCTGATGAAGATATCGAGCTGCTCGCGCACCGCCGGCTGGCCGATATAGTCGGCCAGCCGCTGGGGACGAATGGCATGATCGATCGGCGCTTCCCCTTCGCGGGGCTGAGCGGCGATCAGCCGATCACTGTCGATCATAGGCCCTCCGTTGCCTGGAGGTGCTGTGCGGGAACTGCCTTGAGGCGCATGCGCTCACTTTTGCCATGGGTCATGAATCATCAACCCGCCAACTTGCGGGCCAGAGCGCCCTTGATCAGGGCCTCGGTCGACAGGCCCTCATCTTGAGCGGCGATCATCTTGGCGGCTTCGGTGGGCTTGTAGCCCAGCGCCACCAGCGCGGCTTCGGCATCGGCGCGGGAATCGCTTGCCGAGGCGCCTGTGCCGGCTGCCTGTTCGAGCCCGGCAAGAGCACCCTCGGTTGCCTGGGTCCAATGCGGGAATCGGTCGCGCATTTCGATCACCAGCCGCTCGGCGGTCTTCTTGCCGACGCCCGGTAGTCGGGTCAGGGCCTTGACGTCGTCATCCATTACACAACGAATGAACTGATCCTCGTCCATACCGGAGAGGATGGCCAGGGCCAGCTTAGGGCCTACCCCGTTGACCTTGATCAGGGCCCTGAACAGGGCACGTTCCTTTTCTCGGGCGAAGCCAAACAGCAGGTGCGCATCCTCGCGCACGGTCAGATGAGTGTGCAACTGTATCGTTTCACCGACACCGGGCAGGGCCAGCAGAGTCGTCATGGAGGCTTCGAGCTCATAGCCTACCCCGCCTACATCCACGACCAGCCAGGGCGGCTGCTTTTCCAGCAGAGTGCCACGCAGGCGTCCAATCATGCCGTCACGATCCTTGAGATATTTTTCGAGATAGCTCTTGAGATAGTTCTTGAGAGAGCTCTTGAGAGAGCGCGTGAGAGAGTGCTGAATCACTATACTGGTCGCCCCATGGGCTGACCAGTATATACAAACAGCGTTTGATAATATAAAAGCGCCGGTGCCTGGCCAAGGATAAGATGCTCGACGCTGCATACTCCTGAAGGTGGGGCATTATCGTGGCCGGAACGTCACTCAGGACGATAGTCCCGCCAGCCCTTGCCCCGACCCTGGCGACCGGTACGTCCGCCAAAGGCGCCCTTTTGCACCAGGCCGAGACGCGCATGGGCATGGGTCAGAGCGATGGCCAGGGCGTCGGCGGCATCCGCCTGGGGCGTTGCCGAAAGCCCCAATACGGCCGTCACCATATGCTGCACCTGACTCTTGTCGGCGGCCCCGGTGCCGGTGACCGCCTGCTTGATCTGGCGTGGTCCATATTCGCTGACCGGCAGCCCGTGATTAGCGGCACATACGATGGCGGCCCCACGTGCCTGGCCGAGTTTCAGCGCCGAGGCAGCGTTGTTGGACATGAACACCTGTTCGATGGCGAATTCTGACGGTCGATGCACAGCGATCAGTTCGCTGATGCCGGCGTAGCACTGGGCCAGGCGCTGGGCGAGATCATCGTCCTTAAGGCGAATACAGCCGCTGGCGACGTATACCGGCCGCGGCTGGCTGACATCGAGCACGCCATAGCCGGTGATGCGGGACCCCGGATCGATACCCAGTATCAGCATGGACAAGCCTCGTCGCCTGGTACCACGTTATTCGAGCTGATCAAGAACGGCCTCGTCGAAATCGGCATTGGAATAGACGTTCTGCACATCATCGAGATCCTCGAGCATGTCCACCAGCTTGATGACCTTCTGTGCCACCTCGACGTCGTCGACAAGCGAGTAGTTGTCGGGATACTTGCCAATCTCGCTGTGCGATGGCGTCAGCCCGGCTTATTCATGAGGCAGGCCTGAAAACGAAGATAGCGGATGGTATTCTCTTGAGAAATCAGAACGTTCCGGCAAGAACCTGATTCCAGAGGACCATCCGCTATGGGTGAAAGCGTATCTCCCTGGATTCCGTCCTGCAACGGGTCCATCCGCGTTGAGCTCGACGGCCAGCGCTCCACCAGCGACAGCGGCGCCTTGCTGCTGCGTGAAGCCCTCGATAACAGCGGCGTGATCGAGGCGCTCGAAGACAATCTGGTCGATCGGCGCCACCCGCTGCGAATCCGTCATTCTCTGGCCAGCCAGCTGCGCACCCTGGTGCTGCAGCGCGCGATGGGCTGGATCGACCTCAGTGATACCGACACGCTGCGTCGT
Source organism: Halomonas sp. I5-271120 (assembly GCF_030553075.1). Taxonomy (NCBI): domain Bacteria; kingdom Pseudomonadati; phylum Pseudomonadota; class Gammaproteobacteria; order Oceanospirillales; family Halomonadaceae; genus Halomonas; species Halomonas sp. I5-271120. The sequence continues at coordinate 3,569,046 of NZ_CP130701.1, forward strand.
GACCCGCTCTGGCAGTTGGCCTGCAGCGATGCTCGCGGAATGACGCCACTGGCCCAAGATCGACCATCTCAAGCCACGCTGTCGCGGCTGCTGACGTGTCTCGGGCGCAACGACAACATTGATGCCGTGCACGAAGGCCTGCTGCGGCTGGTGGTCTGGCGTCTGACCTCGCTGAAGAATGGCGAACGCCCCGAGCAGCTGACGCTGGACATCGACGGCCTGCCGATCGAGGTCCACGGTCACCAGGGCGGCTCGGCGTTTCATGGTCTTTACGGCGCACGAATCTACTCGCCGCTGGTGGCCTCGCTGGCCGAGACCGGCGACATGGTGGGCGGCCTGCTGCGGGAAGGCAACGCCGGCCCGGCCGAGAACGCCGACACCTGGATCCCGCACTTGGTCAGGCGACTCAACGAGAGCACCGGGGCCCAGATTCGAGTGCGCATCGATGCGGGGTTCACCGACAACGCCACACTGAAGGCCCTGGAAGATCGCGACATCGAGTACCTGGGCCGGCTGCGCAGCCACACGGGCCTGCAGGCGCTGGCGGCGCCACATCTGAAGCGGCCACGAGGCCGGCCACCCGAACAGCCTCGTGAATGGTGCCATGACCTGGAGTACCAAGCCGGTTCCTGGGCGGCGCCACGGCGCGTGGTGTTGGTGGTGCAGGAACGCCCCGATGATCTGTTGCTACATGCCTTCTTCCTGGTCACCAACCTCGGCAAGTTCGACTGGCCGCCGGAGAAGGTCCTGGCGCTCTACCGCAAGCGCGGCAGCGCTGAGGCGCACATGGGCGAGGTGAAGTCGGCACTCGACGTGCACCTCTCGTCGACCGATCGCGGCGCCTCCACCGTTCAGGACGTGATGGCCCGCAACGAGGTGAGTCTGCTGCTGAGCCTCTACGCCTATCAGGTCCTGCATGGCCTGCGCTGCCTCCTGGAGCGGCAAACCCGCCAAGGCTGGAGCCTGAGCAGGATGCGCGAACAGGTGCTCAAGATCGCCGCGACATTGTCACTGCACGCAAGGCGCATCACCGTTCACCTCGGTGATGCTGCCGACAAATGGTGGCCCACCTTGCTGAAAGGGTTACCGAAGCTGACCGCACTGAGCTGACGCCCGGCGACACGACGACTGACTCACGAGCAAGGCGGCCACCATGGTGGCTGGCGATTACGGCTGCCCTGATGGCCGAAATCAATTCCTGAAGACTATATAAGCGCGAAGAAAATGCTCTTCCTGAGCATATGACGGCAGGTTCTCACGCCGCCAATGCTGCTCCGGATGGGTAGTGCCGGCAGCACCGATCTTCACGATTCTCGATCAGCGCCCTCATGAATGAGGCGGGGTCAGGTCTGCCTCGAGCAGTGCGTCCTTGACCGTCCAGAAATCCCCCGGCTGGGTGACGACTTCGATGCTGCCATCGTCATGGCTGACCACGTCTTCGGCGCCGGCCTCCAGAGTGGCCTCCATCAGCGCTTCCTCGCTGGTGCCATCGGTAAACTGCAGCCGCCCCTGGTGATGGAACATGAAGGACACAGAACCGGTGGTGCCAAGGTTGCCACCATGCTTGGAGAAAGCATGGCGCACTTCCGAGACAGTGCGATTGCGGTTGTCGGTCATGCACTCGACCAGCACGGCGACACCATCCGGGCCATACCCCTCGTAGACGGTTTCCTCCATGGCGTCGCCATCTGTGTTACCCGCCCCGCGGTCGACGGCGCGCTGGATGGTGTCCTTGGTCATGTTGCTGCCAAGCGCCTTGTCGATGGCCGCTCGCAGACGCGGGTTGTCGTTTGGCTCACTGCCGCCCAGTCGCGCGGCCACCGTCAGTTCACGAATCAGCTTGGAGAAGATCTTGCCGCGCTTGGCGTCCTGTGCCGCCTTGCGATGCTTGATATTGGCCCATTTGCTATGTCCGGCCATGAAAAAAACCTCCTTTTCATGCTCCGCCGGCGCCCAAGGGCGCCGGCGGATCGGAATTGCGTGTATCAGGTGCTAGGTGTGGCTCAAGCGCCCTGCTCACCCTCGGGCTTGGCTTTCTGGCGCAGGCGGATATTGAGCTCTTTGAGCTGCGTCGGAGATACCACGCCCGGAGCGTCGGTCATCAGGCAAGCGGCGCTCTGGGTTTTCGGGAAGGCGATGACCTCACGGATAGTCTTGGCACCGGTCATCAGCATTACCAGGCGGTCGAGGCCGAAGGCCAGACCGCCATGGGGCGGTGCGCCATACTGCAGGGCGTCGAGCAGGAAGCCGAACTTCTCGTCGGCTTCTTCCTCGCCGATGCCCAGCACATCAAGGACCGCGCGCTGCATGCCATGATCGTGGATACGAATCGAGCCACCGCCCAGTTCGGTCCCGTTGAGCACCATGTCGTAGGCCTTGGACAGCGCCTCGGCCGGGCGGTCGCGCAGGGTGTCGACATCGCAGGACGGGGCGGTGAACGGGTGGTGAAGCGCCTGCATGCGGCCGTTGCCGTCTTCCTCGAACATCGGGAAGTCGACCACCCACAGCGGTGCCCATTCGCGGGTATAGAGCTCGAGGTCTTCACCCAGCTTGACGCGCAACGCGCCGATCGCCTCGTTGACGATGCGTGCGTTATCGGCGCCGAAGAAGATGATATCGCCGTCCTGAGCTTCGACGCGATCAAGCAAATCTTCGATGATGCCGTCCATGAACTTGACGATCGGCGACTGCAGACCTTCGATGCCCTTGGCACGTTCGTTGACCTTGATCCAGGCCAGACCGCGAGCGCCGTAGATGCCGACGAACTTGGTGTACTCGTCGATTTCCTTGCGCGACAGCTTGGCACCGCCCGGCACCTTGAGCGCCGCCACACGGCCATCGTCGGCCTGGGCCGGACCGGAGAAGACCTTGAAGTCGACGTCCTTCATCAGGTCGTCGACATCGGTGAGCTCCAGCGGGATGCGCAGGTCCGGCTTGTCAGAACCAAAGCGGCTCATGGCTTCGGCATACGGCATGCGCGGGAACAGCGGCAGCTCAACGTCGAGCACTTCCTGGAACAGCTGACGGATCATGGTCTCGGTGATGGCCATGACGTCGTCTTCGTCGACGAAGGATGCCTCGAGGTCGATCTGGGTGAATTCCGGCTGACGGTCGGCGCGCAGGTCCTCGTCACGGAAGCACTTGGCGATCTGATAATAGCGATCAACGCCGGACACCATCAGCAGCTGCTTGAAAAGCTGCGGCGACTGCGGGAGCGCGAAGAAACTGCCCGCGTGTGTGCGGCTCGGCACCAGGTAGTCGCGGGCGCCTTCCGGCGTGGCACGGGTCAGGATCGGCGTCTCGATATCGAGGAAGCCCTGCCCCTCGAGAAAGGCACGCACGCTGTGAGAGATGCGCGAGCGCAGGCGCAGCTTGTCGATCATCTCTGGGCGGCGCAGGTCGATATAGCGATGCTTGAGGCGCGTTTCCTCGCCGACCTTGCCATGTTCATCGAGCTGGAACGGTGGGGTGGCGGCGGTGTTGAGCACCTCGACGTCCTTGGCCAGCACCTCGATCATGCCAGTGGGCATGTTGGGGTTCTGGGTACCTTCGGGGCGCAGGCGCACCCGGCCGGTAATGCGCAGCACGAACTCGTTGCGTGCGCGGTCGGCGGTCGAGAAGGCTTCGGCGGTATCGGGATCCACCACCACCTGCGCCAGACCGTCACGGTCGCGCAGGTCGAGGAAGATTACCCCACCATGGTCACGGCGGCGGTGAACCCACCCGCACAAGGTGACCTGCTGGTCCACCAGAGTCTCGTTCAGCTGGCCGCAATAATGGCTGCGCATGTCAAATCCTGTTCTGTTGCGTTATCGAATAATAAAGGAGGACGGGACGCTTAGGCCGCCGTTCCGTCCTTGGCCGTCGTCTTGGTCGGGGCAGTCTTGTCAGCCCCACCCTCGCCGGCAAGATTCTTCTTGCTGCCGGACTTGAAATCGGTCTCGTACCAGCCGTTGCCGGCCAGCCGGAAGCCCGCTGCACTGATCAGCCGCTGGAGCTCTTCCTTGGCGCAGGCCGGGCATTCGGTCAGCGGGTCGGCGCTGATTTTCTGCAGCTTTTCCAGGCGATGGCCACAGGCCTTGCACTCATATTCATAGATGGGCATCGTTCAACTCTCCTGAGCACGACTACATAAGCACAATTGTTTACGTACCACTGCTAAGCATGCCACTAGGCACGCGTCGCTAGAGACCTAAGTCAGACACGAGAAACCTGGCGTAGCGTCCGCTATTGGCACACCGCATCGCAAAACAGCGGGGCCTGTGGCCACCTTGGCGCTCAAGCCTTGTACCAATGTCGGGGCGGCCGGCGCGCTTTCCAAGCCTGCTGCGAAAGCGCGACATTATAGCGTGTTGCGCCCCCTGACGGGCAAGGCGAGCAAGCGCGCATTATCATCATGCGTTGCAGCCAACCCTATACGATACCCCACAATACGATCAGGACGCTCCCATGAAAGCCGTGATCCTTGATGCCGCCAGCCTTGGCGACGATATCGACCTGAACCCGCTTCGCGCCGAAGTCGATACCCTGAAGGTCCATGACACCACTGCCCCGGAGGAATGCCTGGAGCGCCTGGACGGCACCAGTGTGGCCATCGTCAACAAGGTGCTATTGAATTCAGAGACCCTCGAGGCGCTGCCCAGCCTGAAGCTGATCTGCGTATTGGCGACCGGCACCAATAATATCGACATGCAGGCTGCCAAGCGGCTGGGCATAGAGGTGCGCAACGTTACCGCCTATGGCACGGCCAGCGTCGCCCAGCACACCCTGATGCTGATGCTGACCCTGGCCAATCGGCTTCCGCTCTACCAGCGCGAGGTTGCCGACGGTGCCTGGCAGCAGAGCGCCTTTTTCTGCCTGTTAAATCACCGCACCCTGCAGCTTTCGGGAAAGCACCTGGTGATCGTCGGCCAGGGTGAGCTTGGCTCGCGGGTGGCGGCGCTGGCGGAGGCGTTCGAGATGCGCGTCAGCTTCGCCGCCCGCCCCGGCAAGGCCGACGACCAACGCCCTAGCCTGCATGAACTGGCGCCCCAGGCGGACGTTGTGAGCCTGCACTGCCCTTTGACCGAGCAGACCCGCCATCTGGTCGATGCCGCCCTGCTGGAGCGCTTCAAGGAAGATGCGCTGCTGATCAATTGCGCACGAGGCGGTATCATAGACGAACAGGCGGCCCTAGAGGCGCTGCGTGAGGGGCGCTTGGGCGGTCTCGGGGTCGATTCGCTGCCGGCGGAACCCCCGCGGAACGGTCACGCCCTGATCGAGGCTCTCGACGAGCCACTTAACCTGATCGTCACCCCGCACAATGCCTGGATCACACCCGAGGCACGCGCCAATGTGGTCCGGCTGACCGTGGACAATATCCGCGCCTGGCAAGGAAACTCGGATGCCTGATACCCCTCGCCCACTTTACAACCTGGGCTCCATCAACATCGATCACGTCTATCGCGTACCCCACTTGGTTCGCCCCGGCGAGACGCTGGCCAGTACCGGCTATCAGCAGGTACTCGGCGGCAAGGGCGCCAATCAGTCGCTCGCCATGGCCCTGGCCGGTGGCCGCGTCGAACACTGGGGGCGCCTCGGCCTCAGCGACGACTGGGCACTCAGGCAACTCACCGACGCCGGTGTCGGCGCCGAGGCAGTGGACCTCGTCGATGAACCCAGCGGTCATGCCCTGATCCAGGTCGATGACCAGGCCGAGAATGCCATCATTCTCTACCCGGGGGCCAACCACGGCTTTGAACATGCCGACATCGACACGCGCATTGACAATGCCGAGCCCAACGGCTGGCTGCTGCTGCAGAACGAAACCAACGGCCTGGCTCGCGCCATGGAGCAGGCCCATGCCAGAGGGTTGTCAATCGCCTTCAATCCAGCGCCGATGCACGCCGCCGTGAACGAGCTGCCGCTGTCGGCCTGCCAGCTGCTGTTCGTCAATCGCGGCGAGGCGGCCGCGCTGGTCAACTTGTCAGAAGACAGCGATGCCGATGCCCTGCTCATGGCACTCGGTGAACGCTTGCCTGGCGTTGAGCTGGTGCTGACCCTGGGAGGTGACGGTGTCTGCTATCAGCACGGCGACACCCGGCTCGTACTGCCCGCTTACCGGGTAGAGGCCAGGGACACCACCGCTGCCGGCGACACCTTCATCGGCCACTTCATGGCCGCCAGGCTTGCTGGGAGTGACGTCGAGACCTGCCTGCGTCGGGCAAGTGCTGCCTCGGCGATTTGCGTGCAGCGCGAAGGCGCCGCACCGAGTATCCCCGATGCCCATGCCGTCGATAAAGCACTTGCAGAATGGCCGGCGCTGTCGCTCACGCGTCACTGACCTTTCTGGCAAGCCACCTAACGAGCCACCTCTAACGAGGCGGCCCGGCATAGACAGTCTCTACACTGATGCGCGGGCCGCCGCCCGCGTCGACAAGGAAGCCCCATGAGCCAACCGATCATCTTTGACACCGACCCGGGCGTTGACGATGCCCAGGCCATCGCCATTGCCCTCGCCCACCCTGAGATCGAGCTACTGGGCATGACCACCACCTATGGCAACGTCGATATCGACACCGCCACCCATAACGCCCTGCTGCTTGCCGAGCTGGCGGGGCAGAAAATCCCAGTCGCCCAAGGCGCCGCCGCACCGCTGGTCAAGCCCAAGCATCCGGCGCCTGCGCATATCCATGGTGCCAACGGCCTTGGCAACATCGACCTGCCCGATATAGAAGGCAAGGCGCTTTCAGTCAGCGCCCCCCAGTTTATCGTCGACACCATCAACGCTCGCCCAGGCGAGGTAAGCCTGGTGGCCGTTGGGCCGCTTGGCAACCTGGCGGCCGCGCTGCAGCTCGACCCGAGCATTACCGAGAAGGTCAAGCAGGTCATCGTAATGGGAGGGTCAATCAAGGAAGGCGGCAATGTCACCCCGGTAGCAGAAGCCAATATCTTCAATGATCCGCATGCCGCTGCCCGGGTACTGACCGCAGGCTGGCCGCTGACGCTGGTGGGACTGGATGCCACCCACCGCTGCGTCCTGGCCCCCAAGGACATGGACACCATCGCCGCCGGCCAGGGCAAGCTTGGCCAGGTGCTGGCCGAGAGCTATGCCTTCTACCGGGCCTTCTATCAGCAGGCGCTTGGCATTGACGGTTGCTGCCCCCACGACAGCTGCGCGCTGGCCTATCTCATCCAGCCCGAGCTTTTCACAACCGCCAAGGGCCATCTTAACGTGGTCACCGAAGGCGTCGCCGAAGGGCAGACAGTGTTTGCTCCTGATGGCCGCGTGTTCCTGGCACCGCGCTGGTCTCAGACGCCGATGATCACCGCCTGCCTAAGCGCAGACGGTCCCGCGGTGATTGACTGGATTGTCGATACGCTGAAGTAGCTTTCGACCGGCAAGAGCCTTGGCGCTATACACCCAGGCTTGGAAATAACGGCCTAAAGCGTGATGAAGGCGTCGTGATCCTGCCAATCGACGCCTTCGATGGCGACATGAGTGACCCGGGCGTTCGGTGGTCCTTCCCACAGCCACCGGGCGACCGCATCCACGTTGCTCGACTCACCGCATAGCAATACCTCGACACGTCCATCCGCCAAGTTACGGGCGTGTCCTGCTACCCCTGCCTTTAACGCCTGCTCCTGAGTCGCTTTGCGATACCAGACGCCCTGCACCTTTCCAGTGACCAGCGCCTTCAGGCAGCACTTGCTCATTCATGGCCTCCTTGATGTCCAAAACAGCCAGGGCATGTTGCCTCAGCCTGGAGTTGTACATGTGGCATACTGATATAACTTCTATGTACAATTAGTGTGGATCGGGCTACATTCAAGTTACAATCACAAGCCACAAGACGGATGTTTTCATGTTTGCTCTGACATTTCTGCTGCTGGCTGCCACGTGCCTATCACTTGCCGCTCTGGGGTTCGCTATCAAAGCGGCGACGGTAGAGATGCAATTCGGGCTGGTTCGACTGCCCGACACGTCAACCCAAATCGAGAGTGGTCGACATCGGCTGACAAGCAAACCGGCAACTCGGTATTGATCATCTCAGTCGGTTTGCACCTCATGCTTGACCAGCACCGCTGAATTTCGCGGCACGATATGTTTACCCCGGGCCAGCAGGTGGCACTTGGTAAACGCCGCCCCGAACAACAGGATCAACGACGAGTAATAGACCCAAAGCAGAATCAACACCACAGAACCGGCGGCGCCATAGGTTGATGCCGTGGCCGTATAGGTCAGATAAATGGCGATGCCGTATCGACCAATCGAAAACAGTACCGCCGTCACGCACGCCCCTACCATCACGTCCTTCCAGCGCAACACCACATCCGGCAATACCTTGAAGATCGTAGCGAACAGCAAGGCGATCATGGCCAGGGAAATCAGGAACTCCAGCCCGCCGACCATGAAACCGATGCCGGGCCAGAGGTCATTGGCCGCATGCAACACCGCGCGCACGACCACTCCGAGAATCAGTGACACCAATAACAGAAAGCCAATGGACAGCACCACTGCCAGCGACAGCACTCGACTCTTGATGAATTTCAACATGCTGTTGCTACTGGGGTGAGGCATCACGCCCCAGATGGTGTTAAGCGAAAACTGCATCTGCGCGAATACCGTTGTGGCACCGATCAGCAAGGCACCAAAGCCAAGCATACTAGGCAGCAGGCCAGACTCCTGGATGCGCGACTGGGCGACGGCATTCTGGATGGCCTCAGCGGCCCCCAGGCCCATGGTGCCCTGTAACTGAGAGACGATTTGCCCCTGTGCAGCCTCCTCGCCAAGCACCAAACCAATGACCATGACCGCAATAATGATGGTCGGTGCCAGCGAGAACAGCGTATAGAAGGCCAGTGAGCCGGCGTAGCTGAAGGCATTGCGTTCCAGCCACAGCTTCACTGCATGGCGGACCACATCCCACCAGAAAATAATCCAGGTTCGTAACATGCAAGCTCCCTGCAACAGTGTCATCGACTGCACCCAGCATACCCGAGCCCTTGGCTCTATGCTTCGCCAGCCGCCAACGCCAGATTGCAGGCGAGACGGCGAGCGTCGATAATGCGCCCCCTAGCGCACCCCGGTCATCAGCCACGGAGCCCGCATGGCGCATACCCAGCTAACCAACGATTGCCATAAGGATTTCGACTGTCTGGTCTTCATTGGCCGTTTTCAGCCTCCACATCTGGGGCATAGAGCGGTCATCCACGAGGCATTGAAACGTGCCCATCAGGTAATCGTACTTGTCGGCTCGGCCTGGCAGGCTCGCTCGCTGCGCAACCCCTGGCGCTTCGAGGAGCGCCACGACATGCTGAGAAGCTGTTTCGACGAGACCGACAATGCCCGGCTGGAAATCGAGCCCTTGCTTGATGCTCTCTACAATGATGACGTCTGGGTTCGCGACGTTCAGCGAAAGGTGCGCGACATCGCCTCGCCAAGCCAGGGGCGCCTGCCCCGTATCGGGCTGATTGGGGCCAGCCGTGGCCAATCGAGCTACTACCTCACCCTGTTCCCGCAGTGGGAATCGGTTAGCGTGCCGCTGGTCGAGGGCATCTCCGCCAGCGGGATTCGCGAACGGCTTTTCCGCTCGCCGGCTGCCGCCAGTGATTACGCCTCTACCGGCGCCGCCCACGACCTGCCCCCCGGCGTACTCGACACGCTCAAGGCCTTCACTCGCAGCCAGCACTATCAGCATCTGTTAGAGGAGCAGCAGCTGCTTCAGCAGTATCGACGCGCCTGGGCAGATGCGCCCTACCCGCCCATTTTCGTGACGGTCAATGCGGTGGTGGTGCAATCGGGGCACGTGTTGATGGTCAAGCGCAGCGCGGCGCCCGGCAAGGGCCTGCTGGCGCTGCCAGGAGGGTTCATCAACCCCCACGAGCGGCTGCTGGATGCCTGCCTTAGGGAGCTACGGGAGCGGGTGCGCTTGAAGGTGCCGACACCGGTACTCAAGGGCTCGCTGCGCGGGCAACGCCTGTTCGACGAACCGCATCGCAGCTGGCGCGGTCGGACTCTGGCCGAGGCCTTCTATTTCGCGCTGCGCCCGGAGCAGCAGCTACCCCAACTCAAGCCCGCCAAGGGCGGCGAGCGGGCTCGCTGGGTGGCGCTTGCGGATCTGGAGCCGGAGGAACTGTTCGAAGATCACTTTTTCATCATTCAGACCTTCCTGGGCCTGCCCGCCAGCTTCGGCACCCCTTAGCGGGCGCCATTCCCAGAACGCTGCTGAGAAAACCGGGGCTTACGAATCGGATCAGGCTTCCAGAAAGTCCCTGGGCAGCTTCATCATCTGGCGCCAGAGCTTCTCGACGCCCGGCTTGTGGACCAGCGAGCAGCGATACAGGCGAATCTCCAGCGGCACGTCCCAGCCCTCGCCTCCGGCGCGGACCAGACGCCCGCTGGAGAGCTCCTCGCGGATGCAGAAGTCAGGTATCCAGGCCATGCCAACTCCTTGCATCACCATGCCCTTGAGGCCCTCTGCCATGGCCGTCTCGTAGACGGTTCGCAGCCGCAGGCGCAGCGGATCATTCTTGAGCAGCATACGCACGCTGCGACCCAGAAAGGCACCCTGGGTGTAGGAGAGGAAGGGAATCTGCCCTTCGCCGGACAGCGGAAAGCGCGGCGCGCCGTCGGCATCGGGCAAGCAGACGGGGATCATCTTGACCTGGCCGACCGAGAAGGACGGAAAGACTTCGGCATCGAGCTGCATGCTGGCGTAGGGATCGTAATAGCCGAGCATCAGGTCACAGTTGCCCTCACGCAGCACATGAATGGCCTCACCAACGTTCATCGCCACCAGGCGTGTCGGCAGCTCCCCCAATCCCTGCTGCAGCCGTGAGATCCACTGCGGATAAAAGGCCAGAGCCAGCGAGTGCGCGGCGACGATATCCAGCGCCTCGGTATCCATGGCCACGCCGCGCAGATGACCCAGGCACTCATTCAACTGCTCTACCAGGTTACGCGCCGTGACCAGGAACAGCTGGCCTTCGGGTGTCAGCCCGACAGGAGTGGTCGAGCGATCTACCAGGGTCACTCCCACCGCCTGTTCAAGCGATCGAATACGACGACTGAAGGCCGGCTGGGTGACATGGCGCTGTCGCGCCGAGGCCGAAAAACTGCGGGTATTGGACAGGGCGACGAAGTCTTCCAGCCACTTGGTCTCGAGGTTCACCGCGACTCCGATGGAATGTCATAACTGGGCGGGGGTCCGAACTGCCCGAACCCGCGAAGCCTGCTACTCTAGCCGCTCACCCGCTGACTGCCAATCGGCAGGGTCGGCCTGATGCAAGTTGTTGTCTCTTCTAGGGGGAAAACCAGGCCTGTCACTGGATGGGCGATAACAGATACGCCGCCCGGGAGACCAGCTTGCGCCACAGGGGGCGCTGCTGAAGCTCTTCATAGTTGACCTGGCGGCAATTGGCGAAATCCGCCTCCAGCATGGTCTCGACCTCCGCGGCAAAACGCGTGTCCGGCACGAAGGCCGTGATCTCGAAGTTGAGCCGGAAAGAGCGGTTATCGAGATTAACGGTGCCCACGCTGGCGGCGCTGTCGTCGATCAATATGACCTTCTGATGCATGAAGCCAGGCTGGTAGCGATACACCTTGATGCCGGCACGCAGCATGTCCGGGAGGAACGCAAAGGCCGACAGGAACACCAGCAGGTGGTCGGGACGCTCGGGAATCATGATGCGCACATCAACGCCACGCATCGCCGCCAGACGCAGTGCATCCAGTACGCTGTGGTCAGGCACGAAATAGGGGCTGGTGACCCACAGGCGACGCTCGGCGCTATGAATGGCGTGCTGGACCAGCAGGCTCGCCGTTTCCTGGCGATCTGCCGGTCCCGAGGGTACCACCACCACGTTCTGGCCATTGTCACAGGCCCCCTGGGGCTCCCAGGAAATGCTTAACACCTCGCCTGTAGCCCAGTGCCAGTCTTCCCAGAAAGCTTCCTGAAGACCCAGCACGCTGGGCCCCGTCAGCTTAAGATGGGTATCGCGCCAGTGCCCATGTCGTGGATCCTGCCCCAGATACTCGACGCCAACATTGAAGCCCCCGAGCCAGCCTTCCCGACCGTCTACCACCAGTATCTTGCGGTGGTTGCGGAAGTTGAGCTGGAAGCGATGCCGCCAGCCCCGGGAGGAATGGAAGGCGCTGACTTCGACGCCGGCCTCGCAAAGGTCGCGAATGTAGCCTTCTTTTAGCTTGCGGCTGCCGATCTCGTCATACAGAAAATACACGCGCACACCGCGTTCAGCGGCCTTTTGCAGGTGATGCTTAAGGCGAACGCCGAGGGCGTCATGGCGCACGATGAAGAATTGGATGAGCACGTAGTCTTCGGCTGCATCAATGCCGGCGAAGATACTCTCGAAGGTAGTTTCTCCATCGATCAGCAACTGGGCGCGGTTGCCGCGGGTCATCGGCATCAGTGCCAGCTGTTCAACGGCGCGCAGATCTCCCTGACTGTTGCCAACAAGGAAGGGATCGACCTGGGGGCGATAGCGTTCGAGCACGCGGCGCAGCACCGTATCGCGCTCGCCCCGTGCCGATACATACCCATAGAAACGTGGCCGACCGAAGATCCAGAAGGCTGGCAGTGCAAGATAGGGAAGCGACACCAGCGAAATGATCCAGGCGATCGCCCCCTGCGATGTCCGGCTGGACATCAGGGCAATCACGGCTGATAACAGGCCTGATAAATGAATCAGGAAGATGGCCGTTCCCAGCAGCCAGGAGGTCATGGTCGCATCCTTTCGACAATCATCATCCAGTACCGGCCCCCACGACACGGTTGCGGGGGCCGCTCCCCGGTTACGCTGGCATGACAGGGATTCACGCGCGCTGGGCGATGATTTCCTTCCACTTGGCCGGACCGCTCTGGTGAACCGACTCACCCTGGCTGTCGACCGCCACCGTCACGGGCATGTCTTCGACCTCGAACTCGTAGATGGCCTCCATGCCGAGATCTTCAAAGCCGACCACGCGTGACTTCTTGATGGCCTGAGCCACCAGATAGGCGGCGCCGCCCACGGCCATCAGGTAAGTCGCCTGGTTGTCACGAATCGCTTCGATGGCCATCGGGCCACGTTCGGCCTTGCCGACCATGCCCAGCAGGCCGGTTTCCTCGAGCATCGTACGAGTAAACTTGTCCATTCGGGTCGCGGTGGTCGGGCCTGCCGGGCCCACGACTTCGTCGCGAACAGGGTCGACTGGGCCCACGTAATAGATGAAGCGCCCTTTCATGTCGACCGGCAGCGGTTCGCCCTTGGCCAGCATCTCGGTCATGCGCTTGTGAGCAGCGTCACGACCGGTCAACAGCTTGCCGTTGAGCAGCAGAGTGTCGCCCGGCTGCCAGCTCTTCACCTCTTCCGGCGTCACGGTATCGAGATTGACGCGTTTGACGTTTTCGCCGATTTCACGGGTGATTTCCGGCCAGTCCTCGAGCTTCGGCGCCGGCAGTTCGGCGGCACCGCTGCCGTCGAGGCTGAAGTGCACATGACGAGTCGCCGCACAGTTGGGAATGATCGCCACCGGCTTGTTGGCGGCGTGGGTCGGGTAATCCTTGACCTTGATATCGAGCACCGTGGTCAAGCCACCCAGCCCCTGAGCGCCGATGCCGCTCTGGTTAACTTTGTCGTAGAGCTCCAGACGCAGTTCCTCGGCGCGATTGCTTGCACCACGGGCCTGCAGCTCCTGAATGTCGATGGGATCGAGCAATGATTCCTTGGCGATCTCCATGGCCTTTTCGGCGGTACCGCCAATGCCGATGCCCAGCATGCCCGGCGGACACCAGCCAGCGCCCATCTTGGGAAGCTGCTCCAGCACCCAGTCGACTACCGAGTCGGACGGGTTCAACATCGCGAACTTGGACTTGGCTTCGCTGCCGCCGCCCTTTGCTGCCACATGCACCTCGACCTTATCGCCGGGCACAAGCTTGTGATGAATGATCGCCGGGGTATTGTCCTTGGTGTTCTGTCGCTTGCCGTCCGGATCGGCGAGCACTGAAGCGCGCAGGACGTTGTCAGGCAGTTTGTAGGCGCGGCGCACACCTTCATTGACCATGTCATCAAGGCTCATTTCGGCGTCCCACTGTACGTTCATACCGACGTGGACGAAGACAGTGACGATGCCGGTGTCCTGACAGATCGGGCGATGACCCAGGGCACACATGCGAGAATTGATCAGGATCTGGGCGATGGCATCCTTGGCAGCGGGGTTTTCTTCCCGCTCGTAGGCGCCGTGCATGGCGTCGATGAAATCCTTGGGATGATAGTAGGAGATGTATTGCAGCGCGTCGGCGACACTATGGATCAGATCATCCTGGTGGATCACGGTCATATCGAAACGACTCCCTAGCGTTGTCATCGGGTCCACCGCGGTCAGGTCACGGTGAACGAAATGCGGGCATTGTACCGCATCGCCCCCGGCCGCTGAATCGCTTAGGCCACTTCAAGTGATCCTGGTACTCAGGGCATTGAAGATAACGGTATAAATTTCACTAAAGAAAGAAAGTATCAACCCGACTGGCAGCTCGGGCAATAATACAGCCGCCTAGACGTCACCATGCGCCGTGATACCTGGTCGCCGCAGGCATGGCAGGCCAGCCCGTCACGATCAAAAACGGCAAAGCGCCACCGCCCACGAGTTGCCCCTGCGCGCTTTTCGCGCTCGATCCAGGCCGGGTGATTCGTGACGCCGGCCTCACGATAGGCTTGTTGGATCACGTAACGCATCACGCTCGCAAGCCTCGAGCGCTGAGTGGGTCCAAGATCCATCGGGCGTCGCTGTGGCGCCAAGCCCGCAAAGAACAGCATTTCCGAGCGTAGATAGTTACCAATTCCTGCATAAAAGCCCTGGTCGAGCAGCAAGCCACCCAGCGCACGTTGCCGGAATCTGGGCGCAGTGAGCCGCTCTTCGATATCGTCGGCCGAGACGCCATGACTCAGCAGGTCCGGACCAAGACGCGACAGAAAAGGATGCTGCCCTATTTGTTCCGGCGGCCATAGCGAGACATCCGAAGCGCTGTAGAGGCTGGCCGCATGGCCACTGGCCTGAAGACGTACCCTGAGTGATCGGCGCGTCGAGGGTGTTTGGCCGGCACGATGGAGTTTCCATACCCCGTAGAGCTGATTGTGGGAATACATCACCCGGTCATCATCGAAATAGGTCAACAGTGCCTTGCCCCAGCTCTCTACGGCCATCACACGGCGGCCTTCAAGGTTGGCACCCTCACCCTTGAGCTCCGGAAAAGCGAACCACACAGACTCCAGCGGCTTGTCGACCAGCTGACGGCCTAGGCGATCGGCCACGCGGCGGATTTCAGGACCTTCCGGCATCGGCTATCCCAGAGCCAACTGGCGTTCCTTAAGAGTGTGCAGCCGATCACGAAGGCGGGCCGCTTCCTCGAACTCGAGGTTCTGAGCCGCCTCGTGCATGGCATCTTCAAGCTTCGACACCTGGCGCCGCACTTCATCGGGGGAAAGCGTTGCCAACTGCTCGGTGCTGTACTCGCCCACCGGCTCGGCTACCTTGCGTTCTCCCCGCTGGCGACTGCGCTTGCTGCCCGGCGCCTGAGCGCCTTCCATGATGTCTTGTACCGACTTGGTAATCGTCACCGGCGAAATACTGTGTGTCTCGTTGAAGGCCAGCTGTTTTTCCCTGCGCCGGTCGGTCTCGTCCATCGACTTGCGCATCGAGTCGGTCACCCGATCGCCATAGAGGATCGCCTTGCCATGGGCGTTGCGCGCGGCCCGGCCTATGGTCTGAATCAAGGAGCGCTCGTTGCGCAGGAACCCTTCCTTGTCGGCGTCGAGAATCGCCACTAGCGATACCTCGGGGATATCCAGGCCTTCCCGCAGCAGGTTGATCCCTACCAGCACATCGAACTTGCCCAAGCGCAGATCGCGAATGATCTCGACGCGCTCCACGGTATCGATGTCGGAATGCAGGTAACGCACCCGTACGTCGTGCTCGTCGAGGTACTCGGTCAGATCCTCGGCCATGCGCTTGGTCAGGGTGGTCACCAGTACCCGCTCGCCAACGTCGGTACGCAGCTTGATTTCGGACAGCAGGTCATCGACCTGAGTGGAGGCCGGCCGCACTTCGATTTCCGGGTCCACCAGGCCGGTGGGACGCACCACCTGTTCGACCACCTGACCCGCATGTTCCGCTTCATAGGGTCCGGGCGTTGCCGAGACGAAGATCGTCTGAGGGCTGATTCGCTCCCATTCCTCGAACTTCATCGGGCGGTTATCCAGCGCCGATGGTAGACGGAAGCCGTACTCGACCAGGGTCTCCTTGCGCGACCGGTCCCCTTTGTACATGCCACCGACCTGGGGCACGCTGACGTGAGACTCGTCGATCACCAGCAGCGCATCGGCGGGCAGATAATCGAAGAAGGTGGGCGGCGGCTCGCCCGGAGCGCGGCCGGAGAGATAACGGGAGTAGTTCTCGATGCCGTTGCAGTAGCCAAGCTCATGCATCATCTCGATGTCATAGAGAGTGCGCTGTTCAAGACGCTGCGCCTCGACCAGCTTGTCGTGCTTGCGCAGGAAGTCCAGGCGCTCGGTCATCTCGCCCTTGATGCGCTCGGCCGCCTCGAGGATGGTGTCCCGCGGTGTGACGTAGTGACTCTTCGGATAGATGGTCATGCGCGGGACCTTGCCGCGAATCTCGCCGGTCAGCGGATCAAACAGACTGATGCCGTCGATCTCGTCATCGAACAGTTCGACCCGCACGGCCTCGTCTTCCGCATCGGCGGGGAATATATCGATGACGTCGCCACGCACCCGATAGGTACCGCGACGGAAGTCCATGTCGTTGCGCGTGTATTGCAGCTCCGCCAAACGCCGCAGCATCTTGCGCTGGTCGATCTGCTCACCCCGAGTGAAGTGCAGGCGCATCTTCAGGTACTGATCGGGGTCACCCAGGCCATAGATTGCCGACACCGACACCACGATCAGCGCATCGCGACGTTCAAGCAACGCCTTGGTCGCCGACAGGCGCATCTGCTCGATATGATCGTTCACCGAGGCGTCTTTCTCGATGAAGGTATCCGAGGACGGTACATAGGCCTCCGGCTGATAGTAGTCGTAATAGGAGACGAAGTACTCGACGGCATTGTCGGGAAAGAAGGCCTTGAACTCGCCGTAGAGCTGCGCCGCCAGGGTCTTGTTGGGCGCCATGACGATTGTCGGTCGCTGTACCCGCTCGACCACATTGGCCATGGTGAAGGTCTTGCCCGAGCCGGTCACTCCCAGCAACGTTTGATGGGCCAGGCCCGAATCCAGGCCCTTTATCAAGCTATCAATAGCCGCCGGCTGGTCCCCTGCGGGCTTGAATTTGGACTGCAGACGAAAGGCTTTGCTCATGTTGCTTCCCGACAATGAATGATGGCTAACCTGATAAGAAAGATAACGGTATAAGTCAATCTTGATCAGGGGAAGCCTGACGAGTGGTAATGTCCACCGTCGATGTGGTCATCAAACGATGGATGGGGCATCGATCGGAAATCTCCGTCAGCCTGTCAAGCTGCTTGGCATCATCGATACCTTCGAAGCGCAGGCTTACGTCCAGCCGGTAGACCCCATGCCGCTCATCGCGTTCATCGCGCACGACCCACACCGTGACGCCGGTGAGCGGCCAGCCCTTGCGGTAGGCGTACATCTGCGCGGTAATCGCCTTACAGGCGGCCAGCGAAAGATCGAAATAGTCATGGGGATCGGGGGCGCTGTCATCACCGCCGGCCACGCTCGGGGCGTCGACATACAGGTCTTCGAAGCCTTCCAGCTCGACTTTCTGGCGCAGCCCGCCCTCGCCTTGACTGATCACGGTAATGGTCATGTCAGTGTACCTTTACGCCGAGTTTCTCGACCGCCTTGATCAGGGCATCGCGGCGCACGCGCCCTTCTACCTCGGCGCCATGGCGTCCCACTTCCGCGCTCTCGACGCCATCGAGCATCATCAAGGCGGTGGTGATGCGATTGACCAGTTCGGTACTTTCGACCCCTTTGAAGGCCAGTGAAATGCTCGCCATGGATCCTCTCCTGCAAGGGACGTGATTGAACGATGAGTTTAGCATGCCCTCGGCAGCGGCCGGCCAGCCTTGAATCGGCGCCGATTGCCCCCATAGCCAACCCACAGACCATGGAAACGCATCCACCAAATGCCGATTCCAACAGGGAGATTTGTATGACCGACTGGAGTGAGCGCATCGGCGCCACCACCGACGGCGAGGCCCGTGTCACCTTTGATACGCCGGCCCCGGCGCGCCAGGCATTGGATGGCACCGTCGTCACGCCACTGGTGCACCTGGGCATTCTCGAAGTGGCAGGCAGTGATGCCGAGCGCTTCCTGCAGGGACAGACCAGCGCGCAGATGTCTCTGGCCGATGGCGATTTTGCGCCGCTGACCTGCTTCTGCGCCACCAAGGGCCGCATGCTGGCCAATGCTCAAGTCCTCCGGGTAGCCCCGGAGTGTTATTGGCTGCTGATGGAACAGTCGCTGCTTGAGCCGCTTAAGGCCCACCTTGAGAAGTTCGCCGTTTTCTACAAGACCGAGATGCGCCTGCGCGACGACCTGGCAGCGATTGGCCTGATTGGCCATGATGCCCCCGCCTTGCTCGAGGCGCGCCTCGACGTAGAACCGCCGCATATCTGGCATCAGCACCAGCATGGTGATCAGCTGGTGGTTCGTCACCCCGGGCCACGTCCGCGCCTGATCGCCCTTCTGCCGATCGCCGACCTCGAGGATAGCTGGCAGGCACTGACGCAACAGGCAACACCAGTCGGCAATGCCGTATGGTGCCTTCAGGACATCCAGGCCGGCCTCGGCTGGCTGAGCGCCAGCCAGCAGGACAGCTACCTGCCGCAAATGATTAACTGGGAGGCGCTTGGCGGTATCAGCTTCAAGAAAGGCTGTTATACCGGCCAGGAAGTTGTGGCCCGGGCTCACTTCCGCGGGCAGGTCAAGAAACGCCTGGTGAGACTGACCCTCGAGGGAAATGACGTGCCCACGGTCGGCAGCGAGCTATTGGACGCCGAGGGCAAACGGCAGGGGGAAGTCTTCGCCGCCGAACGCGACGCCTACGATCAGGTCGAGCTGCTGGCGGTCCTGACCACCAAGGAAGTCGCCGAGCCGCTGACCGTGGAGGGCGTGCGCTGCCAGCGCCAGCGTCTTCCCTACCCGCTTGAGCGCCTGGACCCGGAAGAACTGGCCACTCACAAGGGCTGATCACAAGGGCTCCTCACAAGGGCTGGCCCGGCGGAATCATATGGCATCTCTACCATCTGCCAGCCAGACCAACAGGATGCCAATCCCCCGCTAGCCGGCCAGCCTGAAGACTCGCGCCGCGTTGGCCGTAGTGGCCTTTTCCAGCGTGGCGCGAGAGATATGACGCAGCGCGGCGACGTCAGCGGCGATTCGCGCAAGCCTTGCCGGCTCGTTACGCTCGCCCTTGAAGCCCGCCGGCGGCATGTCGGGGCTGTCGGTTTCCAGCACAAAGCCATCTTCTGGCAAAGCCGCCACGCAGCGCCTCAGGCGCTGTGCCCGCTCGTGGGTCATCGCCCCGCCAAGCCCCAGCACGAAACCCAGTGCCAGAAATCGCTGTGCCTGCTGCAGACTGCCGGCAAAGGCGTGGATCAGTCCGCCCGCCGGCAGACCGATTTCCTTGAGGCACTTGGCTACCTGGTCGTTGGCATGCACGCAGTGGACCACCACCGGCAAATGGCGTGCCTTGGCGATGCGAAGCTGCGCCTTGAATAGCACCCACTGGGCGCCCAAGGTGTCCTCAAAGCGGGCATCGATGCCACACTCCCCCACCGCCACGACCTCAGGATGTGCGTCGAGCGCCGCCTCCAGGGCGACCAGGTCGTCGTCTCCATCGAGCTGGCTGGTACCCGAGCGTTGGGTATCGAAGCGGCTAGCATTCACGCAGTGGTCGTCGAGAAAATAGGGATGCAGCCCCAAACAGACACTCGTATCAACCCGCTTCCCCAGCGCCAGCACTGACGGCCAACGAGCCCGCGTCGTGCCCGGCACCACGAAATGCTCGACGCCCACTGCCCTGGCCCGCGCGAACATCGCCTCGCGGTCGACGTCGAAATCGGGGAAATCCAGGTGACAGTGGGCGTCGATGAGCATATTGAGGGCCGGCTTAGTGCTTAGGAATTAGGGCTTAGGCATTAGTGCTCGCGTGTCGCGCTGAAGCGGATATCCGGCCAGCGTTCCTGGGTCATCTGCAGGTTGACGCGCGTCGGCGCGATATAGGTCAAACAGCCGCCGCCATCATAGGCCAGGTTGGTGCTCGCCTTGCGTTTGAACTCGTCGAGCTTCTTGGGATCATCGCAATAGATCCAGCGAGCCGTCTGGACGTTGACCCCCTCATAGAGGCAGTCGACCTTGTACTCTTCCTTGAGTCGGTGGGCGACCACGTCGAACTGCAGCGTACCCACAGCGCCGAGGATCAGGTCGTTGTTGTCCAGGGGCATGAAAACCTGAGTGGCACCTTCCTCGGAGAGCTGCTGAAGGCCCTTCTGCAGCGCCTTCATCTTCAGCGGGTCCTTGAGGCGTACGCGCTTGAACAGCTCCGGCGCAAAGTGCGGAATACCGGTGAAACGCATGTCCTCGCCGACCGTGAAGGTATCGCCGATCTGGATGGTGCCGTGGTTATGCAGGCCGATGATATCGCCGGGCCAGGCCTCTTCCACATGCGCACGATCCGAAGCCATGAAGGTCAAGGCGTCGGGCACTTTGACATCCTTGCCGATGCGCACGTGACGCATCTTCATGTTGCGGTCGTACTTGCCGGAACAGACTCGCAGGAAGGCCACCCGGTCGCGGTGCTTGGGATCCATATTGGCCTGAATCTTGAACACGAAGCCGGTGAAACGCTCGTCGTTGGCATCCACCTCACGCGAATCGGTCTCACGGGGCTGTGGCGTCGGTGCATACTCGACGAAGCCATCCAGCATCTCACGGACGCCGAAATTGCCCATGGCGGTGCCGAAGTAGACGGGCGTCAGTTCGCCGCGACGATAGGCGTCAAGATCGAACTCATGGGAGGCGCCACGAACCAGCTCGACCTCCATCCGCAGTTCCTCGGCCTGGGACTCACCCAGGACCTCATCGACCTCGGCACTATCGAGTCCCTCGATGCGTACATCCTCGGGAATGCGGCTGCCCTGCCCCTGCTTGTAGAGGTGGATGACGTCGTTGTAGAGGTGATACACCCCACGGAAATGACGCCCCATGCCGATCGGCCAGGTCATGGGCGCACACTGGATATTGAGCACCGTCTCGACTTCATCCATCACTTCGATGGGGTCGCGAGTATCGCGGTCCATCTTGTTGATGAAGGTGAGGATCGGCGTGGTACGCAGGCGACAGACATCCATCAGCTTGATGGTACGGTCCTCGACGCCCTTGGCACCGTCGATGACCATCAGCGCCGAGTCCACTGCGGTCAGCGTGCGGTAGGTATCCTCGGAGAAGTCCTCGTGGCCCGGGGTATCGAGTAGATTGACGATACGTCC
The DNA here is from genome assembly GCF_030553075.1 of Halomonas sp. I5-271120. NCBI lineage: Bacteria > Pseudomonadati > Pseudomonadota > Gammaproteobacteria > Oceanospirillales > Halomonadaceae > Halomonas > Halomonas sp. I5-271120. The sequence goes on from NZ_CP130701.1 coordinate 3,590,559, forward strand.
CTTGTAGGGGAACTGCATCACCGAGGTAGTCACCGAGATGCCGCGCTCCTGCTCCATCTTCATCCAGTCGGAAGTGGCATGGCGGTCATTGCGCTTGCTCTTCACGGAACCCGCCATCTGGATGGCGTTCCCGAACAGCAGCATTTTCTCGGTGATGGTGGTCTTGCCCGCGTCGGGGTGGGAGATGATCGCGAAGGTGCGTCGCAGATCGACTTGAGTCTCAAGCTCGCTCATGAAATCCGTCACTGCTAGAGGTGGCTGGCCACAGGGCCAAAAGATGGCGCTATCTTAACACTCCCAGCGCAACGGCCCAATTGGCCCATCCAGGGACGTTATTATCCTGGCCTTTTTTAATCCCACCCTACTCGACACCTTGCTCATGTACCTCGCTCATCCTGACGTTCGAACAAGGACTTCCTGCAGATCACCAGCCCATTCCCGAGCAGCGGTCGCAAGCGAGTAACCGGCTGTTCGGCGGCGTACTACTTCGAGGTCTATCCATTTAGCAGGCTGGCCAACAGACTAGTGAAGAGTAGGATTACAGCTAGGGTCGAATACGCCGATAGACATAGCGATGTACCCAAATTCATCCGCAACAGAAGGAACATCTTATGGATGCATCTATCAATGCCACGGTCGGTATGGCCACGGCGCTGCAGCAATTCAACAGCAGCCAACAGGCTCAGGCCGAACTGTTCAAGGAAAACCTTGATACTCAGGCATCACAGGTCAACCAGCTGATGGAATCGGTTAATCCGCCTGGCCAAGCGGTTGCTCCGGAAGGACAGTTGGCCACCTCAGGCACTACAGGTACACAGATCAATACCTACGCCTGATCGCAAAAGCAGATTCGGTAGCCATTCTCGGCACCCATAATCAGCAATGCCGCAACCTTCATGGTTGCGGCTTTTTTATGCAAAACTGGTCGCCTCCTTCCCCCTCGCTGATGCAGCTATCAAGGTTTGCGGTATCATGCAGCCATTCACGGAACGGAGCCATCATGCAAGCCGCCCTGCCGCTACCCCTGTCGACCCCCAACCGTAACCTGGTGCGCCTGACGATTGTGCGCGGCATCACCTGGACCGGCTTCCTGGGCGCCATCATCTTTGGCATTGAAGTCCTGGGCTTTCAGCTGCGAGTGCTGCCGATCATTACCGTGATTGTCGCCATGGGACTGATGAACGTTGCCACCTGGTGGCGGCTGGGCAGGCCACGGGCCGTTACCGACACTGAATACCTGCTGCACCTGATGGTCGACGTGACCGGCCTCACCCTGCTTTTCTACTTTACTGGCGGCTCCACCAACCCCTTCATCAGTTACTACCTGGTACCGGTGACCATTGCCGCCGCGACCCTGCCCTGGATATACGCCTGGATCATCGCTAGCGGCGCCATGGCGGGTTACACCTTCCTGATGCTGTTTTTCGATCAGGTCCCCCAGCTCAGCAACGGCGTGATCGCCAGCAACATCAGCCTCCATGTGCTGGGAATGTGGATCAACTTCGGGCTGTCGGCAGGCCTGGTGACCTTCTTTATTTTCAAGATGGCGCATGCCCTCAGGCGCCGCGAGAAGACCCTGTCTCACACACGCGAGGCTGCGCTGCGCAACGAACAGGTACTGGCGGTGGCCACCCAGGCCGCCGGCACTGCCCATGAGCTGGGCTCACCGTTATCCACCATGGCGGTGCTACTCAAGGAGATGCGCCAAGATGCCGGCGACCGTCCTCAGTTGATCGAGGATATCGATCTGCTGAGAACGCAGGTCGACACCTGCAAGACACGGCTTCAGCAACTGGTCGCCAATGCCGATCGGCGGCGTCTAGGCGAGCCCGAGAGTCGCGTGGCCGAGGAATGGCTTTCAAGCGTGGTACAGCGCTGGCTGGTAGTGCGTCCCGACGTCAGTCATAAGCTGGAAATAGCAGGGCGCCGCGGCAAACCGGAGCTCGCAGTCGATGCGACCCTGGAGCAGGCGCTGATGAACCTGCTCAACAACGCCGCAGACGCTAACCCCGAGAACATCGTCATCAGCCTGAACTGGGATGCCAACGAGGTGATCTTCGACATTCGTGACCATGGCCCCGGGGTCAGCCTGTCGATTGCCGACCAGCTCGGTGAAACCTTCATATCGACCAAGTCCAAGGGCATGGGAATCGGCCTGGTACTCACCCATGCCACGATCAACCGGTTTGGTGGCAATGTCAGCCTGTACAATCATGAGGAAGGTGGCACCCTGACGGAGGTCAAGCTGCCCAGACGGGATACGGGCCAGGCCTGAAAAAAAGTTTGTGAACAGGGGTTTGTGAACAAGGGGCTTGGACAGAGGGCTGAAAACGAGGCTGGGCACACACCCGCCTCGCCGTGAAGATGTCACCACACCGACCATGCCAAGCACGACCCGGCACGCAGTAAGACCAGAGAGACGAGGACAACATGTCAGAGACGCCACAACGCCTGCTGATCATCGACGACGACGAGATGTTCTGCCATGTCATGCAGCGGGCCATGAGCCGTCGCGGTTTCGATGTCATGGTGGCCCACGATGCCGAACAGGCCCTGACACATGCCCGGCAGTCACCGCCCGAGATCGCCACCCTGGACCTGAAGCTCGAACAGAGCTCAGGGCTGAAGCTTCTGCCGGAGCTGCTCGAGCTGGCTCCGGCCTGCCGAGTGGTGGTGCTGACCGGCTATTCGAGCATCGCCACCGCCGTGGAGGCGATCAAACTCGGCGCGGCAAACTATCTGTGCAAGCCTGCCGACGCCGACGAGATCCTGGCGGCCCTGGAGCATCAGGATGGCAACCCGGATGCCGAGGTTGCCGACAACCCCCCTTCGATCAACCGCGTGACCTGGGAGCACATCCAGAAGGTGCTTCAGGAACATGACGGCAACATCTCGGCGACGGCTCGGGCGCTGGGCATGCACCGTCGCACCCTGCAGCGCAAGCTGCAGAAACACCCGGTAAGACGCTAGACCTGGCACGGCATCTTACCGAAAAGCCAGGCCGCCACCGTTATTGGGCGGTCCAGCCCAGGTCGATGTTCCAGCTCGCCCCGGTGACAGCGCCAGCAAGATCCGAGGCCAGATAGGCGACCAGTGATGCCACCTCGCCCGGCTCGATCAAGCGCTTGACCGCGGCATTCTTGAGCATGATCTGTTCGATGACCTGCTGCTCATCCATGTCATGGAGCTTGGCCTGGTCGGCAATCTGATTATCGACCAGCGGCGTCTTCACATAGGCCGGGCAGATAGCGTTGGCAGTGATGCCCTGACTGCCCCCCTCCAGCGCCGCGGTCTTGGTCAGGCCAATCATGCCGTGTTTGGCACTGATGTAGGCGGCTTTGCCGGGTGAAGCGACTTGAGCGTGCACCGAAGCGATGTTGATGATGCGCCCCCATCCCCCCTCGCGCATCGACGGCCAGGCCGCCTGCGTCAGCAGGAAGGGCGCGGTCAGCATCAGGTCGATGATCTGGCGCCACTTGGCCTCAGGAAACTCTTCAATGCTGGACACATGCTGGATACCGGCATTGTTGACCAGGATATCCAGGCGCCCGAAGCGACGCAGCGTCTCAGCCACCGCCGCACGGCACGCATCCCCATCGGTCAGATCCGCCTGAAAGAAGACCGCGCCAGCCGCTTCAGCCACTGCTTGACCATCAGGATTGAAATCCACCGCCAGTACCTGATGGCCTTGGCGGCAGAATTCCTCGACCACTGCTGCCCCGATACCGCTGGTGGTCCCGGTGACCAAGGCAACGCGCGGAGATGCCTCCTGTGACGTGGTACTCATCGCTAACTCCTGTAAAAGGCATGACACTCCGCAAGGCGGAGATCCTAAGTCAGCATACGATGAGGCTTGCGGAAAACACCAGTGCGGCGCTGCAACATATACGGGTGTTCAGACGAAAGACCTAGGCCGTGCGGGCGAGCACTGCAGTGAATAACGCGTGGGCTAAAACAGGGCAAGCTACGTTAATAGCGATATAGAGATGGACAGGGATATGCGGCAAGCGGAGACGCCATAAGAGCCACGTAATGCTAGAATGCGAACTTCCGACAATACGAATTTTCCCTCACCGCTGCGGAGCCGCCATGCAGACTGCCCAACGCCTCGAGATCGCCATCGACATCGCCAGACAGGCCGGCCAGGCCATCATCGACGCCCGTCAGTCACAGGACTTCTCCCAGCGCTACAAAGCCGGGAACGAGCTGGTGACGGATACCGATGTCGCCGTCGACACCCTGATCGGGCGCGCCCTCGAAGAGCACTTTCCCGGCGAAGCGCGACTGACCGAAGAGCTGTCGCCGGATCGCGGTGCCATTGAGCAGTCGGGCGCACTCTGGGTGGTGGACCCCATTGATGGCACCGTCAATTTCGCGCATGGCCTTGCCCACGTAGCGGTGTCCATCGCCTGGGTCAAGGATGGCCATACCGAGATCGGCGTCGTCCATGCCCCCTTTCTCGGCGAAACCTTTACCGCAGTGCGCGGCCAGGGCGCATGGCGCAATGACGAGCGGATTCGCGTCAGCCGCGCTTCGCAGCTGACTAACAGCCTGGTGGCCACTGGCTTTCCCTATCGTCGCGACAGTCGACCGCCGCTGATCCGTCGCCTGGCCGCCGTACTCGAGTACTGTCAGGATGTGCGCCGTAACGGCGCCGCCGCCCTCGACCTGTGCAATGTGGCTTGCGGCCGCCTCGATGCCTACTACGAGAGCGTCTCTCCCTGGGACTTTGCCGCCGGCGTCCTGATTGCTCGCGAGGCTGGCGCTCGCACCGGCCACCTGTATGCATGCCCGTCGAGCATCCCGGAAGACCTCTACGGAGAAAACCTGCTGGTCAGTGCCCCGGATATCCACGGCGACTTGGCCAAGCTGCTGGTGCGCGCCGATGAAGACCGACACGAGACCGGCTAAGCCGGGAGCCTGTCGGCTCCGCTATAGCAGCCTGTAATAGTTGGCGTAGCCAGACTCTATTGGCATCCCCCGGCGCATTGGTGAACAATGTGCCAATATTCAAATCGAACCAGTCATTTATCACGCTTATTCAAGGAGCCCTACATGTTTGTTGTTATCTTCGGTCGCCCCGGTTGCCCCTTCTGCGTTCGCGCCAAAGAACTCGCCGAAAAGCTTAGCGATGCCAGCGCCATCAGCGGCTATCGCTATATCGACATCCATGAAGAAGGCATCAGCAAGGCCGATATGGAAAAGACCATCGGCAAGCCGGTCGAAACCGTACCGCAGATTTTCGTTGATCAGACCCACGTGGGTGGCTTCACCGAGTTCAACCAATACGTTAGCGACAACGCCTTGATGCCGGAAAGCGCTGAGCAGTAAGAGGCTAGCCCCTTCAGACGAACTCCTGAGAAAGAACACGTACTTACTACATAGGTACTGACAGCATAGATACTGACTTCATGGGTACTGACGGCATAGGTACCTTCTTCACAGAGAGTTCGCTGAGAGTTCGCAAATAGCTTGGCAAGCGGTCAATCATACAGATGGCCGACAGCCTGCCAGACAGCCGCCCCCGGGCGGCTGTCTTCGTTTAAGGCCAAAGGACACTAGCCCCACCCGGTCGGTTACATCTCGCTCGCGTTGAAAGCCTAGAGGCCCGCTGCACCTATACTCAGTGGAATACCCTAAGGCTCGACGTCAGGGAGAGAGCGTCCGATGCAACGCCAAGAATTTCTCCAGCAGTTGTGGCTGGACTACATCCATCTGCACCCGGAGATCGGTGGCCTTCGGCTGTGGCCGGTGGGCAGCGAACCCGAGTTCCTCGCCTTGCTGACCCTGAATCATGGGCCCTTTGCCGCCGCCAAGCTGCTGCCCACACTCAACCAGTTCGGCTATCGCGCGACAGAGCGACATGCCATGGCAGATCGAGGCCTGCTGGTATCACTCTATGCGCCCCCCGATGATGGCCCCTGGCTGGTACTCGGTGAACTTCAGCTGGGCACCCTGACGCGAGAGCCCCGAGAGATTCTTCAGGCACTGGTCGCCCAGGCACTTCAGGAAGACACGCGAGGCCAGAACCTACTGGCAAGAGGTCGCCCCTGGCCAATGCCTGACTGGGACACCTTCTGCCTGTTACAGCGCGCTCATCCGCTGGCGGCCTGGCTTGCCGTGATGGGGCCACGGCTTCATCACGCCGGCTTCGACTGCGAGCGCCTGGGCAGTGACATCAACACTCTGGATGCCGAGTTGGAACAGGCGGGCATGGACAGTAGCAGCGACCGCCATCACGGCGTCTTTCCGGTATCGGCACTGCTCAACTACCGCTTCTATCCGACCTGTTCACAGCGGCTCGCCTTCGCCGGCGGTGACGAGCACCGCATTACCCTCGGTGGCCTGGCGCTGATCCAGCCTTGCCTGCCGGGCAAGCATGATCGCTCAGCCGAACTGCTGCTCCCCCAGCACACTCGCTGTGAGATCGCCTGATCCCTCCAGGACGGTTTCATGGAGCTCCTCAAGGCTGTCTTCCGGGTCACAGTCTCATCTGCGGCGGCAGGGCTACGGTTACCACTGCCACATGGACATGACGAACGCATGTAAAAATGAGCTTGCGAACTAAATTCCCGAGGCGCTAAGGTGGGTGCACTGGCGCCGGACGACGTTTGTGCAAACACCCGGCATTCATTACGCGATGCTAAAGGAGAGAGATACATGGCCAACCTGGCAGCGGTTACCGACAGCAACTACACGCAGGATGTGATCGAGAGTAAAACACCGGTACTAGTGAAGTTCTGGGCGCCCTGGTGCGGCCCCTGCAAGATGCTCGACCCTGTCGTCGAGTCCATCGCCGAGGAGCGAGGCGACGCCCTCAAGGTCGTCACCATCAACGTCGATGATGCGCCCGATCTTGCCGCCAAGAACGGCGTGCGAGGCCTTCCGACCATCGCCTTGTTCAAGGACGGTGGCAAGGTAGAAGCGCTGACCGGCGTACAGCCGAAAGAAAGCTTCGATGAAATGATTGCTCGCCACGCCTGAGCGCGGCCACTTATCGTCATGCAACGCCCAGGTCCGCTCTGACGGACTTGGGCGTTTTACTGAGTCCTTCTCACGCCGCCGTGGTGGTGGGCTCTAGCTCTGGGTCTTCTTCCTCTCGCGTATAGCGGTTTTCGTCCGACAGCGATTCGCCCTGCAGGTCCAGCTCGAACTGCACGGGTTCGCGACGCGGATCGAGTTCATTCAGGTAATGCTGGGTCTCCAGCACCGGCATAGCCACAAAAGGCTCCTGCTCCACATCTTCCCTCGCAATGCCACGACGGATCAGCAGCCGCAGACTAATGAAGCCGGCAAGCGTCAGCGCTACTGCGCCAAGAAAGAACCACAAGCCATCAGGACCAATCACCTGCATTACCAGGGAGGCGCCGAAGGGACCGACGATCGAGCCGACGCCATAGGTCATCATCAGCTTGCCGTTGGCCGCCACGATCTCTTCAGGCTCAAGCCAATCATTGGTATGCGCAAGGCTCAAGGAGTAGAGCGTATGCAGCATGGCGGTATGGAAGCTCGCCACCAGCAGCAGCATCAGGTAGTCGACCCTTGCGGCTACCGAGATAAAGGCCCCGGAGACCGCCATGATCGCCGCCATGGCAAGGATCACCTTGCGCCGGTCGATACGGTCGGACAGCCGCCCCAGTCCCCACTGAGCAAACAACGCCACCAAGGTGGTAATCGCCATGAACTGGGCAGTCTGACCGGTCGACAGACCAATTTCCTGACCGTAATAGGGGGTCATGGCAAAGAAGGCCTGCACCATCAGGCCTGCCGTGAAGGCACCCACCAGTCCCACCGGTGCACGCCGGAACAGTTCACGGAGCTTGATCTTCTGAGGCTTGAGCTCCTGGGCCGCCCGCGGGCCATGAATACGGTGGATCGACAGCGGTACCAGCGACATGGCGAACAGCATGCCCGCGACCGAAAACAGCACCATCGTAGCGGGATCGGCGCTGTTCAATAGCCATTGACCACCCGCCAGCGACAGCGTCGAGATGACCAGATACCAGCCCAGCACCTTGCCGCGGTTATCGTTGCTGGACTCACCGGAAACCCACGACTCCATCACCATCAGCAGGCCCGCCGTGGCACCGCCGCCGAAGACCCGCCAGACCAACCAAGCCCAGGGGTTGACCCAGAGTCCGTGCAGCATGGCGGTGACCGCGAGTGTCGCCGCACAGGCGGCGAAGACGCGGATGTGTCCCACGGCGCGGATGCGCTTTTCGAGCCAGTAGCTACCGATCACGAAGCCAAACGAAAAGCTCGACATCAGAAGGCCCGCCATCTGCGAGGGGAACCCCTCCAACGACATACGCACGCCAAGCAGGGTCATGATCAAGCCATGGCCGAGCAGGAAGCTGATTTCACAGACGAACAGGATCGGCAGGGTTGCCGGCAGACTACGCACCAAACGCTCTCCCCAACGGTAACGAAAGTGGTCATGCATCAGGACGATGGCAATGACGATAACGATCAAACGTGACGATCTATAGCCGAGCCTCAAGGATCGACACAATAGCTAATAGCCAACCTGCATACGGGCTCGGAAGGTCTGAGTCAGGGAGGCTAGGTAGGACGGGGCGCATTCTACCCGCTTCACGAGGACTTTCCAGCCCAGTCGGAACTTATGCACAGATTCTGTGGATAACGCTGTGAAAATTCATGGGAGAGCGGCTATCGCGACGGGACACTGCCCCGCCATTCTTATCATGATCAGATTTTCACCAGCCCAGGTCCCAGTCCACAGAGCCTTTTCAAAGAGCCATTTCTAAGGTCTATTCCTAAGAACTATTCCCAAGGGCTATTTCACAGCGCTGGCCCACGGCCGCCATTTGCAAGGTGGCGCTCTTACGTCTCCAGTCCATGGTCTACTGACGGGGCAGTGTCACTAACCCAATGGCTTGCACAATGACTTGCCAATAAAAAGCCCGGGACCGCTTTACGGTTCCCGGGCTCATTTCGGCGTCTTACCAATAGCCGGATCGCGGCTCTGTTCAGGCGTCGAAGGTCATCTCCGGCACATGGTCGGGCACGACCAGTTTGCCGGCCGTCTTCTCGACGATTTCCTCGACGCTAACGCCAGGGGCGCGCTCCACCAGGTGGAAAGCACCGTCCTTGATCTCAAGATATGCCAGGTCGGTCAGCACGCGATTGATGCAGCCCGCGCCGGTCAGCGGCAGGTTGCACTGCTCGAGCAGCTTGGACTCGCCGTGCTTGGAGGCGTGGGTCATGGTGCAAATGATATTTTCGGCGCCAGCCACCAGATCCATGGCGCCGCCCATGCCCTTGATCAGCTTGCCGGGAATCATCCAGGACGCGATGTTGCCATTCTGATCGACCTCGAAGGCGCCCAACACCGTCAGGTCGACATGGCCGCCTCGAATCATCGCGAAAGATTCCGCCGAGGAGAAGATGGCCGCGCCATCACGAGCCGTCACGGTCTGCTTGCCGGCGTTGATCATGTCCGGATCGACTTCCGCCTCGGTGGGGAAGCGTCCCATGCCCAGCAGGCCGTTCTCGGACTGCAGCATTACATCGATGCCCTCAGGCACATAGTTGGCCACCAGGGTCGGAATGCCGATTCCCAGGTTGACGTAGAAACCGTCTTCGAGTTCGCGCGCCACACGCTGCGCCATCTGTTCACGAGTCAATGCCATGATGTTGCCTCTTTTCTTTCTTGTCTGGGGTGGAGAAGCGCCGGTCACACACCGGCGGAGCTGAAAAGGCGTTGCTCAACCTTCACGCACGGTGCGCTTCTCGATGCGCTTCTCGAAGCTGCCCTTGATGACGCGATCCACATAGATACCCGGGGTATGGATCTGGTCGGGCTTGAGCTCACCCGGCTCGACGATTTCCTCAACCTCGACCACGGTGATCTTGCCCGCGGTCGCCGCCAGCGGATTGAAGTTCTGTGCCGTGTCGCGATAGACGACGTTGCCATAACGGTCGGCCTTCCAGCCTTTGACGATGGCGAAGTCGCCGACCACCGATTCCTCGAGGATGTAGTGGCGGCCGTTGAACTCGCGAACTTCCTTGCCGTCGCCGATCGGGGTGCCATAGCCAGTAGCGGTATAGAACGCCGGGATGCCCGCGCCGCCTGCGCGCATCTTCTCTGCCAGCGTGCCCTGCGGTGTCAGCACGACCTCGATTTCATCATTCAGCATCTGCTGCTCGAAGAGCGCGTTCTCACCCACGTAGGATGCATAGATGCGGCTGATCTGACGGTCCTCCAGCAACAGCCCGAGGCCGAAGCCATCGACACCGCAGTTGTTGGAATAGATGGTCAGATCCTTAACGCCGCGGCGCTTGATCTCACCGATCAGGTTCTCGGGAATCCCGCAAAGCCCGAAGCCGCCCGCGATCACGGTCATGCCGCTCTCGAGCCCGTCCATCGCTTCCTCATAAGAGCCCACACGCTTGTCGAATCCGGCCATATCGCTGCCTCGATGGTTGAAGTGTGATTGTTGTCGAGTCATTGCCAGTGTCGTGGCAAGACGATCTATTTGTTAAGTTTGTTTTATTTATTGATTAATATCATTCGCCAATAAGTCCAACATGCCCTTTCGCGGATGACCTCATGACCGTCAAGCAACTGCGTGCCTTTCTTGCCGTGGCCCAGACCCTGAGCTTCACCCGGGCCTGTGATCGCCTGCATCTCTCCCAGCCGGCCCTCAGTCTCACCATCAAGGGGTTGGAGGATAGCCTGGGTGGACCGCTGCTGATTCGCAGCACCCGTCGCGTCAGCCTCACGCCCGAAGGCGAAGCCCTGGTGCCGCTGGCCAAACGCCTGATTGCCGACTGGGACAATACCGAGGAGCGCCTGCGCCAGCATTTCACGTTGGAACTGGGCCGTGTCGCCATCGCCGCGATGCCATCCTTTGCCTGCAACCTACTACCCGATGCGCTGATGGCTTTTCGCCACCGCTTCCCACGTATCAATGTAACCGTTCACGACGTCATTAACGAAGAGGTCATTGAAATGGTACGTCGAGAACGGGTTGAACTGGGCATCGCCTTCGCGCCTGAAGCGACGGACGACCTGGCCTTCACGCCGCTGTTCACCGACCGCTTCGTCGCCGTGGTGCCCTCCGCCTCTGCGCTTGCCAGTGAAACGTCCCTTTCCTGGCAAGCACTGCTTGGCGAGGACCTGATCGCCCTGCAGCGCCCATCCATGGTGCGCCGTCTGCTGGAGCAGGCGTTGGCCTCCCGGGGCATTGCCCTGACGGTGGCCTTCGAGAGTCACCAGTTGGCGACGGTCGGACGCATGGTCGCCAGCGGCCTCGGCGTCAGTGCCGTCCCCTCGCTGTGCACGCCTCAGATGCAGGCCCTGGGAGCACGCTGCCTGCCGCTCCATGATCCCGTGATCGTCCATGACGTCGGGCTACTGTCGCATCAGGATCGCAAGCTATCGGTAGCCGCCCAAGCACTGGCCGAGGTACTCCAGACCACAGTCGCGGCACCGGTGTCAGGCGCCTAGCGCCCTGTCCATCAGATACTTTTCGGGGGGAAGCTTCTGCCACCAGCAGCAGGGTTGCTGCCCGGGCGTTGATCGTGCCGCTGGGCAGCCCCCGGGACTTGCAGTAGCATTGGCCCCCTGCGCCAAGTCGTTGAAGGAGAACGCATGTCGACCCTAAAGGGGCTCGTCAGTCTGCTGCTGCTGGTGATCAACACCTTGATCTGGTCAATACCGCTGCTCACCCTGATCCTGCTCAAAGTCGTGACGCCCGGACGCCCGCTGCGCCGCGAGCTGCTCAAAGCACTGAACGCCATCGCCCTGCAGTGGATCGGCTTCAACCTGTGGTGGATACGTCACTGGCTCAGGCCCGAGCTGCATATCGACACCCCAGAGGGGCTGAGCCCCGACCGCTGGTGGCTGGTGGTGGCCAATCACCAGAGCTGGACCGACATCTTCATGCTGCAGATGGCGCTTCATCGGCGTATCCCGATCCCGCGCTTCTTCATCAAACGCGAGCTGATCTGGATTCCGGTCATCGGGCTCGCCTGGTGGGCACTGGAGTTTCCCTTCATGCGCCGCTACTCCCGCGAGGCACTCGAGAAGAACCCCAAACTGGCCCGTCGTGATCGCGAGGCCACCAAGCAGATGTGCGAACGCGCCCAGGACATGCCGACCGCGATCTACAACTTCGTCGAAGGCACCCGGTTCACGCCCGCCAAGCAGGCGGCCCAGCAAAGCCCCTATCGCCACCTCCTGCGGCCCAAGGCCGGCGGCACCGCCCAGGTGGTCGGCTTGCTGGGGCACCGGCTCAGCGGCATTCTCGACGTCACAATCGTCTATGCACGCCCTAAGCCGACGTTCTGGCGCTTCCTCTGCGGACGCGAGGGCGCCATTCGGGTCAGCGTGCAACGACTCGATGTCCCGCCCTGGATGCCGGGCGGCGACTACCATCAGGACCCGGATTACAAGGAACGCTTCCAGACATGGATCAACGAGCTGTGGCAGGACAAGGATCGTACCCTCGACGCCAGCGTCTGAACCTCGCCGTTCTGCTTCTGATCGCCCTGCTGATGGCTGGCTGTGCGAGTCATGGCGGCTGGAACCAGTCGGTCACACCCGGCAACTGGATCAGCGTGAAGCGCGGCGATACCCTGGGCGAATTGGCCAATCAGGCCGGTGTGCCCCTTAAGCGTCTGCAGCGTTTCAACCCAGGCGTCCGGGCCCGCTCCCTGGCCATCGGCCAGCGCCTGCTCATACCCACCCATCAGGAACGCGCTCCCTACGGCGGCCCTTACCGTTACCAGGTGCGCCCCGGCGATACCTACACGGCCATTGCCCGGCATTTTGGCACCCGCGCCAGCCGCTTGAGCGCCGGCAACCCCGGCACGTCCGCCTCATCGCTGCGGGTCGGCCAACTGATCAAGGTGCCGCTCAGTGGCAGCGGCGCATCATCGAGCGTCGCCTCCCGGTCATCGGGCTCGTCCTCATCGTCCTCAACGAGTCGTCCATCACCCAGTGGCTCTCTGCCCTCCTCGGCCGGCAGTTGGCCCTGGCCGCTTCAGAAACACCGGGTCGCACGGGAGTATGGCAAGGACTCACGCGGCACCCTGCAGCCCATGCTGCTGACCAGCGCCAGCTCCGATAAAGCACTCGCTGTGGCCGACGGCGAAGTCCGCTTCGCCGGCAGCATGCGCCAGCTGGGCCGCGTGGTGATCGTGCACCACGCCGATAACCTGCAGAGTGTCTATGCGCTCTGCCAGTCACTGTCGGTCGACGTTGGCGAGCACGTGAGCCGCGGCGATGCTGTGTGCCGAACAAGCTCTGGCGACCGTGGCAATGAATTGCTATTCGACATGCGTCGTGGCGGCAAGCCCATCGATCCCCGGCGGGTACTTCGCTAGGTCTGGACGCAGAGACAAGTGCGCTCGGTAAGCAAGGACCAACGCCTTATGCGACAACATCTGGCACCGAGTGTCATTCAGACTTCACCAATTCGTCCCTGTCCTGTCATGCGCCACCGTGATTCTGAGATCACGACTCATGAAAGGGACACACGAGCCTTATGCGCATCTGCTTCGTCAGCGAAACCTGGTCGCCGGATATCAACGGTGTGGCCCATACCCTGGGACACCTGAGCCGCGAACTCGATGCACGAAACATCACCCTGCAGCTGGTGCGCCCGAGGCCTGACAACGGTCGCCGTGCAGAAGGGATCGAGGACGAACTACAGGTAAGCGGGTTTCACCTTCCCGGCTATAAGGCCGTCAAGCTGGGCCTTCCCGCCGGACGAGCCTTGGCGAGGTTATGGCGTGATCGTCGCCCCGATGCGGTCTATATCGCCACCGAAGGCCCACTGGGCTGGTCGGCGCTGCGACAGGCCCGGCGCCTGGGGCTGCCAGTGGCCAGCGGCTTTCATACCAACTTCGATCACTACGCCGGCGACTATGGCTTCGCCTGGCTGAAAAGGCCGGTAGCGGCGGTGCTGCGTCACTTTCACAACCGTACCGGGGCAACCCTGGTGCCAACCGCCACACAGGTGCGGGCGCTCAGCGCCCAGGGCTTTGATAACGTCCAGGTCATGAGCCGCGGCATCGATGCCCAACACTTCTCGCCAGAAAAACGCGACCCGCAGCTACGCCAGACCTGGGGCGTCGGTGAGAATCAACCGGTCGCCCTGCACGTGGGGCGGCTGGCCAGCGAGAAAAACCTGGACCTGCTGGTGGAGAGCGTGCAGGCAATGCAAGAGGTTCAGCCAGACCTGGTCACGGTCATGGTCGGTGATGGCCCCCTGCGAGAAAGCCTGCAGCAGCGCCTGCCCGACGCCATTTTTACCGGTTTCATCAACCGTGAATCGCTCGCCAGGCATTACGCCAGCGCCGACATCTTCATCTTCCCCTCCTGCTCGGAAACCTATGGCAACGTCGTCGCCGAAGCCATGGCCAGCAGCCTTGGGGTGGTGGCCTTCGACCATGCTGCCGCCAGCGAGCTGATCACGTCCGGCCAGCAAGGCCTGACGGCACAGGTGGGGGATAAACAGGGCTTCATCGACCATGCAATCACGCTGTGCCAGCACCCGGCCAGTTACGGCCAGCTGGGGCGCCAGGCCAGACAGCGCGTGGCATCCAACGGCTGGGACCGGATCGCCGACGACTTCCTGCGCATCCTGCTTTCATTACAGGAGACTCCAGATGACGCCTCGCACGCCTACCGTCTTTGAACGCCTCGACTTGCTCGAGTGGCGGCTATGCCATCGCTTCGCCCTGGCCAGCAATACCCGACTGCTGCCGCTGGCGACGCTGCGAATCGCCAGCAAAATCGGCGACTGGCCCGCCTGGGTCGTTCTGATATTGGCGCAACCCTTGCTCGACCCCAGCCTGGGTTGGCAGCGTCTGCTGCAGTTCAGCCTGACCGCCATCGCCGCGCTGCTGGTGTATCGGCTTCTGAAGACGCGTCTGTGTCGCGAACGCCCTTCCATCACCTTCGAGTGCATTCCCTGCACAGAGCCACCCAGGGATCGCTACAGCTTTCCCAGCGGCCACACCATGCATGCGGTGATGTTCACGGTACTGACGGCTACCTCCACGCCCTGGCTGCTGGTGATCGTTGCCCCCCTTGCCGTCGTGATCGCGGTGTCCCGAGTCGGCCTGGGGCTGCACTACATCAGCGATGTAATCGGCGGCGGACTCATCGGTGTGATGTTTGCTCTGGCAAGCCTTGAGCTCTTGCCGCTGGCGACCTGACCCCGCGACAGACGCTGCCGGGGCTGGCAAGCTAGGCCCATGAATGACGTAACCCTCGGGCCGCCGCACTGGCAGGCCCTTCTCGACTCGCCGCCGTTGTCGCTGGGACTTGGCCTGTTTGGCCTCACGCGTGCTAACGAGCTGCTGCTGCAACTGGATCAGCAACTGCACTGGCAGCGGCCCACCCTCACCCTTTACGGCCGCCAACACCTCATCCCCCGCCGCCAGATCTGGATGGGCGATCCGGACGCCGCCTATCGCTATTCCGGCGAGGCGTTTACTCCCACGCCCTGGCACCCGGCGGTTGAGGAGATCAGGCTCGCCGTTGAACGGGCCCTGGAAGCCACCGGACAGCCCGCAAGCTTCAACAGTGTGCTACTCAATCGCTACGCCGATGGCGAGGATCGCATGGGCTGGCACAGCGATGACGAGACGGAACTCGGCAATGACCCCTTGATCGCCGCGGTGAGCCTCGGTACCGAACGACCGCTGCGTTTTCGCTGGCAGAACCGCCACGCGGCTGCCTTCAATGTCTGGCTACCCCATGACAGCCTGCTGGTGATGGGACCGGGCACCCAGCGCCAGCTGCAACATGCCCTGCTGCCACGAAAGCTGCCCGGCATGCGTATCAGCCTGACCTTCCGTCGCGTCTATCCGCGCTAGCGCCAAGAAGCTGCAGTCTAGCGCACCGCCGCCAGGGTCGCCTTGAACCGCACCAGCGCGAACGTCAGGAAGGCCATGCCGATTGCCGCCGTCGCCAGCAGCTGCGGCCACACGATGCCAATCCCCGCACCGCGATACAGCACTGCCTGGGCAAACTGAATGAAATGCGTCGAAGGCAGCACCTGCACCGCCTTCTGCAGCGCTGGCGGCATGCTCTCCAGCGGGGTGATGCCCCCTGACAGCAGGTTCATTACCACGAACACCGGAATCGACAGCAAACCGAACTGCGGCATGGTCGTCGCCACAGTGGAGAGCGTTATGCCCATCGCGGTCACGGCAAACAGGTAGACGGCAGCCCCCAGCGCAAAGAGGATCACCGACCCGCTAATGGGAATGCCAAGCAGGCCCTGCACCACGATCTGCAGCGAGAGAACCGCTGCAATAACGATCACCAGGCCGTTGGCCCAGATCTTGGCGAGCATGATCTCGCTGACGGTTACCGGCATCACCAGCAGATGCTCGAGGGTGCCATGCTCACGCTCGCGAATCACCGCAGCCCCACCCAGCACGATCGCCAGGATGGTCAGATTGTTGATGATCTGCATCACCGCCATGAACCAGGTCGAATCGAGATTAGGATTGAATTTCGCGCGCACCCGCAGATCGACCGGCAGCTCAGCGTCTCCGCTTGAGCGACTGACGTACTTGAGAAGCTCGGTGTTGAGGATGCTGGCGATGTAGTGGGTGCCATTGCCAGCGATCGCCATCGCCGTGGCATCGACATTGAGCTGGATCGCGGGATATCGCCCTGCCAGCACGTCCGCCTCGAATCGTGGCGGAATATCCAGCACGAAGGTGTAGCGCCCAGTGTCCATCCCCGGATCGACCTCGGACAGTTCGATGACCTCCGGCGCTTTGAAATACGGCGGCAAAAAGGCGGCGGTGAGCTGTGAGGAGAGGACCGAGCGATCCTCATCCACGATGGCGATCGAGGCATTATTGAGCTCGGTCTTCACCCCGTTGGCGACGGTATAGATGGCTAAGGTGAAGGTATAGAGGATCAGCCCCATCAGCACGGGATCACGCAGGAGGCTATAGATTTCCTTGATGCCCAGCCGGTAGATGTTGGTGATCCAGCGCATGTCAGAGCTCCTGCTTGCGCAGCAAGGCGCTGGCCACGATCCAGAACAGCGCGCAGAAGCCACCAAGGACCAGGTGATTGGGATACAGCACCCTGAGGTCGAGCCCCTTGTTGAAGACGCCGGCACTGATCTGCTGAAAATACAGCGCCGGGAAGGCCTTGCCGAGGAGGGCCGCACCGCCCTCAAGAGTCGACACCGGATACATCATCCCGGAGAAATTGACCGTCGGAATCATGACGATGATCGCCGTGGCGAAAATCGCCGCGATCTGTGAACTCACGAAGGTCGAGACGACCAGGCCGAAGGCAGTGGCGGCAGTGGTAAACAGCAGCGCACCGCTCACCAGCGCCGGAAGGCTACCCGGCATGCCAAGCCCGAACAGCGTCATAATCAGCACCACGAGGCTTACGAAGCTGACCATGGCGACGCCGATATACGGCAGCTGCTTGCCGAGCAGGAACTCGATCTTGTGCACCGGAGCGGCATAGAGATTGAGGATCGAGCCCATCTCCTTCTCGCGCACCACGCTGAGGGCGGTGAGCATGGCGGGAATCATGATCAGCAGCATCATCAGCACACCGGGCGGGATCGCATGCTGGGACAGAAAGGCCTGGTTGTAGCGCAGCCGCGGCTCGACGCTCGCCGGGTATATATCCACGACGTCCCGGCCCTCGCGCAGCGCGAGATCGGCAAGGTGCGTAGCTAGCACGCCTTGCACATAGCCACGCCCGGTCTCCGCGCGAGTGGTGTTCGAGCCGTCGAGCCAGGCACCGATCTGCGGGACTCGTCCCGACAGCAGATCACGGCCATAGTCGGGCGGAATCACCACGGCAAGGGAGATATCCCCGGCCTTCATGCGTCGATCCAGCTCGTCGAAATCGGCAAGCGCTGGCTGCTCGTCGAAATAGCGTGAACTCGTCATGGCCTCGAGAAACATCCGGCTTTCCCGCGACTGATCCTGATCGAGTGCCGCATAGGACAGGTTCTCGACATCGAAGGTGATGCCGTAGCCCATCGCCACCATCAGCACGATCGGGCCGAACAGCGCAAAGACCAGACGGATTGGGTCGCGCAGGATCTCCATCGCCTCGCGCCTGGCAAAAGCCCAGGTTCGCGAGGGAGAAAACCAGCCCATACGATGCTCAGCTCGATTTCTGCCCGTCCCGACATCAGACGACACCGGTGCTGCCGCATCTTCCGCGCCGGCCTCCTGTAGATAGCTGATGAAGGCGTCTTCGAGGGTTTCCGCATCCCGCTGACGACGCAGTTCGTCGGGCTCGCCCTGGGCCAGGACCTTGCCCGCGTGCATCAACGAGATGCGGTCGCAGCGCTCGGCTTCGTTCATGAAGTGGGTGGAGATGAAGATCGTCACCCCGTCCTTGCGTGACAGCTCGATCAGCAGCGCCCAGAAGGCGTCGCGCGCGATCGGATCGACGCCAGAGGTCGGCTCATCGAGGATCAGCAGCTCGGGAGCATGCAGTACCGCCACCGCGAGCTGGAGGCGCTGGCGCACCCCCAGCGCCAGGCTCTCAGGCGTCGATTCCGCGACGGCACCCAGATCGAAGCGCTCGATCAGCTCCACGACCCGTGGCCCGCGACGCGCCTTGGGCAGATGGAACAGATCGGCATGCAGCGCAAGGTTGCGCCGTACCGAGAGTTCGGAATAAAGCGAGAAGGACTGCGACATGTAGCCTACGCGGCGCCGCGTGGCCATGGCATCGGTCCCCAGAGGCTTACCCATCAACCGAGCACTGCCTTCGCTGGCGGTCAGCAGCCCGGTGAGCATCTTCATGGTGGTGGTCTTGCCACAGCCGTTCGAGCCGAGAAAACCGAAGATCTCCCCGGACTCGATGCAAAAGCTGACATGATCGACAGCCGTGAAGTCACCGAATCTCATGGTCAGTCCTTCCGCCTCGATGGCCGGCGGCCCCGCCTGAACCACACGCGGCGGCAGCGAAACGGGCTGATGGCCCTGCCGATCCTTTTCCGGTAGTAGCGCGATGAAGGCCGCTTCCAGGGTCTCGGTAGCGGTTTGGGACTTCAAGGCCTCGGGTGTCCCCTCCGCCAGGACACCCCCGGCATTCATGGCGACCAGCTGATCGAAACGCTCAGCCTCAGACATGTAGGCGGTAGCGGTGATGACGCTCATCGTGGGGCGGCGTTCACGGATGTGTTCGATCAACTGCCAGAACTGCTGGCGGGACAGGGGATCAACGCCGGTGGTTGGCTCGTCGAGGATCAAGAGGTCCGGATCATGTATTAGCGCACAGCACAGGCCAAGCTTCTGCTTCATGCCACCGGAGAGCTTGCCCGCCGGCCGGTCGGCAAAGGCCTCGAGACCGGTACTCTTCAACAGCACATCGATGCGCGTCGAGCGCTCGGTCATCGACTGGCCATAGAGACGACCGAAGAAATCGATATTCTCACGCACCGACAGCGTCTGATAGAGATTGCGTCCCAGACCCTGGGGCATGTACGCGATGCGAGCATAACTAGCGGCGCGATGCTTTGCGTCATCCATCGCGCCTCCCAGGGCCGTGACCTGGCCGACCTGCAAGCGGCGCACTCCTGCAATCAGGCCCAGCAAGGTGGACTTGCCCACCCCGTCCGGCCCGATCACCCCCACCATGCGGGCAGAAGGAATCGTCAGTGAGACGTTGTCGAGCGCGATAATCGACTTATAGCGATGACTGACACCGTCTAGCGTTGCGACCACATCATTGAGGTCCGTCATCAGGGCAGCTTCACCGCAAGGGCCGCGGGCCACTGGGCTTCAGGTGCCACACGGACATAGGCCACGCCCGGCACCCCGGTTTTCACGACCTCCTGATAGCGGCTCAGGATATCGGCAGGAATCTGCAGCTTGACGCGAAACATGAGCTTTTCGCGCTCACTCTTGGTTTCCACGTATTTGGGGGTGAACTGCGCTTCCGAGGCCACGAAATCGACGGCCGCCGGAATCACATACTGCGGAGCGGCATCGAGAACCAGCCGCGCCTCACTGCCATAGCGCAGGCGCCCCGCCTCGTCGGTGGGCAGATAGACGTCCATGTAGACATCCGTCAGGTTGAGCAATGAGACGACCTTGCCGCCCGCTGCCAGGATCTCGCCGGGCTCGGCCAAACGGTACTGCACGCGACCGGCGCGCGGCGCGACCAGGGTATAATCAGCGAGATTGGCATTAAGCGCCGCGACATGCGCCTGGGCCGCCTCGATCGACGCCTCGGCGGCGGCCACCTGGGCACGTGCGGTATTAAGCGCCGCCTCGGCGGTGGTTTGCAGCGAACGTCGCTGATCCAGCAGCTCCTGTGAGGCATAACCCCGCCCGGCAAGCGTCTGGGTACGCCCTAACTCTGAACCGGCAAGTGCCAATTCACTTGTGCGCTGGATCACCAGGGCCTTGGCCTGGGCCAATTCCTGCTCTGCCTGCCGGATACCGGCCTCAGCGGCGCGTATCTGCGCCTCAAGCTCGGTAGCATCAATTCGCGCGATCACCTCTCCTGCCTCTACCCGCTGCCCTTCCGTGACGACCACCTCAGCGATCCGGCCACTGAATTTCAGCGCCACATCGATGCGTGTCGCCTCAAGCCGTCCGTTGGCCCGGGCAAAGCCTTCTGCCAGACCGCCCTGCTGTTGCTGCCACCAGTAATACCCGCCTCCGGCGGCAGCAGCGACACAGACAAGAACGATGAGTGCCGTTTGCAGTCGCTTCATGACAGGTTCCTCGGCCAGGTAGTTCGATCCACGTTCATCCATGAATAGATTAGTTCAGTCGCAACTGGCCCACGATAGCCTATCCCGTCAGCACCTTGCTGACCCTAGAGCGAAACGACCGGTATTTCTGGCGTCGCCTTGATATTGATCATGTTGACACAACGAAAAAAGCCGCCTCCCGAGGGAAGCGGCTCATGATGTTCAAAAAAAGATAACGGTATATTTAGTATTGGTTATAGGCGTCGATCCCGGATCGATCAGCCGCGGTAGTATCCTGGCGTCACGAACGGCATCTTGGTCACGGTCATCGGCAGGCGTTTGCCGCGTACATCGGCGAAGACCTGAGTATCGATGGCCGCCTGATCAATGCTGACATAGCCCATGGCGACGGGCTTGCCGACGCTGGGCCCGAAGCCACCAGACGTGACTACGCCAATCTTGCGGTCTTCCCCGTCGTAGAGATCAGCGCCCTCACGGACCGGGGCACGCCCCTCGCCCAGCAGGCCGACCCGCTTGCGCTGATGGTCCTTGACCTCGACCTGGTGCAGCACCATGTCGGCGCCGGGAAAGCCACCGGCCCGCTCACCACCGCGACGACGCGGCTTGCTCACGGCCCAGATCAGTCCCCCTTCCACCGGGGTGGTAGTGGTGTCGATATCGTGACCATAGAGGCACAGGCCCGCTTCCAAACGCAGCGAGTCGCGCGCGCCCAGGCCGATAGCCTCGACTTCGTCTTCGGCCAGCAGCAGGCGGGCAAGCGCCTCGCTCTGCTCGGCAGGCACCGAAATCTCGAAGCCATCCTCGCCGGTATAGCCCGCCCGGCTGATCCACACCGGAATGCCGTCGATCTCGAAGCGACCGTGCTGCATGAAGACCATCTCGCAGGCCGCCGGGCACAGCCGCTGCATCACGCTGGCGGCCTTGGGGCCCTGCAGGGCCAGCAGGCCACGGTCCAGCACCTCGACCTGATGATCGCCACCCAGGCCGGTGCGCAGGTGCGCAATATCCTGCTCCTTGCAGGCAGCATTGACGACCAGATACAGATGGTCGCCCGCATTCACCACCATCAGGTCATCGAGAATACCGCCTTCGCCGTTGGTGAACAGCGTATAACGCTGCATGCCTTCGGGAAGGCCGAGGAGGTCCGCCGGCACCAGGGTTTCCAGTGCCTTGGCCGGTTCGCTACCAGTTACCAGCACCTGCCCCATGTGGGAGACATCAAAGAGACCACAGGCGGCGCGGGTATGCTCGTGCTCCTTCTTGACCCCTAGCGGAAACTGCACCGGCATCGAATAGCCCGCGAAGGGCACCATCTTGCCACCGAGTTCCACGTGCAGGTCATGAAGCGGTGTCTTGTGTAGTTCGTTCATCGGCTAGGTTCATCCCGTACATTGCTGATAGCAGACGCCGCGACCGACCAGGCGGCCGCGGCATTGCCTCATTTGTTGAGTTCTTCGCCAGGCAGTACCGGCTTGCCATCGAAGTAATCCTTGGTCAACTTGAAGACCACCGGCGACAGCAGGGCCAGGGCGATCAGGTTGGGGAAGGCCATCATGGCGTTGAAGACGCTGGCCATCAGCCACACGAAGTCCAGCGGCGCCACGGCACCGGCCAGGATCGCCAGGATATACACCACGCGGTAGGGCTTGATGGCGCGCACACCGAACAGGAACTCGATGCACTTTTCGCCGTAGAAGGCCCAGCCCAGAATGGTGGTAAAGGCGAACACCGCCAGCGCGAAGGACACGATGTACTGACCAATGCCCGGCAGGGATTCGTCGAAGGCCAGGGACGTCAAGGCTGCCCCGGTCTCACCGCTGGTCCACTGGGTAGACGTCAGGATGGCCAGCGCAGTGATCGAGCACACTACGATGGTGTCCAGGAAGGTACCCAGCATGGCGATGAGACCCTGACGGACCGGATTCTTGGTCTGTGCCGCCGCGTGTGCGATCGGTGCACTCCCCAGGCCGGCTTCGTTGGAGAAGACGCCACGGGCCACACCGAACTGGATGGCCTTGGCCACTGCCGCCCCGGCGAAGCCACCTGCCGCCGATACCGGCGAGAAGGCGTAACCGAAGATCATGCCCAGCGCATTGCCGATGGCATCAGCATTGATGATCAGTACCACAATGCCTGCCACAACATAGGCAATGGCCATGATCGGCACCAGCTTGCCGGCCACCTTGGCGATGCGGCGAATACCGCCGAGAATCACGGCACCCGCCAGCACCATGATCACGACACCCGTGATCCAGGCAGGCAGCCCCAGTGACTCGTTGAGACCCGCCGCCACCGAGTTGGACTGCACGGTGTTGCCGATCCCGAAAGCCGCCACGGCCCCGAAGAAGGCGAAGGCACCGCCCAGCCAAGCCCACTTCTTGCCCAGGCCGTTGCGGATGTAATACATGGGACCGCCAACGTGATCGCCCGCTTCATCCACCTCGCGATAACGCACGGCCAGCACGGCCTCGGAAAACTTGGTGGCCATGCCAACGAGGGCAGTGATCCACATCCAGAAGACAGCGCCCGGCCCACCCAAGAAGATGGCGGTGGCCACGCCCGCGATGTTGCCGGTACCGATAGTGGCGGACAGCGAGGTCATCAGGGCGTTAAACGGCGAGACTTCGCCCTCGCCCTCATCACCCTTGCCGGTTTCACGCCCCTTCCAGAGCAGCGAGAACCCTGTTCCCAGTCGACGAATCGGTACCAGCTTGAGGCCCGCCTGCAGATAAAGGCCGACCCCAAGCAGCAGGACCAGCATCAGCGGCCCCCAAACCACACCTTCTACAGCTGAAAAAAAGCTTGTGATTGCTTCCACGGTTATTCTCCCGTCGTTAATTGTTGTTATGCACCGAGGTGCATTGCCTCAGGCCTCATGAAGGGCCGTTTGAGCGATGGTTTACCAGCCAATGGACGAACCAACGACACCATAGCGGAACCCACCATCATTGCTCCAGCCTCCCATGCGAAAATTTTGCAATACGTACCAATAGCAGCAAAAAGCCTTAGCCATTGGTCTTAGTAGGCATGGAAACAGCCATTCCAATACTCGGCTGAGAGATACGCCAAGGGGACGACTGCCCTTCAATGGCTCGGGGAAATTATTTCCTATCAGAAACAAAATAACCTTATAGCGGCGATTGCCGTTGGGCAAGTCGACTGCCAACGCCGTCTGCAACAGGTCAAATGGAGCGTTCGGGCGAGCCTGCCATTCCTCCCTCACAGCGGGCACTCTGCTTCAGCCCTGGATAAGCGTAGCGTGCAGCCCCTCATTATGCCTCTGGCAGCGGCAGCTGGCCGGACACTGCCGCCGGCAGGGGTGATCCCCACCGGGAATCCGCCTAAGATGAGACCGAAGCAGCACCGGCTGCTGGCAAGAATCGACGTCAGCGGGACTCGCCAAACGCGGCCGAGGGCGTTACGATTCTCTCCTAGGTAAACCTTTTTCTTATAGGAAAACGTGATGAGCACTATCCCTGCCAACCTTCGCTACACCGAAAGCCACGAATGGATCCTGGATAACGGCGACGGAACCGTCACCATCGGCATCACCGACCACGCTCAGGAATCCTTGGGTGATGTGGTTTTCGTTGATCTTCCGGAAGTCGGTCAGGAGCTTGCGGCCGGCGAGGAGTTCGGGGTCATCGAATCGGTCAAGGCCGCCTCCGACCTGTACGCGCCGCTCGCGGGTGAAGTGGTGGAGGTCAACGACTCTCTGGAAGACGCACCGGAGACCGTCAACGAAGCGCCCTACGAGGGCGGCTGGATCGCCAAGCTCAAGCTTGCCGATGAAAGCGCGCTTGGCAAGCTGCTCGATGCCGAGGCCTACACCAAGGTCGCCGAAGCCGACCAGGACTGACCCACTCCACTGCGCGGGCACCCTCTCGCCCGCGCCCTCTTTTGCAACGGCCCGCTTGCTTCACGGCCCGCTTGGCCATATCGCTCGATCAACCGCATAGGTGTTTCATGGCACTTGATACTCGCCGTCTGGCCGACCTGGCCAGCCACGATGCTTTCATCCAACGACACAATGGCCCCAGCCAGGCCGACGTTGCCGGCATGCTCGATCAACTGGGCACCGACAGCATCGCGACGCTGATCGAGCAGACCGTGCCGAGCGCCATTCGCCTGGGCCGTGAGCTCGACCTGGACCCGCCGCGCAGCGAAGCCGAGGCGCTCGATTACCTGAAGCGCCTGGCCCGTCAGAACCGGGTCTTCAAGACCTACATCGGCCAGGGCTATCACAACACCCACCTGCCGGCGGTCATTCAGCGCAACGTGCTGGAAAACCCGGGCTGGTACACCGCCTACACGCCCTACCAGCCGGAAATCGCCCAGGGCCGTCTGGAAGGCCTGCTCAATTTCCAGCAGGTGGTGATGGACCTGACCGGCATGGAGCTGGCCAATGCCTCGCTGCTGGACGAAGCCACCGCCGCCGCCGAGGCCATGGCGCTATGCAAGCGCGCCAACAAGAAAGCCAAGACCCAGGCCTTCTTCGTCGCTGACGACGTGCTGCCGCAGACCCTGGACGTTGTGCGCACCCGCGCTCACTACTTCGGCTTCGAGCTGATCACCGGCCCGGCCGAGGATCTTGCCTCTCACGACGTCTTCGGCGCCCTGCTGCAGTATCCAGGGCAGAGCGGTGAAGTCCGTGACCTGGCACCGCTGCTGGAAAGCGCCAGCGAGCGCGGCATCATGACTTGTGTGGCCGCCGACATCATGAGCTTGGTCCTGCTCAAGGAGCCCGGAAGCCTCGGCGCCGACATCGTCATCGGCTCGAGCCAGCGCTTCGGCGTGCCGATGGGCTTCGGCGGCCCGCACGCCGCCTTCTTCGCCACCACCGACAAGCTCAAGCGCTCGATCCCCGGTCGCATCATCGGCGTCTCCAAGGACAGCCGTGGCCATCAGGCCCTGCGCATGGCGATGCAGACGCGTGAGCAGCATATCCGCCGCGAGAAGGCGACCTCCAACATCTGTACCGCCCAGGCACTGTTGGCGAATATTGCCGGCTTCTATGCCGTTTATCATGGCGCCGAGGGCCTGCGCACCATCGCCGGACGCATCCACCGCCTGACGACCATTCTCGCCGAGGGCCTTAGCCGCAAGGGTGTTCAACTGGCGCATGACAGCTGGTTCGACACCCTGCGTCTGACCGGCGTCGATGCCGGCAAGATCCACGGCCGGGCGATGACCCACGAGATCAACCTGCGCTACTTCGAGGGCGGCGACATCGGCGTCAGCCTCGACGAGACCACCACCGCCGCCGATCTTGGCGTGCTCTTCGACATGCTGCTCGGCGAGGAACATGACCTCTCGGTGCCGGCGCTCGACGACGAGGTACTGGCCCGGGGCAAGAGCGGCATCCCCGCCGCCAGCCAGCGCGACAGCGATTTCCTGACACACCCGACCTTCAACCGCTATCGCAGCGAAACCGAAATGCTGCGCTATCTCAAGCGGCTCGAGAACAAGGACCTGTCGCTGACCCATGCGATGATTCCGCTCGGCTCCTGCACCATGAAGCTGAATGCGACCAGCGAGATGATTCCCATCACCTGGCCGGAATTCGCCGATATCCATCCCTTCGCACCTCACGATCAGGTGGTGGGCTACCACCAGATGATCGACGAGCTGGCGGCCTTCCTAGTGGAGATCACCGGCTACGACCACATCTCGATGCAGCCCAATTCTGGCGCCCAGGGCGAATACGCAGGCCTGGTAGCCATTCGCCGCTACCAGGACGCCCAGGGCCAAGGCGCACGCAACATCTGCCTGATCCCGAGCTCGGCTCACGGCACCAACCCAGCCTCGGCTGCCATGGCGCAGATGAAGGTCGTGGTCGTGGAGTGTGACGCGGACGGCAACATCGACCTGGCGGACCTTCGCGAGAAAGCCGAAAAGCACAGCGATGCCCTGTCGGCGATCATGCTCACCTACCCCTCGACCCATGGCGTGTTCGAGGAAGGCGTGCGCGAGGCCTGCCAGGTCGTTCACGACCACGGCGGCCAGGTATACATCGACGGTGCCAACATGAACGCCCAGGTAGGCATCACCCGCCCCGGCGACTTCGGCGGCGATGTCTCGCACCTCAACCTGCACAAGACCTTCTGCATCCCCCACGGTGGCGGCGGCCCGGGCATGGGGCCGATCGGCGTCAAGTCACACCTCGCCCCCTATGTGTCGAACCATGTGGTCACGCCCATTCCCGGCGTGGAGAAGGACTGTGGTGCCGTCTCGGCAGCAGCCTTCGGCAGCGCGGCGATCCTGCCGATCTCCTGGGCCTACATCAAGATGATGGGCGCCCGCGGACTGCGTGAAGCCACCGAGCTTGCCATCCTCAACGCCAACTACATCGCCTCACGTCTGGGCGAGGACTATCCGATCCTCTACAAGGGTCGTCATGACACCGTGGCCCACGAGTGCATCCTCGACCTGCGCCCGCTCAAGGCGGCGTCCGGCATCAGCGAGGAAGATATCGCCAAGCGCTTGATGGACTATGGCTTCCACGCACCGACCATGTCCTTCCCGGTGCCCGGCACGCTGATGGTCGAACCCACCGAGTCGGAATCACGCTACGAGATCGACCGCTTCTGCGACGCCATGATCAGCATTCGCAAGGAAATCGCACGAGTCGAAAACGGTGAATGGCCGGCAGCGGATAACCCGCTGGTACACGCGCCCCACACCATGGCCGACCTGATGGATGCCGACTGGGAGCGGCCCTACAGCCGCGAAATCGGCGCCTTCCCGTCCCCGTCCGTCAAGGCGGCCAAGGTCTGGCCGTCGGTCAATCGCGTCGATAACGTGGCCGGCGATCGTCAACTGATCTGCACTTGCCCGAGCATCGACGAGTATCGCGACTGAGGCGAGTACCATAGGTAAGGCGCCCCACTCCCGAGGGCGCCTGATGAGCCAAAGCGCTTAAAGTAAAAGCGCTTAAAGCAAAAAGTCCCGGCAATGGTGATTGCCGGGACTTTTTTTATGGCAGAACGCATGACGAGCAAAAGTCATGGAGGCATCGGGATCAGGGAAGAGTTGAGGGCAGGCGAATGAAGCGGCTATGTCGCTTTCCAAAGCCCGCTTTTCTCGTCAGCTATTCCGCTATCAGCTATGGCTATCGAAATGGGGCTCTTCCGGGAAGCCATAGAGTGCGTGGCGGCGCTGTTCGAGGAACTCATCGAGCAGTCGCGTATAGCGACGCGGTGTCTCGACGCCCGCCGGGGTCAGCAGGTGGAACGACTCATAGACCGGCTGCGGCATGGGCAACTCCTTGACCTGACGCCGCCACGGCGAAGTCTCGAGCACCGGACGCGACACCACGCTGAACCCCAGGCCTCGCGCCACCGCATCCATGACCATCGACACCTCGTTGGTGTAGCCCTGACGCGGGAAACGGCTCATCGAACGGAATTCACCGGGGAAGTTGGCACGCAGTAGCTGGGTGGCATGGTGGACGCCATCGGCATAGTTCATGAACCCCAGTGCCGCCAGATCGGTCAGGGTGGTGCCGGCGAAGTCTGCCGGCACCACCAGGCACAGCGGCTCCTGATGCCAGGGCGCGTAATGCAGCTCGGCATGCCGACTGACTTCCGTCACGATCCCCACATCGTAGCGGCCCGCCTTCACGTCCTCGGTGATCGCACTGTTGAAGCCAAAGCTGTAGCTCACCGTCAGCCCCGGGTGCATCTGCTGATAACCAAGAATGAAGGGATATAGCATCATGCCCACACTGGCGGGTGAGGCGATGCGGCAGTCGCCGCTATCCAGCGACTCATTGTCCAGGGAATGACGAAAATGCTCGTGCTCGGCGAACAGCTTGATCGCGTAATCATAGGCCCGTCGTCCGCTCTCGGTAAGCGTAAAGCGACGCCCTTGGCGAATCAGCAATGACTTCTGCAGGTACTGCTCCAGCTTGCGGATATGCTGGCTTACGCCTGGCTGGGTCATGTCCAGCCGATGGGCGGTCTGCGTGAAGCTGCCGGTCTCGACAAGCGTAATGAAGGTGCGGAAATACTGGGCATTGAACATGAAGCAGCGACGCACTCTATTACGGATCAGAAAGAGGTTGTAGCACGTGATGTTACCAGATCAGCGCACGCCGCGCAGCGCTGCGGGTGGCCTGGTGACGTGTTAGCATCGCAAGGCAAAGCCAACGGAGAATACAGCCTCATGTCCGACCCTCTCGCCCGGCGTGCCGACGCCATTCATCACGCCCTGCTGGCCATGGAACGCCAGGCCAGCGACGAACAGCTTTTTCCGCTGGGCTACCTGATTCCGCAGATTCCCCTGGTCATGGAAATGGTGGAATATGACCCCGAGGAGGTGCTGGCCGAGGACTTCGATGCCATTTTCCAAGAGTGGCTGGAAGGCACCTTTGGCCAGGATGCCATGAGCGCCAATGACCAGGATGAGATTCGTCGCCTGCTGGCACAGGCCTGTGCCCAGGCCGACGCGGCATAATAAGGAAACCGCCCATGCCCCAGACCATTTCCACGACGCTGTCTCCCGAAGGCAGCCTCGAGGTGCTGTCACAGCACGAGGTGAACCGCCTGCGCGACACCTCGACAACAGGCCTTCACGATTTACTGCGCCGCTGCGCGCTGGCCATTCTCAACAGCGATAACATGACCGACGACGGACTCGCGGTCATGGAGGCCTATCGCGACTTCGACATCGAAGTGCTTCAGGAAGATCGTGGCCTTCGCCTAAAGATCAGCAATGCCCCCATCGAAGCCTTCGTCGACGGCAAGATGATCCGCGGCATCCGCGAACTGCTGTCGTCGGTGGTGCGTGACGTCGTCTATGTCTACAACGAGATCCAGACGCATCCGCGCTTCGATCTGAGCACCGGCGAAGGCACCACCAACGCGGTTTTCCATATTCTGCGCAAGGCTGGCGCTCTCAAGCCCTCGCTGGATCCGAGTCTGGTGGTGTGCTGGGGTGGTCACTCGATTTCTCGCGAGGAGTACGATTACACCAAACGGGTCGGTTATCACCTGGGCCTGCGCGAGCTGGATATCTGCACCGGGTGCGGGCCAGGCGCCATGAAGGGGCCGATGAAGGGCGCCAACGTTGCCCACGTCAAACAGCGCCGCTCACATGGTCGCTACCTGGGGATCTCCGAGCCGGGCATCATCGCCGCCGAATCACCCAACCCGATCGTCAATGAGCTGGTCATCATGCCGGACATCGAGAAGCGCCTCGAGGCCTTCGTGCGGGTCGGCCATGGCATCGTGGTATTCCCAGGGGGTGTCGGCACGGCCGAGGAGATCCTCTACCTACTGGGGATACTCCTGCACCCAGACAACAAGGACATCCCCTTCCCGGTCATCTTTACGGGCCCTGCCAGCAGCGCTGACTACTTCAAGCGCATCGACGAGTTCCTGGCCTACACGCTTGGCGATACTGCGCGTGAACGCTACCGCATCATCATTGACGACCCGACCAGCGTCGCCAAGGCCATGCGACTGGGCATCGATAAGGTTGCCGAGTTCCGGCGCACCCACCAGGACGCTTTCTACTACAACTGGCGCCTGAATATCGATCGCAATTTCCAAGAGCCCTTCACGGCCGATCACGCAGGCATGGCCGGCCTGGCACTCCACCGTGACCAGCCGACTCATGAGCTTGCGGCCAACCTGCGCCGCGCCTTCTCGGGGATCGTCGCCGGCAACGTCAAGGAGCCTGGCATTCGCGCGATCGAAGCCCATGGCCCCTTCCGTCTGCACGCCGAACCGGACCTGATGTCACGCCTGGATGAGCTGCTGACGTCCTTCGTCGAGCAGGGACGCATGAAGCTGCCTGGCAGCCATTACGAACCCTGCTACACACTCGGTTGAGCCTCGGCTCGTTCGCAGGATCAGGAACACCTTCGTAAGATAAAGGACATAACGACGACAAAGGGGGGCTCGAATATCGAGCCCCCCTTTCGTGTGATCCGTTCGTGTGATCCGTTCGTGTGATCAGTGATCAGCCAACCGCCATCAATCCACCGCGGGACGTCGCCATAGCAGGGACACCACATGGATCAGCAGCCCAAGTGCCGCCCCATGTGAAAGCAGCAAGATCGCATCGACGCCCCCAAGGCTGATGCCCTGCCAGACAGCGATGGCCAGCACGCCACCCAGCAGACAGGCCAGTAGCCGCTTGATAAGCCCCGGCAGCTGCCGGCGTGCACTGATCTCGATCATGCGCCAGTGAAAGCCGGCCGCGATCGTCACGACCGCAGCGGCCATCAGCAGCAGCGTCAGGCGCGTCTCATGCCCTTCGAGCACATAGCGCGGCACGCTGGCGAGCATCACCAGCACCAGGCCGGTCATCACGCTGAATCGTTCAGGGGTCGCAGAAGCGGCCATTCAGGACACCGCCAGCTGCTGGGACTCGATCCATTCCTCGGCCCAGGGGATGGCGGCATCATCGGCCATGAAGGTTTCCATGGCGTCGACTTCAAGACGCTCACCGAGGCGCTGAGCGCCATATTCGGCGAGCAGGGCATCCAGCGATCGTCCTGCCCCACAGAAGCTATCGACATAGGAGCTGTCGCCCAGCGCGATCAGACCATAGCGCAGCGCCGACAGGTCGGCCCCCTGCTCCTGCAGCGACCGGGCAAAGGCCACGAAGTTACCCGGATAATCTCCAGAGCCCGTGGTCGATACGCAGAAAAGCGCCAGATCGGTAGGCGAACCGGTCAAATCCTCGAGGGTCGGCTGGTCATAAATCGCGACGTCGTAACCGGCCTGCTCGAACAGTGGTTTGACTTGCTCGGCGACGTCGAGGGCGCCGCCATACATGGTGCCAACGAAAATCTTCAGCATGGACATGGATCTGCTTTGCTTGAGAAATTTACTCGGATATTACCATAGTCCTTGCGGGAGCCGAATCCCTGGCGCCGCGCAACGCTCAGCGAACGCTGTCGACAAGGGATTGGGGCGGTTATACTCGCGCTTTTGGCGCAGCGAGAGACGAGATGCAAGAGACCTTCGAGACGTGGATCACTCCCATCATGATCGGCGGTCTGATCCTGTTCATGTGCTTCATTATCTGGGAACTGGCTCGCAAGTCGAAGGCCGGGAAGTTCGGCACCCTCATGCTGTTCATCGTGCTGGGCGCGGGAATGCTGGGCTATGTCATCAAGGTGATCATCACCTATGTCATGGAAAACGGCGCAATCTAGCAGATTGAGGTGGATTCCCGTCCAGCAACGCTTTCCAGGTCAATATACAAAAAGGCGCCACCCCTGAGGGTGGCGCCTTTTATTCTGCCAAATGGCTGCCTTGCACTTATAAATGCCACTACTGCGTATATGCCACTACTACGCATACGCCACTAATACGTGCACGCTATTAATACGTCAGCGGACCTTGAAAATCCTCGACCTGGGCCTTGAGCTTCTGGCCGGGTCGAAAGGTCACCACCCGCCGGGCAGAGATCGGAATCTCTTCTCCCGTCTTGGGATTCCGTCCCGGCCGTTCGCGCTTGTCACGCAGATCGAAGTTGCCGAAACCTGACAGTTTCACCTGCTCGTTCTCGCGCAGACAACCGCGGATTTCCTCGAAGAAGGCCTCCACCATTGACTTGGCCTCACGCTTGGACAAACCCAACTCGGTGTGCAAGTGTTCGGCCAGTTCCGCCTTGGTCAACGCACCCATGGTCATTCCCTCGTGCAGGATGGCAGCATCGCCGTCTTCCGGCTCAAGGCTTGGCAGCCAATGGATCAGCTTCTCAGCCGAGCGCCGAAGCGCTGTCCGGATTCGGTGACGATTGCATCGACTAACTGATTGATTTCCTCATCATTCAGCGTGCGCGATGGATGCTGCCAGGTCAAGCCCAGAGCCACACTCTTGTGACCATCCTCTACCCCTTTGCCCTGATACACGTCAAAGAGGTTGATTTCGGTCAGCCATTCACCGGCCTGCTCGCGCAGACAGTCGAGCAGTGACTGCACCGGCAGCGACTCATCGACCAGCATGGCCAGGTCGCGACGAACCTCCGGGTAACGCGATAGCGGCGTGAAGGCCGGCAGCTGGCCCTGGCTCAGAGCGTCCAGACGCACTTCGAAGAGCACGGCTTCGACCTTGAGCCCCAGCTCGGCACGAACCGCCGGATGCAGGGTGCCAATCCAGCCAGCTTCTTCGCCACGATACAGCACCCGCGCCGCCTGACCGGGATGCAGCGCCGAATGCTCGCCGGGCTCGAAGCGCCAGGCGTCGGGCTCACCGCCCATGGCCAGCAGGCTTTCCAGATCGCCCTTGAGGTCGTAGAAGTCGACCTTGTCGCCACGCGCCGCCCAGCCTTCCGGATCACGGTTGCCGCATACCAGGGCCCCCATCATCGGAATCTGGGACAGGTCGTCGAGCTCACCGCGGAACACCAGGCCGGTTTCAAACAGACGAACTCGGCTCTGCTGGCGGTTGAGGTTGTGCTCAAGGGCCTTGATCAGCCCCGGGAACAGGCTGGCACGCATGACCGACATGTCACTGGAAATCGGGTTGGCCAGGGTCGGCGCCACGGCCTGCGGCATCAGCGCTGTCTGCAGCTCAGGCGCCACAAAGCTATAGCTGATGGCTTCCTGATAGCCCCGGGCGACCATCTGACGCCGCAGGCGCGACAGCGGCTGATGCGTCTCGCCGTCGGGGCGCAGCCCGAGGCGAGCCTGAGGGCGACGCACCGGCAAGCGGTTATAGCCGTGAATGCGCGCCACTTCCTCGATCAGGTCTTCCTCGATGGCGACATCAAACCGCCAACTAGGTACCGCCACACGCCAACTGACATCATCTGCCTCGACCGGCATGCCCAGCCGTTCGAGGATATCGGTGACGTCCTCGACCGGCAGTGAAAGCCCCAGAGCCTGTTCGAGACGGGCACGGCGCAGGATGATCTGGCGCGGCGCGGGTAGATGCTCGTCACTAACCGTTTCGATGAGCGGGCCGGGCTCGCCGCCGGTGATCTCGAGCAGCAAGGCGGTGGCCCGCTCGACGGCGTCATGCGCGAGCTTCGGGTCCACGCCACGCTCGAAGCGGTGCGAGGCATCGGTGTGTAGGCCATAGCTGCGGGCCTGACCGGCCACGGCGAGCTGAGTGAAGAAGGCCGATTCCAGGAAGATATCGCGAGTCTCGGCATTCACACCGGAATGCTCGCCGCCCATGACACCGGCAATCGCCAAGGCACCACGGCTGTCGGCGATCACCAGCGTGTCGTCACGCAGGGCGATCTCCTGGCCGTCGAGCAGCGTCAGCTGTTCACCGGCGCGCGCCAGACGCACCTCGACACGCTCATGGAGATTGGCGCGATCGAAGGCATGCAGCGGCTGACCGATTTCGAGCATCACATAGTTGGTGATATCGACGATCGGATCGATGGAGCGCACGCCACTGCGGCGCAGACGTTCGACCATCCACAGCGGTGTGTCGGCAGTAACGTCGACACCCTTGATCAGGCGGCCGATATAGCGCGGGCAGCGTTCGCCGTCACGCACTTCCACCGGGAAGGTCTCGTCGTGGGTCGGTGTCACCGGCGCCATCGCCGGGCCTTCGACGGCCAGGCGGTTAAGCACGCCAACCTCACGGGCCATACCCTTGAGGCTCAGGCAATCACCGCGGTTGGGCGTCAGGTCGACTTCGATGGTGCTGTCGTTAAGCCCCATCCAGGCGCGGAAGTCTTCACCGGCCGGTGCATCGAGCGGCAGCTCCATGATGCCGGGCGAGGTCTCTTCCTCGAGCCCCAGCTCGGATGCCGAGCAGATCATGCCGCGGGATTCGACCCCACGCAGCTTGGCTTTCTTGATCTTGAAATCGCCAGGCAGCACGGCGCCTACTTGGGCGAAGGCCACCTTCTGGCCCACCGCCACATTGGGCGCACCGCAGACCACCTGAACCGTCTCGCCGCTGCCGTCGGCGACCTGGCAGACATTCAGCTTGTCGGCATCGGGATGCTGCGCCTTGTCGACGACCTCGGCCACCACCACGCCCTGAAAGGCTGCCGCGACCGGCTCAACGGCATCGACTTCCAGGCCCGCCATGGTGATCTGGTCGGCCAGTGCCTGGGTCGCCAACTGAGGCGACACCCATTCACGCAGCCACTGTTCGGAAAATTTCATGACATATCCTGTGTTCTGCAGTCAGGGGTTCAAGCGAACTGGCGCAGGAAGCGCAGGTCGTTCTCGAAGAACAGGCGCAGGTCGTTGACGCCGTAACGCAGCATGGCCAGCCGCTCGGCACCCATGCCGAAGGCAAAGCCCTGGTAGCGTTCGGTATCGATGCCCGCATGATGGAACACCTCGGGGTGCACCATGCCGCAGCCCATCACCTCGAGCCAGCCACTGTGGGAGCAGACGCGACAGCCATCACCGCCACACATCACGCACTGGATATCGACCTCGGCGGACGGCTCGGTGAAGGGGAAGTAGGAGGGCCGGAAGCGCACCGACAGGTCATCACGCTCGAAGAATGCCTGCAGGAAGTCTTCGATGGTGCCCTTCAGGTCGGCAAAGCTGACATCCTCATCGACCAGCAGCCCCTCGACCTGATGGAACATCGGGGTGTGGGTCAGATCCGAATCACTGCGATAGACCCGACCCGGGCAGACGATGCGAATCGGTGGCTCTTCGTTCTTCATGGTCCGCACCTGCACCGGCGAGGTATGGGTGCGAAGCAGCCGCGTGGCGTCGAAGTAGAAGGTATCCGCCATGCCCCGTGCCGGGTGATGCGCCGGGATATTGAGGGCCTCGAAGTTGTGGTAGTCGTCCTCGATCTCAGGGCCGACCGCCACATCGAAACCGATGCGCGTAAAGAGGCCTTCTATACGCTCGAGGGTGCGCGTCACCGGGTGCAGGCCGCCACCCGGCTGCCCTCTTCCGGGCAGCGTCACATCCAGGCGCTCGGCCGCCAGACGGGCATCGAGGGCGGCCTTCTCAAGCAATTGGCGACGACGGTCCAGCTCGGAGCCGAGTTCCTGCTTGGCCTGGTTGATGCGCTCGCCAGCGGCCGGACGCTCCTCGGGCGGCAGCTTGCCGAGGCCCTTCAGCAAGGCCGTGATTTCACCCTTCTTGCCGAGGTATCGCACCCGCACTTCATCGAGCGCGGGGATGTCCTGGGCGGCATCGATGGCGCCACGCGCCTCGGCAACCAGGTTGGGAAGGTGGTCCATCCGTTGAGCTCCGAATGCGCTGCTGCGATGTCGATGAGCCACACCGCAACAGGGTCATATAAAAAAACAGGGGAAGAGCGGCTGCTCTTCCCCTGCGACCTTTACGCGTGCGATGCAAACGATGAGGCATCGTTTTGCAGCGGCACGTCGAAACGATCAGTTCACTCAGTGAGCAGCCTTGGCCTTCTCGACGATAGCGGCAAAGGCGGCCTTTTCGTGAACGGCGAGATCGGCAAGCACCTTGCGGTCGATCTCGATACCGGCCTGCTTGAGACCAGCGATAAAGCGGCTGTAGGACAGGCCGTTGGTGCGGGCAGCAGCGTTGATACGCGCAATCCACAGCGCACGGAACTGACGCTTACGGACGCGACGGTCACGGTAGGCGTACTGGCCGGCTTTGATAACGGCCTGCTTGGCTACGCGGAAGACGCGCGAACGCGCACCGTAGTAGCCTTTGGCCTGCTTCATGATCTTCTTGTGACGGCGACGTGCAACGACGCCACGCTTGACACGTGTCATAGCTTTCTCCTGACGTTAAAAAGGGGTCTACCAGCGTCGCTTACAGATTCGGCAGCATGCGCTGAATCAGCGGCACATCGGATGCGTGGATCTGCTTCATCCCACGCAGCTGACGCTTACGCTTGGTGGTCTTTTTGGTCAGGATGTGGCTACGGAACGACTGCTTGTGCTTGAAGCCGTTGGCCGTCTTCTTGAAGCGCTTCGCAGCGCCACTGTTGCTCTTGATTTTCGGCATGAGGGAAAACTCCGCTCGAGGTTCTTCAGAAAACCCAAGGCCGGTGCCGGTCGAGATCAGGTCCCGACCGACACCCGTTCAACTGCCTTTGGATCACTTCTTCTTGGGGGCAAGGATCATGATCATCTGGCGGCCTTCCATCTTCGGGAAAGACTCTACGTTAGCCAGTTCATCAAGATCTTTGGCAACCCGTTCCATCAGCTTGCGGCCGATGTCTTGGTGAGCCATCTCACGGCCGCGAAAACGCAGCGTGACCTTGCCCTTGTCGCCACTTTCGAGGAAACGGATCAGGTTTTTCAGCTTGACCTGATAGTCACCCTCGTCAGTGCCAGGCCGGAATTTAACTTCCTTAACCTGGATCTGCTTGGTCTTCTTCTTCTGAGCAGCTTTCTGCTTCTTCTGCTCGAAGACGAATTTGCCGTAGTCCATGATCTTACAGACGATCGGATCGGCATTGGAGATCTGCACGAGGTCCATACCAGCCGCTTCCGCCTGTTCCAAGGCATCACTGGTGGACACAATCCCAAGCTGCTCACCTTCGATACCGATGAGGCGGACTTGGTCTTCGCTGATACGCTCGTTCATTGGAGGGCGCTTGTCCTGAGGACGGCCGCGCTGAGTATTTCTCTTGATCGTTACATCTCCGTGTTGGTTGACGTCGTAGTGATCACCGCTCGTCGTTGAGCTTGGCGATCAGGTCATCGACCTTCAATGAGCCGAGGTCTTCACCTGTGCGAGTCCGTACAGCAACCGCATCAGCCTCGACTTCCTTATCCCCTACTACGAGGAGATACGGAACCTTCTGCAACGTATGTTCACGGATTTTAAAGCCGATCTTCTCGTTCCTCAAGTCCGCCTTGGCACGAAGACCGACTTTCTGCAGGCGATTGACCACATCCTGTGCGAAATCACGCTGCGAATCCGTGATCGTCATGACCACTACCTGCTCCGGTGCCAGCCATAGCGGCATGGCCCCAGCGTAGTGCTCGATAAGGATACCAAGGAAACGCTCGAAGGACCCAAGAATCGCTCGATGCAGCATGACAGGGGTCTTGCGCGCGCCATCTTCATCGACGAACTGTGCACCAAGACGACCCGGCAGGTTGAAGTCGAGCTGGAGCGTGCCGCATTGCCATACACGATTCAAGCAATCGCGCAGGGCAAATTCGATCTTGGGCCCGTAGAAGGCGCCCTCGCCTGGCTGAAGCTCCCAGTCGAGGCCGGTGGCATTCAGAGCTGCCTCCAGGCCGGCCTCGGCACGATCCCAGAGATCCGGCTCGCCCATGAAGCCTTCGGGGCGAGTCGACAGCTTGAGCTCGACGTCCTCGAAGCCCAGTTCCTTGTAAACCTTGAGCGTCAGGGCGATGAAGTCTTCCGCCTCCGACTGGATCTGCTTTTCGGTGCAGAAAATGTGCGCATCGTCCTGGGTGAACCCACGCACACGCATCAGGCCGTGCAGGGAACCCGACGGCTCGTTGCGGTGGCAGCTGCCGAACTCTGCCAGACGCAGCGGCAGGTCACGGTAGCTCTTCAGCCCCTGGTTGAAGACCTGAACGTGGCACGGGCAGTTCATCGGCTTAACGGCATACTCACGCTTTTCCGATTCAGTCGTGAACATCAGGTCGGAATAGTGCCCCCAGTGGCCGGAAGCCTTCCACAGCGACAGATCAACGACCTGAGGTGTCTTGATCTCCTGGTAGCCGTGCTCGATCTGCACCCGGCGCATGTATTGCTCGAGTGCCTGATAGATGGTCCAGCCGTTGGGGTGCCAAAACACCATGCCCGGCGCCTCTTCCTGGATATGGAAGAGATCCATCTTGCGCGCCAGCTTGCGATGGTCACGCTTCTCGGCTTCCTCAAGGCGCTTGAGGTACGCCTTGAGCTGCTTCTTGTCACCCCAGGCGGTGCCGTAGATGCGTGTCAGCATCGGATTTTCGGCACTGCCCCGCCAGTAGGCGCCAGCAAGCTTGGTCAGCTTGAAGGCCTTGAGATGCGAGGTATTCGGCACATGCGGCCCGCGGCACATGTCGATATATTCCTGGTGATGATAGAGGCGAATGGTTTCGCCCTCGGGAATCCCACGCACCAGTTCCTGCTTGAAGGGCTCTTCACGGTGAAGGAAGGTCAGCATCGCCTTGTCACGATCGACGTACTCGCGAACGACGTCATAGCCTTCCTCGATGAGCACCTTCATGCGTGCCTCGATGGCCTCGAGGTCTTCCGGCGTGGCGGAACGGCCGAAATCGATGTCGTAATAAAAACCGTCATCGATCACCGGGCCGATCGCCATCTTGGCCTCGGGGTAGAGCTGCTTGACGGCATGACCGATCAGGTGGGCGCAGGAGTGACGAATCACCTCGAGGCCTTCCTCGTCGCGCGCGGTCAAAATAGCGACCTTGGCGTCATGGTCGATGATGTCGGCGGCATCCACCGGCACATCATCGATCTTGCCGGCCACGCAGGCCTTGGCAAGCCCAGGACCGATGGACTCGGCCAGCTGCATCACCGAAAGCGGCGCGTCGAAGGTTCTCTGACTGCCGTCAGGCAGGGTAACGATTGGCATTGCGGGCATCCTCGAGCGCAGTGGTCATCCATACCAGGGACGACATGCGACAGGCTGAAATGAATGAATACGGTCTGGCAGTGTGTGGACACCGCCTCTAGAGAGGCTCAGAGGCGCTATCTAGCAGCAGCGCACATTAGCAGGGCCATGCTAGGGGCGTCCAGCCGCGGCAGGCGCAGTGGCCGGGGCTGGCGGCATAACACCGCTAGGACAGAACGAAGACAATACGCAGACAAAACGAAACGAGGGGTGCCGAATGGCACCCCTCGTCAGACAAGCCTGAATCAATACATCAGGCGATCATTCCCACTCACCGAGCTCCACGCGACGGTTCATGGCACGACCGGCATCAGTATCGTTAGAGGCGATCGGCTGCTCTTCACCGTAACCGATGGCCGTCATGCGATTGGCGTCAACGCCTTCGCTGGCCAGGAAGGCCTTGACGGAGTCAGCACGGCGCTGAGACAGCTGCTTGTTGTAGCTAGCAGAACCCACGGAGTCGGTATGCCCTTCGAGGCGCACGCGCGCTTCCGGGTTAGCCGACAGCTTAGCAGCCACGTCCGCCAGGATATCCTGAGCGCCCATGGTCAGCTTGGCAGAGTCGAACTCGAAGTTGACGTCTTCCAGCACCAGGTCATCTTCACAGCCCAGGGCATTGACCTTGGCACCCGCCGGGGTATCCGGGCACTGATCCATGTAATCCGGCACGCCATCAGCGTCGGAGTCCAGCGGACAGCCGTTGGCGTCTACCTGAACGCCGGCCGGTGTACCCGGGCACTGGTCGCGGTAGTCATAGACACCGTCACCGTCAGAGTCGAGCGGACAGCCTTTGGAATCGGTAGCCACACCCGCCGGCACGGTGCCGCCGAATGTCGGACACTGCGGCTTGGCCGGTTTGGGATTGGCACACAGCATGCCGCCGATGGTGGCGCCCGCAGTGCTACCAATGGCTGCACCTTGATCCTCATCGGACTCGCTGCTTGAGGCGTAGCCGATACCGCCACCAATCAGACCGCCCGCGACAGCACAAACGAATGGACTCTGGTACCAAGCATCGTTCGCCATGCTACCCGAGGATTGTGAGGCCGAGCTCGCGCAGCCGGATAGACCGATCACCAGCGCTGAACCAAGCAGCAAACCTGTTATTGACTTCTTCATGCAAGACTCCTTCTTATTTGCATCACGGCGATGCCCGCCAACGGCGTTACGAAACACTGGTACTTAACGGCAAGCTGCAGAAAAGCCCATCCTTTCGCATCCTTACCAAAGATAAGCACATCACGGGATATTCAGCTAGGCATCAGATATAATCAAGTGTCTCCTAATGGAGACAAATTAAATCCTGGCCGCCATTCAACGCCAAACTCACGCAAATGCCTGCCGCGGAAGAGGCTCAAGGGTAAGGCAGACACCTGAACTAGTTGCCGCTTTCTGGCCAGCGTTCCTTGAAGGAGAGCACGCCCCGAGCCGCCTCGATGAGCGGAGTCTCGAACTCATCCTCAACGGCCATGCGCTGCCGATCTTCGTCGAGACGCTCCTTGAGACTCAGCGCATTGCGCGCGGAATGGGTATGCAGGTGCTCAGTACGTTCATGCACATCAGCGAACACGCGGAAACCATCGCGCTGCAACAGTGCCGGATCAATGATCTCGAGCAACACCTTGCAGCGCAGCGAGCCCTCGACCAGATCAACCTGGCGGCTGATCATCGAGCGTGCGATCGCATCCAGGCTAGACAGGCACTGCTGATTGGCTCGTTCGGCCTCATCGCGCTTGAAGGCTTCGCGCCGCTGCACCTCTTTCCAGAGTGTGAATGCATAGGCGCCAAGACCTGCCAGGATCACTACCGCGAGGCCCGCCACTATCCAAGCCATCGTCTCACTCATGTCGTCGCCTCTCGCTGTTTATCGGAAAAGAGGTGCATTGTACGTGGCTGACTGCCAGCAACCCAGCGCTGCCAAGACCCCAGGGCAAATGCCAGACCCAGGTTGTGGCTGAAACGCACGCCTGTTTATCATCGTCGTCTTATCATCCACCTGATGCGACCCTCCTTAAGGTATCTACGTTCATTTCGTTATCGAGTGACTGACCTAGACAGCCTTAGCGACGGGCGCCGTTCTCCTGTCGCTGATTAATTCAACCTGCGCAACGGAACCAACACCATGTCGACACCAAGCCCCTCCGGCTCAGAGGGCACTGTGACGCCCTCGCTGACAGCCACTATCGGCCTGTGGCTCGGCCCCGCCTGGCTACTCATGACGCTGCTGCTACCCGCTCCTGGGGGCATGCCGGGAAGCGCCTGGCTGTGTCTGGGCGTTGCGCTGTTGATGGCGACCTGGTGGGCGACAGAAGCTCTGCCGATCCCCGCCACCTCCTTGCTGCCGCTGGTGCTGATTCCGGTTCTGGGCATTAATGACATGTCCAGCGTGGCCTCGAGCTACGCCAACCCGATCATCTACCTGTTCCTGGGCGGCTTCTTGCTGGGCATCGCCATGCAGCGCTGGGAGCTTCATCGGCGAATCGCCCTCAAGGTCCTGCAAGTCGTCGGCCATCAACCTAGCCAGCAGATCGCCGGTTTCATGATCGCCACGGGCTTCTTGAGCATGTGGGTGTCGAATACCGCCACCGCCATCATGATGCTGCCCATTGGCCTGTCAGTGGTCAGCCTGCTCGAAGGCAGTGATCCGAAAGAGGTATCCCGCTACGCCACCGCCCTACTGCTGGCCATTGCCTATTCGGCCAGCATCGGCGGTGTCGCGACCCTGATCGGCACACCACCCAATGCGTTGCTTGCCGCCTACCTGTCTGAAGATCGCGGCATCGACGTCGGCTTCGCCCAGTGGATGATGGTTGGCCTGCCGATCAGCATCGTGATGATGACCACCGCCTGGTGGTGGCTGACCCGCAAGAGCTTCAACCTGGCGGTGGGCAGCAACGGCGGCGACATGGTCAAGCAGGAACTGGCCAAGCTTGGCCAGATGAGCAAGGCAGAGCGCCGCGTCGGCATCCTGTTTCTGCTTGCCGCCATTGCCTGGGTTTCCCGCCCCTTTCTCAACGACCTGGGGCTTGTCTGGCTCAATGACACCGGCATTGCCATCACCGCCGGCATCCTGCTGTTCCTGCTGCCAAGCGGCCGGCAGCGCGGCGAGCGATTGATGGTGTGGGAAGACGCTCAACACCTTCCCTGGGGCATTTTGCTGCTGTTCGGCGGCGGCCTGGCACTTGCCGGCGCCATCAAGGCCTCAGGCCTTGCTACCTGGATTGCCGATCAGCTGTCCATGTTCGGCGCCCTGCCGCTATTGATGCTGATCGGTATCGTCGTGCTGGTGATCATTTTCCTCACCGAGGTGACCTCCAATACCGCAACGGCCGCCGCCTTCCTGCCGCTGCTGGGAGCCCTGGCGCTTTCTCTGGATATTTCGCCGCTGATGGTCACCGTGCCGGCGGCCATCGCCGCCAGCTGCGCCTTCATGATGCCGGTGGCCACGCCGCCCAATGCCATCGTGTTTGCTACCGGGCACATGAAGATCCAGTCGATGATCCGCGCCGGTTTCGCCCTCAACCTGATCAGCACCCCGGTCGTCACCCTGATGGCCTACCTGCTTATCCTTGCGTTCTGGTAAAGACACCCTGCCAGCTGCCCGCCGGGGCTTGCATGGCAACCATCTCTAACGATCGAATAACATCGCCCGGCCACATGGCCGGGCGATGTCGTTATGGGAAATGACCCTAAAAAAGCGAGATGCAGGCTTTGCGTCAGGCGAGTGATGACTGGGCAAGCAAAAGCATGCCGTAATGATCCGCCAGCAGCGCGGCGAAGACACCGAGAATGTAGCGGATCGAGAACCAGAAGGCGGCCAATGGCGCCTGGCTGTCGCGGCCGCGCCAGACCCTGAAATTCCAGACCATGAAGCGGGCGTTGAGCCCCATGACGGCGATCAGGTACAGAACACCGCTCATGCCGATCACGAAGGGCAACAGCGTCACCGCCACGGTCAACCAGCCATAGAGCCAGACCTGCAATCTAGTGAAGGCGTCGCCATGGGTGACCGGCAGCATGGGCACCCCGGCCTTGGCGTATTCCTCATGTTTATGAATGGCCAGCGCCCAGAAGTGCGGTGGCGTCCAGGCGAACACGATCAACATCAATAACAGCGGTTCTGGCCCGAGCTCTCCCGTGATAGCGGTCCAGCCAAGCAAGGGAGGCGCCGCCCCGGCGACTC
The DNA here is from genome assembly GCF_030553075.1 of Halomonas sp. I5-271120. Lineage (NCBI taxonomy): Bacteria > Pseudomonadati > Pseudomonadota > Gammaproteobacteria > Oceanospirillales > Halomonadaceae > Halomonas > Halomonas sp. I5-271120. Next base: position 3,633,950 of record NZ_CP130701.1, read on the forward strand.
CACCGATTACGATATTCTGCGGCGTAGCGCGCTTCAGGAAGGCAGTGTAGACCAGCGCATAGCCAAGCAATGATGCCAACGTCAGCCAGGCAGTCAGTGCATTGACCCGCCAGGCCAGCAGCCCCACCCCTGCCACGGACAGCAGTGATGCCCAAGCCAACGCATAAGACGTGGGCAGCCGACGTGAGGCCAGCGGGCGACCCGCCGTGCGCAGCATCAGGGCGTCCAGCCGTCGATCGAGCACATGATTGAAGGCGGCCGCCCCCGAGGCCGTCAGACCAATGCCCACCAGACCATGGATCACCAGGTGCACGGGCGGCAGTGACGGCGAAGCCAATCCCATGCCCACGACAACGCAGACCAACATGACCATCACCACACGGGGCTTGCCGAGTGTGATCAGGTCACGCCACCCCCAAGCCCGCTCGAGCGATGACGACGAGGCGATCATGAAGTTATCGCGCATTCACCCGCTCCCTGCTCTTGAGCCTGCGCCTTCGGCAGACCGACCGGAAGCGCCCCCACCTTGGCCTGCCAGGCAGCCAGCGCCATGGTCAGCGCCAGCAGTACCGCACCGGCCGTATGCGCCAGGGCCAGCCCCAAAGGCAGCCACCAGACCACATTGGCAATCCCAAGTCCTACCTGGAGCCCATAGGCTGCCAACATGGCCCCCATCCATGGACGCAGGCGCGGCTCACGCCAGTGACGGGCCGCCAGCAGCGTGAGGCTCAACCCCAACGCCAGGGCACCGAGTCGATGCGCCAGATGAATCGTGGTTCGCGCATCGGCATGCAACTGGCCGTAAAGATAGTCAGGCCCCACTCGCTGAGTCAGATGAAAGCCCTCGCTCCAGTCCATTGTCGGCCACCACTGGCCATTGCAGGTCGGGAAGCCTTGGCAGGCAATGCCCGCGTAATTGCTCGACGTCCAGCCACCAAGCGCCAGCTGCGCCGCCAGCAGCAAAGCCGCGATAGCCCACCAGTGTGAGAGCTTGGGAAGAGCTCGATTCGCTGGATTAGCGCTGACCGCCGTGACGCGTAATCTAAGGTGCAGCCAGAGGAACAGCAGCATCACCACCAGGCCGCCCAGCAGGTGCAGGGTGACCACCTGCGGCCATAGCCGCAGCGTGACGGTAAAGGCACCGAAGGCCCCCTGCAGCAGAATCACAGCCAGCAGGCCAAGCGTAATATGCCAGGGGTAACCCGGACGCTTTCGCCGCGACCAACCCAACGCCAGCATCATCAGCACCAGCCCACCCAGCATCGTGGCCAGGTAGCGATGGACCATCTCGAGCCAGGCCTTGAGAGGTTCCAACGGCACTGCAGAAGGATGAGTTTCGGCCACGCCCGGCTCAGGTACGACCCACTGGCCATAACAGCCGGGCCAGTCGGGACAACCTAACCCTGCATCCATAAGCCTCGTGAAGGCCCCCATCAGAATAACCGCCACCGTGAAGGCAATGCCTAGCTGGCTTAACCGAATTAGCAGGCCCAGCCTGAGATCATGCTGCGACATGGCCACCTCCTGTCCTGGAGCAATCTCATCCCTCTCTACATCCCTCTCTACATCCCTCTCTCATACCTCTGCTGCGTCAAGCTAGCCCGGCTAACCGTTCACCTTCACGATGGGCTCAGGGTTCATGCGCAACAGCTGCTTTAGATCATCGAGCACGTCATAGGGATCGACGCCGGCACGGTAGCCCAGAACCGCCTGCCCCTGCGGGCTAACGATCCAGACCTGGCCAGGGGCTTGCCAATCAGGCTCTCGAGTCCAGCGAAGTCGGGTTTCACCCGGAAGAGCATCGGCGCTGCCCTGCGCGGCGGCATCGATACGCAGCCGGCGTACTCGGGTCGCTTCCTTACCGAGTGCACGATGCAACCGCCACCACTGGTCGGCCATCTGGTCGCAATCCAGCGTGCAGTCGAAGGCCAACAGCCAGCCATCGGCCGACGCCGGTGGCCTCGTCCCTTCCAGCGGCCAAGCGCCTAGGGATGGCACCTCGGGCTTGAGTTCGCCATGCGCCGTGCGCGCATCGGGAATGCCCACACGCCACTCCACCATCACCCAGGCCACCAACAGCGGCAGAGCAAAGACGGCTATCAGTGTCAGCAGTTTCAGGCGCTGGCGGTTAACGTACGTCATGGCTAAGACTCCTGCTGACGGGAAGCATCGGCATTCTCGGACACACTCTCGGACACACTCTCGGACACATTCCCTGACACATGTTCGGCTACATGCGCAGACTGGCGGGCTCGCCGTAGACGCCGGCCTCCCAGCAGCATCACCACCAGAGCGGCAGCCGCCAGCCCCCACCATTGCACGGCATAGCCCAGGTGGCGGCTGGGCGGCAGCACGCTGGGCTCCCACCAAGGACTCAACAGGCCGGGCCCCTCCTCAAGGTGCAGCCAACCCGGCTGGGCAAAGCCACCCAATTCATCCCAGGCATCGAGCTGGATCCGCTGCAACCTCAGGCCCTCCTGATTGGCACCAAACAGCGGCGCGCGTTTGCCATCCTGCTGCCACTGCCCTTTGAGGGTGACGACTCCTTCGGGGGTGGCCACCGTCGGTGCCTCACGGCTGACACCGGTAGGCATAAAACCGCGCTCGATCAACCACAGCCGACCATCGGCACCCCGCAATGGCGTCAAGGCCGCCACGCCCAGCTCACCTTCATGCGTCCGATTGTCCAGAAAGCGGGTCTCATCGGCCTGATAGCGCCCCTCGAGAATCAGCGTTGCGCCTTCCGGTGGCGCTTGTTGCGGCGAGACCAGCGTAGGCGCCGCGGCAAGCGCTGCCAGATAGGCTTCCTTCTCTGCGGCGCGCTGCCACTGCCATTGCCCCAGCGCCAGCCCCAACACCACCAGCAGCCCCCAGAAGACCCACCAGAGCAGGACGACCTTGACAGTCGGCGCGCGCTTGCTTGAACTGAAATGGTTCTGACTCACGGAGCCCCTCATGTTGAAAGCCCTGATCACTCTGGTGTTTGTCTGCATGGTCGCGAGCCTGGCGGCCGGCGCCGGGTTCCTGCTGCGTGATCAGGGACGCTCACGCCGTCTGCTGATATCCCTCAAGCTGCGCGTCAGTCTTGCTGTGCTGCTGTTCGCCCTGCTGGCCTACGGCTTCTATTTCGGCGACCTGGCGAGTCCCTGAATCAGCGACTCCTCAGGCACGGGTCTCAGAAGACGTACACGAAGATGAACAGACCGATCCAGACCACATCGACGAAGTGCCAGTACCAGGCGGCCGCTTCGAAACCAAAGTGATCCTCACGATTGAAGTGCCCCTGCATCACCCGCATCAGCATCACGCTCAAGGTAATGGCACCGATGGTGACGTGTGCGCCGTGAAAGCCGGTCAGCAGGAAAAAGGTCGAACCGTAGATACCCGCTTGCAGCGTGATGCCGTAGTGGTGATAGGCCTCGTAGTACTCGATGCCCTGAACGACCAGGAAACACACCCCCAGCAGAATGGTGCCGATCAACCAGTTGCGGGTCGTCTTCCGGTACCCTTCCTTCAATGCCTCATGGGCGATCGTCAGAGTGACGCTGGAACTGACCAGAAAAATCGTATTTACCAGCGGTAGCTGCCAGGGGCTCACCACCTCACGGGGCCCGCTGATGGCGGCACTCGGCGGATTCATCAGCGGCCAGCTGGCGGTAAAGTCAGGCCACAAAAGCGCCGCCACCCCCTTGGCGCCTTCGCCATCCAGCCAGGGCACGGCGAACACCCGCACATAGAAGAGCGCGCCGAAGAAGGCTGCGAAGAACATCACTTCCGAGAAGATGAACCAGCCCATCCCCCAGCGAAAAGAGCGATCCATCTGTGCGTCATATAGCCCCTGGCGAGACTCACGGACCACATCACGAAACCACAACCACATCACCGTCAGCACTGCCGCCATGCCCAGCGTCATGACCAGCCCACCGGTGCCGTGAACCAACTGCATGCCGAGACTCGCCATCATGACCCCGACGGCCAGAGAGCCCAGCGCCGGCCATTTGCTCTGCGGGGGAACGTAGTAGCTGCCACTCATGCTTCACCTCCAGGAACGACAACGACCGGGTTCTTATTGGCCAGCGCCTTATCGTCTACCGGGTACAGGGTGTAGACCAGCGTCACCGTCTTGATGTCATCGGGCAGGTCGCGGGTCAATTGGAAGACCAGCGGCGCCTCATAGCGCTCACCGGCGTCGAGTCGCTGCTCCTGAAAACAGAAGCAGGTCACCTTGCGCATATACAGCGACGCCTCGGAGGGCGACACGCTGGGTACCGCCCGGCCCCAGCCCGCCTGTTTGCCATGATTAGTGAAAGCGAAATGAACCTCGGTCGCCGCGCCGGGGTGCACGCGCACCTGGCGGTCGAGCACCTCGAGTTTCCAGGGGAGCCCGGCACTGCCTCGGGTGATGAACTGCACGGTAATCACACGAGACTCATCGATGCTGTCACGGATCAGTGCCTGGGCGGTGTTCTCGACCTTGCCGTTGATGCCGGTCACTCGACAGAAGGCGTCATACAGGGGCACCAGGGCAAAGGCGAAGACAAACATCGCCAGCAGGACCACCAATGTCCGCGTTACCGTGCGCTGCACTCCCGTCATGAGCCTTCCTCCCTCAGCAGCCCAGATGCCCCTCACAACCCCGACACCCTTTCCCGACGCCCGTCCCCAGCCCAGACACCATTCACCAGCCCCGATGCTCGTCGCTAACGTCTTTGCACGTTCTAATGCTCTTAGTGTTAGTGCTCGTGATGCTAGCGCTCTTGATGCTGGAACCGCGGTGGCGTTTCGAAGGTGTGCAACGGCGCGGGACTCGGCACCGTCCATTCAAGGTCCACGGCACCGTCCCAGGCCTTGGCCGGCGCCTTCTCGCCCCCTCTCACGCACTTGATGATCATCAACACGAACAGCAGCTGCGAGGTGCCGAACAGCAAGGCACCGATGCTCGAGGCCATGTTGAAGTCAGCAAACTGCAGCGCGTAGTCAGGTATGCGACGCGGCATGCCGGCCAGGCCAGAGAAATGCATCGGGAAGAAGGTCAGGTTCACCCCCACGACCGAGGTCCAGAAATGCCAGCGGCCGAGTCGTTCATTGGGGTAATGGCCGGTCCACTTGGGCAGCCAGTAGTAAACGGCGGCCATGATGGCGAAGACCGCCCCCGGCACCAGCACATAGTGGAAATGCGCGACCACGAAGTAGGTGTCGTGATATTGGAAGTCGGCCGGGGCAATGGCCAGCATCAGGCCGGAGAAGCCGCCGATACTGAACAGCACCACGAAAGCCAGCGCGAACAGCATCGGCGTCTCGAAGGAAATCGAGCCCTGAAACAGCGTGGCGATCCAGTTGAACACCTTCACCCCGGTAGGCACCGCAATCAGCATGGTGGTGTACATGAAGAACAGCTCGGCCACCAATGGCAGGCCGACAGCGAACATATGATGCGCCCAGACCAGAAACGACAGGATGGCAATCGAGGACGTGGCATAGACCATCGAGGCGTAGCCGAACAGCCGCTTGCGAGCGAAGGTCGGGATGATGGCCGAGACGATACCGAACGCCGGCAGAATCATGATGTAGACCTCGGGATGGCCGAAGAACCAGAAGATATGCTGGAACATCACCGGATCGCCGCCGCCCGCGGCATTGAAGAAGCTGGTGCCGAAGTTGATATCCAGCAGCATCATGGTGATGACACCGGCCAGTACCGGCATCACCGCGATCAGCAGGAAGGCCGTGATCAGCCAGGTCCAGACGAACAGCGGCATATCCATCATCCGCATGCCCGGGGCACGCAGGTTGAGGATGGTGGCGATGATATTGATGGCACCCAAGATCGAACTGATGCCCGCCATGTGCAGCGAGAGAATGAAGAAAGTCGTGGAAGGCGGCGAGTAGGTGGTCGACAGCGGCGCATAGAAGGTCCAGCCGAAGTTGGGCCCGCCCCCCGGCATCAGCAGCGTCGACAGCAGCAGCGTGAAAGCGACCGGCAACAGCCAGAAGCTGAAATTGTTGAGTCGGGGCAGCGCCATGTCTGGCGCCCCGATCTGCAAGGGAATCATCCAGTTGGCAAGGCCTACAAACCCCGGCATGACCGCACCGAACACCATGATCAGCCCATGCATGGTGGTCATCTGATTGAAGAACTCGGGCTGCACGAGCTGCAAGCCGGGCTGGAAGAGCTCGGCGCGCACCACCAGAGCGAAAATCCCGCCAATGAAAAACATGGTCAGCGAGAAGATCAGGTAGAGCGTACCGATCTCCTTGTGATTGGTGGTCAATAGCCAGCGCAGCAGGCCTCTGGGGCCGTGGTGGTAGCCGGCGTCGGCATGACCCGCCGTTCCAGAGGCTTCACCGGTCTGCTCGAGGGGGTGCTGTGGTGGTAACTGTGGAGGTAGCTTGGGCGCCATCGGTATCTCCTGTCATTCGGGTGATCGCGACTCGGGCGTCGCGAACAAGAGCCGTCAGGCCGGCTATTCGAGCCTTGCCTGAATCTCCGACGGCTGCACGCTATCCCCGGTATCGTTGCCCCAGGCATTGCGCTCATAGGTAATCACGGCGGCAATCTCCACCGGGCTCAGGCTGCTGCTGAAGGCCGGCATCGGCTTGCCTGCCACACCATTGATGACGGTAGTGATGTGCCGATCCCGCTCGGCCATCAGGGCCGGGTTGTTGGCCAATGCTGGGAAGACCGGCGGATTCCCCAAGCCATCGACCTGATGACAGGCAGCACAGATCGACTCATAGACCTGCTGGCCACGAGACATCAATTCGTCCATGGCCCACTCACGATCAACACCGCTGGCTTCCCTGGCCGCGGCCTGCTTGCGCTCGGCGAGCCAGGTATCAAAGGCCTCGGGTTCCATGGCTTCGACCACCACGGGCATGAAGCCATGGTTACGTCCGCACAGTTCGGTGCACTGGCCGCGATAGGTGCCGGGCGTTTCGATACGCACCCAGTTTTCGTTGACGAACCCGGGAATAGCATCCTGTTTGACGGCGAGGTCAGGCACCCACCAGGAATGAACCACGTCATCGGAGGTCAGCAGGAAACGCACCTTCCGCCCGACCGGCAGCACCAGCGGCTCGTCAACTTCTAGCAGGTAATTCTCGCCCTTGGCGGCGAGGCCATCGATCTGATCGCGAGGAGTGGTGAGATTGGAGGTAAAGGCAACGTCTTCGCCCAGGTATTCATAGTGCCAGCGCCACTGCTGGCCCGTGACCATCACGTCCAGATCGGCGTCCTTGGCGTCATACATCTGCTTGAGGGTGGCGGTCGCCGGCAATGCCATGCCGACCAGAATCAGCAAGGGAACCGCCGTCCAGATCACTTCAACGGTCGTGTTTTCGTGGAAATGAGAGGCCTTGGCGCCCCGGGAGCGACGGTAGCGGAAGAGGGAGTAGAACATCACGCCGAACACGACGACGCCGATCACCACGCAGATCCAGAAGATCGTCATGTGCAAGCCGTGAATATCACGGCTGAGGGCTGTCACGCCGAGCGGCATGTTCCAGCCATGGACCAGAGCCGAACGAGTCAGCCAGACGCTACCGCCAACGGCTGCCACCACACCAGGCAAATTGCGCATCGGCTCCTCCTTGTCTATCTGGTCACGGTCATTGTGAGCACGCCGCCCGCACTTCTGACGTCCCTAACTTTCCTGACTTTCCTGACTTCCCTGCCATCTTTGGCCTACTGCTGAAGCCACGATCTGCCATGGCTCAGGTAAGCAACGGCTAAGATGAGTATAGAAAGGTTGACGAGAAATCCTTATTCAGGGTATGCGCAATCACTAAACGCAGCCATCAACGTTCGTAGGGTCACTCACCCGGACGCCATCCAGGTTCCGACACCAACCCGGCCTTCCCTAATCTGCCGCGCTCATGGCCAGCATGAAGACGCCCACCACCAGCACCAGCGCCATCAGCAGGCCGACAATGATAAAAGTGACCGGCTTGCCCTCTTCGAAGTCCTTCTTGCGCTGCTGCTCTTTCTGCACCCCGAAGAAGGCCGCCAGCACCGACTTGATCACCTGCCACATCATCGCCTCCTGCGTTCGCTCATCACCCAGTCACTTTGCGCAAAAAAGCCGACTTCCATCAGAGAATGGGTGAAAAACGCCATTTCCGCACGGCACGGCGACCTGGCGCTTCTATACTCAAGAGTGGCGAAAGACCTGCATCGGTGGAGCAAATAATTACCTGATAATTATTAGTCAGCTATTACCAAACCAGGATGCAACGCCAAGCAAGAACCTGAAGATGGCTTATAAAAAACATGATGATTAAAGATCGCTATACAAGACAACGACGGTAGAGAAAGGAGGAGTGATGACAAAGCAAGCCGATAATATCACCCAGCTGCCTTTAGCAGTTCGAGAGGCCAGCGACCCGGTCATCAACTGGTGGCTGAATCACTGGATGGGGACGGCGAGCCCGTTTGCCCGCATGCAGGTTGCATGGATGGAAACGCTCTTTGATGCCATGCAGATGGAAGCCGAGCTGCTGACCGCCTGCGCCACCAGCCAGCAGCAGATCATCAAGTGCCTGTCCGATCAGCAGACACTCAAGGACCCGGCTGTCGTGGGCAGCTGTTATCAGGATGTCATGCAGGACTTCATCAATGCTCACCTGCACCGGATGGATAAGGTCAGCGAGATGGCCGAAGAATTTCGCCAGCGGGTGTGGGAAGAGATATAAGCAATCGTGGGCCGAGTAGCTCAGGCAAGCGGGTTTCACCCAGACGGGTCGTACTCAGCCGCGTCTCCCTCATGCCCAGTTCACCCGAGCCCAGTTCACTTGAGCCCAGCTCACTCGAGCACGAATGACGTAGTCAGCAACCTCGCAGCCATTCTGTGACCTCAGATACCAAACAGCGCCACGATCAGCGGCAGCAGGAAGGCCGTCACCAACCCTGTCAGGCCCATGGCGAGACCCGCAAAGGCGCCAGCCAGCGCACCGATAGAGCTGAAACTTTGCGCCGTGCCGAAGCCATGAGCCGCCAGCCCCAGGGTAAAACCTTGAACGGTCGGGTCCTTGATGCGTAGCAGTCTGAATATCCAGGGGCCCAGGGCACAGCCGATCGACCCGGTCAGCAAGACCAGTCCCGCTGCCAGCGATGGAATCCCGCCCAGTTGCTCGGCGATACCCATCGCGATCGGCGAAGTCACCGACTTGGGCGCAAGTGTCAGCAGTGTCTCCCGGCTCGCTCCCATCAGCATGGCGATGCCAAGTGTCGAGCCAACGGCAGTCACGATGCCGGTGACACAGGCGACCATGATCGGCCATATCAGCCGCTGAACTCGCTCCCGGTGGTCATAGAGCGGTATCGCCAGCGCTACCGTGGCCGGGCCGAGCAGGAAGTGAATGAACTGGGCGCCTTCGAAGTAGGTGCTGTATTCAATGCCGCTGAGCAACAGGAAACTGATCAGCAGTACGATCGAAATCACCACCGGGTGCAGCAAGGGCGTGCGGCCAAGCAGGATGTTGATTCGCGTGGCCAGATAGAAGGCGGCCAGCGTCACCAGCAGCGAGAGCAGGGGGTTACCAGACAGGTAGACCCAGACTTGGTCCAATGCGACGAAGTTCATTTGGTTTTTTCTGCCCCGCCGACTCGCTGGTTCATCCACATCATGACCTTGGCCGTGACGGCAAGGGTCACCGCCGTGGACACGAACAGCGTGACGACGATCGTCCAGAAATCAGCCTGAATCAGTTGGAAGTGCACCATCATCCCGACACCGGCCGGCACAAACAGCAGGGTCAGATAGTTCAACAGCCCCTGACCAGTCTTGCGAAGGCCATCCGGCACTCGCCCATTGATGAGCAAGGCGACCAGCAGAATCACCATGCCCATCACCGGCCCCGGAACGGGAATACTGAACCCTCGAACGATCAGCTCACCCAGGAACTGACATCCCAGCAAGATGATAAACCCAACGATCAATGACATGCCTGCCCTCCTCCATTCTTAGCTGAGGACAGTTTACCCCTTTCGTCTAGGTGCAGCCCAACCATCCAGCCAAGCTTTTGAAAAAAAAGCGCTTAAGGGGCTTCCCATTGCCGGCATCTCGCGCTAGTATACGCCTCGTTCTCGGGACACAGGAGCCGAAAGGCACTGCCAAGAACCAGAGTCGGAGCGTGGCGCAGCTTGGTAGCGCGCTGCAATGGGGTTGCAGAGGTCGCTGGTTCGAATCCAGTCGCTCCGACCAGAAATATCAAGAAAAACGGCCACTTAGCTCCTAGAGCGGTGGCCGTTTTTTTATGCCCTCCATTTTAGGTAGCAAATAGGTAGCAGTCGGTGGAAACAACCAGCAACACCGCACTGAATTCGAAATCCACATTGGCCAATGTCTGCCCTCCTCCTTTCAAGTATCCTAAAAGGCACCGACAGCCTACTGACAGAACTGACCAAACCCTGGTTAGCTTCAAGCCGTCCAGATCAGGCCTGGCCCTGCGCTGGCTGCAGCTCATCCCTTGAAGCTCTCAGGCTGGATAGCCTTTTTAGCAGATGAAGATGTATATCCGTGCCATCTCAACTACCGAACCTGTCCATGCAGCCGCGCCCTGCTACTCAGTTGGAGCGATCCCAAAGCCTCCTGACGTGGCATATCACTGAATGGACATTCCACGTTCCCATATAACATGCACCAAAAAAGCGTTGTATTAAGGACAGCGTTGCAATGTAGCCCATCCCCACCCTGCCTGACATGTTGATTGCCATAACTGGTCTAGCGCAGAAATATCTGAACGAATTCACCGGTCCTTTTCTGCCCATCGCATAGCCTTCCCCGCTCAAGTTTGATGAGATAGACGCATATCATCACGGTTGCATGAAGTGGCCACCCCATCGAACACAGGAAATCGCAGTACATGATCCTCACCCTCAACCAGCTGGAACGGCATCTGTTCAAGGCGGCCGACATCCTGCGTGGTCGCATGGACGCCTCGGAGTTCAAGGAATACATCTTCGGCATGCTGTTCCTGAAGCGCTGCTCGGATGTCTTCGAGGAGCGTCAGGAGGAAGTCCGCGAGCAACTGCGCCAGGCCGGCAAGAGCGAGGTAGACATCGCTCACGTCATCGAGATGACGAGCTGGTACAAGTCCACCTTCTACGTACCCGAGCAGGCACGCTGGGGGTACCTGCTCAAGGAAGCCCACCAGGGCGTCGGCAATGCGCTGAACAAGGCGCTGGCGGGTCTGGAAGAGCACAACCCAAGCCTCGCCGGGGTACTGGAGCACATCGACTTCACCCGCAAGGTGGGCTCCACCACCCTGCCGGACAAGAAGCTACGCGACCTGATCGTCCACTTCAGCGAGTACCGGCTGCGCAACGAGGACTTCGAGTTCCCCGACCTGCTGGGTGCCGCCTACGAGTACCTGATCCGCGACTTCGCCGACTCGGCCGGCAAGAAGGGCGGCGAGTTCTACACCCCGCGCCCGGTGGTCCGCATGATGGTGCGGCTGATGGCGCCCGATGAAGGCCACAGCGTCTACGATCCCTGCATGGGCTCGGGCGGTATGCTGATCCACGCCAAGGAATACCTGGAAGAGCAAGGCGGCGACCCGCGTCGGCTCTCGGTGTTCGGCCAGGAGGCCTCGGGCTCGGTGTGGGCCATCGCCAAGATGAACATGCTTCTTCACGGCATCAGCAGTGCCGACCTGCGCAACGACGACACCCTAACCGATCCACAGCATGTCGAAGGCGGCGAGCTGATGCGCTTCGACCGCATCCTCACCAACCCACCCTTTTCCATTGGCTTCACTCCCAGCCAGCAGTTTCCGGAGCGCTTCCACTACGGCCAGGTACCGGAAGGCGCCAAGAAGGCCGACCTGATGTTCCTGCAGCACATGGTCGCGAGCCTCAAAGCCGATGGCATGCTGGCCACCGTCATGCCCCACGGCGTGCTGTTCCGCGGCGGCGACGAGAAGCGCATCCGCGCCGGCCTGCTGGAAGACGACCTGGTGGAGGCGGTGATCGGCCTGGCCCCCAACCTCTTCTACGGTACCGGCATCCCGGCCAGCATCCTGGTGCTGCGCGGTAAGGGCGCCAAGCCCGCCGAGCGCCAGGGCAAGGTGCTGTTCATCAACGCCGACCGTGAATACTACGAGGGGCGCGCCCAGAACTACCTGCTGCCGGAGCATATCGAGAAGATCGCCAGCACCTTCGAGTCCTTCTCGGAGGTGCCCGGCTTCGCCCGTGCCGTGCCGCTTTCGGAGCTACGCGAGAACAACTACAACCTCAACATCCGCCGCTACGCCGACAACACCCCGCCGCCGGAACCTCAGGACGTACGCGCCCACCTCAAGGGCGGCGTACCGGTGGCCGAGATCGACGCCAGGCGCCCACTATTCAACGCCCAGGGCCTCGACCCCATGGCGCTGTTCATGCCTCGGGCGAACGACGCCGACTATGTGGACTTCGCCGAGCGGCTTGAAGAGAAACGCGACCTCAAGCCCGCCATCGAGAGCGACGCCGGCCTGAGCGATAAGGAAGCCCGCGCAATGGCCGCCTTCGAGGCCTGGTGGGCCGAGCACGGCGCCAGCATCACCACCCTTTCCGGCAACGACGGCCGCCTGACTCAACTGCGCGACGAGCTGCTGGGCAGCTTCACCGCGGCCCTCGAACCCCTGGCCATGCTCGACCGCTTCGCAGTGCGCGGCATCATTGCCGGCTTCTGGTTCGACAACAAGAACGAGTTCCGCACACTGCAGGCCCGTGGTTGCCTGGGCGTGGTGGACGCCTGGCGCACCTCGATCAATAGCCTGTTGGAGGATGAGCAGAGCAAGGCCAATCCGCTGGATCACCGCTTGGTGCACTTCCTGCTCGAGGACTATGTGGCCGAGCTGGAGGAACTCGCCGCCCGCAAGGCGGAGCTGGACGCCCGGATCAAGGCCGCCGAGGCCAAACCGGAGAGCGACGACAGCGACGACGCGGAAGCCCAGAGCGACGAGGACGACGACGCCCCCACCGAGGTTGAGGTCAAGGCCTGGAAGAAGGAACGCACCCAGGTGCGCAAAGCGCACAAGGCCAAGGTAGCGAACTTCGAGACGCGCCTGAACCAGGCCGTGGACACCCTAGACGAACCCGCCGCCGCCGAACTGGTGGGTGACATTCTGCACAACGATCTTAAGGGCATTCTCGAGCGTTATATCCGCCAGCAGCGCCAGCAGGTGATCGCCGCCTTCGAGGCCTGGTGGGACAAGTACCGGGTGACGCTGGCCAACATCGAAGACGAGCGCGACGCCGCCGCCCGAGAGCTGCAGCAGTATCTGGAGGGGCTGGGGTATGTCTGAGTGGAAATCACTCCAACTTGGCGATCACACCGAGGTCCTTTCTGGCTTCCCCTTTCCATCAGAAGGCTTTTCACAGGAAGACGGCGTGCCCCTCATCAGAATCAGGGACCTCCTTGCCGGCGAACTTGAAACATACTTTATCGGACCTTATCCCGATGATTTTGTCATTCATGATGGTGACATCCTTATCGGGATGGATGGCGACTTCAACATCGTTCGCTGGGCCAAGGGGAAAGCACTACTAAACCAGCGGGTATGCAAGGTTTTTACGTCCACTGCCGAATTGGATGACGGGTACCTCTTCTGGCTCCTCGAGCCCGAGCTTCAGGATATTCACCAGAAAACTCCTCAGACGACCGTCAAACACTTATCAGTCAGGGATCTGGCCCAGCTTCGAATTGAAGCCCCTCCGGTCAATGAGCAGCGGCTCATCGCCCGCATCCTCGACACCATCGACGTCCAGATCCAGAAGACCGAAGCGCTGATCGCCAAGCTGGAGAAGGTCAAGGAGGGGCTGCTCCACGACCTGCTGACCCGCGGCATCGACGAGAACGGCCAGCTCCGCCCCAGCCCCGAGCAAGCGCCGGAGATCTACAAGGAGTCGCCGCTGGGGTTGATTCCGAGGGAGTGGAGCGTTAGCTCGGCTGAAGAAGAGTTTGAGATCACAAGCGGGATAACGCTCGGCGCCCACCGTCGTCCCAATAAGAGCCCAACTCCGTACCTGCGTGTAGCGAATGTCCATCGTGACCAGCTATTGCTCGATGAAATTGCATTACTTGAGATGACCCCAGCAGAGCTGGATGCCAGATCATTACTCTTAGGTGATCTCCTAATAGTAGAAGGTCATGCCAACCCCAATGAGATTGGCCGGTGTGCAAAAGTAACTTCAGAAGCTGCCGGGCTGACCTTCCAGAACCATCTATTTAGGCTCAGAGCCAATGATCTGTTGCCGGGCTTTACATCTCTATGGATGAACTCGAATTTCGTCAGAAGCTACTGGAGAGCAACTTGCTCCACCAGCTCAGGACTCTACACCATAAATCGCACCCAGCTTAGCCGTGTCCCAGTAGCAAAGCCGTCAAGGTTTGAGCAAGAGTTCATTTGTTCGGAATACGACAAAATTCAAATATGGCTAAAAACTGAGGCTGGCCAGCTCGCGAAACTGCAGCTTCAAAAACAGGGGCTAATGGACGACCTCCTCACGGGCCGCGTACGCGTCACCCCGCTTCTCGGAAAAGACCAGGCCACTACCCCGGCATAGACCGGGGCTCGCACAACGACACAACACCAAGATTACATCGCAAAGGGAATTGCCATGACCACCTTCGATAGCACCAAGCGCTCGCTGCCCGAGCTGCTCAAGGACATCACCAACGGCAAGATTCAGCTGCCCGACTTCCAGCGCGGCTGGGTGTGGGACGACGATCACGTGAAGAGCCTGCTGGTCAGCATCGCTCGCTCCTTCCCGGTGGGCGCGGTGATGCTGATGGAAACCGGCGGCGAGGTGCGCTTCCAGACCCGCCCGGTGGAGGGCATCGATCCGAACAGCGTCACCAACGACCCGGACCATTTGATCCTCGACGGCCAGCAGCGCCTCACCAGCCTGACCCAGGCAGTCGGCCTGACCTCTCCGGTGAATACCCGCACCGCCAAGGGCAAGAAGATCCGGCGCCACTACTACTTCGACATTCGCACGGCGCTGGAAGGCGAGGATCGCCTGGAGGAAGCCGTGGTGGCGGTGGACGTCAACCGCCAGACCCACAAGAACTTCGGCCGCGAGGTGGACCGGGACCTCTCCACCCGACAGCTGGAGTGCGAGCAGCTGCTCTTCCCCTGCGACAAGATCCTCGATCCCTCCGATTGGCTGCAGGATCTATTCCGTTATAACCAGGAGGCCATGGGGGATTTCCTGGAGTTCCAGAAGAAGATCCTCGGCGCCTTCTCCGCCTACCAGCTGCCGGTGATCGAGCTGAAGAAGGAGACCTCCAAGGAGGCGGTCTGCCTGGTGTTCGAGAAGGTGAATACCGGCGGCGTGCAGCTCTCGGTGTTCGAGCTGATCACTGCAAGCTATGCCGCCGAGGGCTACAACCTGCGCGACGACTGGTTCGGCTCCGACATCCGCAAGGTGCCCTCGCGCAAGGCCCGCCTCGAGAATCACGAGCTGCTGGCAGATGTCGAGAGCACCGACTTGCTCCAGGCCATCACCCTGCTGCATACCCATGAGCGCAAGCATCAGGACCTACTGGACGGTAAGACTGGCAAGCAGGTGCGCCCGGTCAGCGCCAAGCGTGCCTCGGTTCTCGACTTGCCGCTAGAGGCCTACCAGCGCTGGGCCGATGCCGTGGAGAAGGGTTTCATCGAGGCCGCCTACTTCCTGAAGGGTGAGTGTTTCTACAGCCGCCGCGAGATGCCCTACGCCACCCAGCTGGTGCCTCTGGCGGCGGTGATGACCCTGCTGGGCGATCGCTGGCGCGAACCTCGCATCCACGCCAAGCTCACGCGCTGGTTCTGGAGCGGCGTGCTGGGTGAGCTCTACGGCGGCGCCGTCGAGACCCGCATCGCCCTGGACCTGGAAGAGCTAATGGTGTGGTTCAAGAACGACAGCGAGCTGCCGCGCACCGTGATCGACGCCTCCTTCGATCCCTCCCGCCTCGAGACCCTGCGCAGCCGAAACAGCGCCGCCTACAAGGGCATCAACGTGTTGATCCTGCGTGAAGGGGCCAACGACTTCTTCTGGAAGGGCGATATTCAGGAACTGGATAAACAGGACGTAGCGCTGGATATTCACCACATCTTCCCGCGTGCCTGGTGCGAGGATCAGGGGCTGTCCTACCGCGTCTACGACGCCATCATCAACAAGACGCCGATCTCCGCCCGCACCAACCGCATGATCGGGGGTGACGCGCCCTCGGCGTACCTGGCCCGCCTGCAGGACCATAAGCAGGTCCAGCTCGATGACGCGGCGATGGATGCCATCCTCGAAGGCCACCGCATCCCCACCGAGGCCCTGCGCGCCGATGACTTCAACGCCTTCTACCAGCAGCGCAAGCAGCGCCTGCTCGAGATCATCGAGAAGGCCATGGGCAAGAAACCATTGGCAGGGGCGGATGAAGAAGCACCAGTCGCTGCGGATAGTGAGGCACAGACGATCTGAGCGCTGCCCGCGCTCATCACCCCTTGGGCAGCAGGATCAGTGCGATCTCATGGAAGGAAGTGCTGCCCTTGAACGGCTAGAGGGAATCAAGGATGAGTGAATATATGGTCATCGGGATCGGTGGCGCCGGCCTTCAGCTGGCCTGGCAAGCGCACAGGCTAATGGGCGGTGGCTTCCTGGCCATCAATACCGATGAGGAACCCCTCGCGTCATTACCGCAGGATCAGCAGCTGGTCATAGGCCCGCAATGCTGCGGCGGCAAAGATGCATCGTCACCGGCGCGGGGCCGCCTAGCCGCGGAGGAGTCGCTAGCAGACATCAGGGCGCTTCTTCCCCACAGCGGGAAGGTGGTGCTGATGGCCGGGTTGGGTGGTGGCGCTGGTACAGGCGCTCTGACCATCGTGGCCAATGAAGTCATCCAGCGAGGGCTTGAGCCGCTCATCTCCGTGACTCTGCCCTTTCGGCTCGAAACTGAACGGCGAGAAGAGGCCTTGGCCGCCTTGAAGGAACTGAAGGCAACCGGGGCCGACATCATTACTCACGATCACGCACAGCAACACTTGAACTCGATGGCTCTCGAGTCAGTCTTGCAGACCAGTGCAACGGAGCTTGCAAGGCGTTCACACGCCTGGATAAAGGGAGAAACAGATGATTGATGAGACGCTGATCAGCGATGACCTCATGGAAATGGTCGGCCAGGCCCGTGAACGAGCGAACCAGAGGGGAGAGCGCTTCAACATCTTCTCGATTCTCAAGGTCCACCGTGACGAGGCCGAAACCCACTCACGCTTTCTGCATGAGCTACTGAACCCGCAGGGTCGTCACGGCGAAGGCAGTGCCTTTCTGGACCTGTTCCTCGATGGTGTGCTGGGTATCCCAAGCCACGGGGGGCAACACTTTCGGGTGCGCCGTGAACTGCCCACTGCGGAAAAGCGTCGAGTCGATATGGTCATCGAGTCACCGACCGACATTATCGGGGTCGAGTTGAAGATCGATGCGGCAGACCAGAATGCCCAGCTGCATGACTACTATCACGAGCTGCAACGTCGTGCGGAGGGAAGAAAGACCGTCACCCTGGCGTATCTGACCCTAGGGGGAAAGCGGCCATCGACCATGAGCCTCAAGGAGTTGAGCGAGGACGATGTGGTCTGCCTGTCGTTCGCGCATCACATCGCAGGCTGGTTGCAGAAATGCATCGATCGCAGCCATCACAAGCCGGAGTTAGCGCATGCCATCCAGCAGTATCTTCAATTGATTCGTAACCTGACAGGGAAGGGAGGAACGATGAACGATCTGGTAGCCGGTGAGCTGAAGGGGGATATGGAACGATTCCAGGAGGCCCTGGAAGTCGAGAAATCCCTTCCCAAGGCCAAGGCCTCTATCCAGGAGGTGTTCTGGAAAGAACTGAGCGATGCCCTGACGGATGAATTTGGCGTCACGCCGACCGTCTACGGTGGCAAGAATATCAGGGCCATTTCCTCGGACTACTACTCGAAGAACAAAAACAACAAGCATATCGGGTTCAAGTTGCCGATCGGCGAGGTGGGTAGCAAGGCTGTGTGCCTGTATACCAACCTCTACCATGCCGTTCATTATGGCCTCAGGGTGGAAGATGAGGCTGGCACTGTTGTCGCAGCCGGGAGCCTGCGAGACGCCTTCCGAGAGCAATGGGGTAAAGGCAATGCTGTGGCAGACAACCATGCTGACTGGCTGGTCTGTTACTACTTCAACCCGGAGGCAGGCGATGACGAAAAGATCATCAATTTTGACTCATTCAATACTGCTGCCGTAGGCCTGCTGGACGACGAGATACGCCGCACACTGATTGCCGATATTGTGGCGCACCAAGTGGAGCTGGCTGAAAAAGCCAAAAAGTTGTGTAGCCAGTAATAGACGCGGAAGAACCGATGCCAACCTACGGAAATATCCTTCTCAGACAGGACGAGAGCGGCGGCTTCGAGACGGCTCGCAAGGTGCAGCTGGGCTTTACCGACGGCCGCAACGAAGCCTGGCTGCGCGACCTGCTGGCCGAGCACCCCGACCTGCTGCCGATCGAAGAAGTCGATCCCTCTTTCGCGCCCCTGGTGCCTCTCTGCACCGAGCTACAGACCGAAGCCGGGCCGGTGGATGCGGCCTTCATCAGCCCATCGGGCCGGCTCACGCTGGTGGAGTGCAAGCTCTGGCGCAACCCTGAGGCTCGTCGCAAGGTCATCGCGCAGATCCTCGACTACGCCCGCGCGGTTTCGCGCTGGAGCTACGCGGACCTCCAGCGGCAAGTGGCCGCGGCAACTGGTCGGAAAGGAAACGCCCCCTTCGAGGCCGCCCGTGAGCTGCAGCCGGACCTGGATGAGGCCGCCTTCGTGGACGCCGCAGCGCGTGCCCTGCGTGAGGGCCGGTTCCTGCTATTGATCGCTGGTGACGGCATTCGCGAGGGCACCAGCGGCATGGCCGAGCTGATCACCCGCAACGCCGCCATGGGGTTCAGCTTCGGGCTGGTGGAAGTCGCCCTCTACGAGTTCGGTGACCAGGGCCTGGTGGTCCAGCCGAGGGTAGTCGCCAAGACAGAGACCATAGAACGCACTTTCGTTCATGTTCAATCAGGTGACAGCGGCTCGCTGCACGACATCAGCGACGAAGGCGAAGCTGAGAGTGGCGGCGAGTCCGTCGCGGTAGCCAACGAGCGTGCCTGGTGGGAACCCCTCACCCGCCTCAGCTTCGATGACCCGGAGCAGGAATCACCGCTCTACCGGCCCCGCAACCACGTCAGGGTGCAACTGCCCTACCCCGGCATCTGGATCACCGCCTACCGCTCCATGGGAGAGGGTATCTGCGGCGTGTTTCTGACCGGCAAGAAGTCGGAGATCCCGCAGGTACTCGATGTCCTCAATGAAGAGCGGGAGCACATTCTCGGGGAGTTGCCACATGGCACAAGCGAGCGCCAGCAAAGCGCCCCCGACAGATCAGGGTTCGCGAGCTACGCTCGACTCAATGAGTTCGCAACAGATGACGAATGCCGGAACTGGCTGGCACAGCAGCTCAATCACTTCGTCAACGCTTTCAGGCCGCGGCTGAAGGCGATGGCCAAGTGAGAAGAATGGCTGCAGACGATTGCCACACAAGCTGCAAGCCGCTGTTCAAGGGCACCAACACCAGCAGAATTAACCGCTCAAACTTGATGATCGGAGCGGTCCAGGCGAGGGGTATAGACATGCCAATGAGTCACGCAGGAGCAGATTTGGCATGAACCGATATCGTGCCACGGGATTGCAGGGTAGCGCTGAGCCTGGTTCACACGGCCGTGTGATGGCCAACAAGATCGGGCTTACCGATCAAGAGAGCCTGGACGAAGCCGAGGCCGAGCTTTTGTTCAAGCTCTATGCGGAGGTGTTCGAGTCATTGGAAGAGGACCAGCCTCTCGATGTTGCCTTACTGAAGCAGTGGCACCGCCGTTGGCTTGGTAGTCTCTATGACTGGGCCGGTGAAGAGCGACAGGTCAATCTGGAGAAGGATGGCTTCCCTTTCGCGGCGGCTGCACAGCTCCCCCCTTTGCTGCGGGATTTGGATAAGAAATGGCTGAGCCAACTGACACCTTGCAATGACATGAGCCAGGAGGAAACGATACGCGCTATTGCCCAAGTGCATGTCGAACTGATCTTGGTGCACCCATTCCGGGAGGGCAACGGCCGCATCGCCCGCCTTCTGGCAGACGCCATGGCCTTCCAGTCTGGACTAGGACTACTGGATTATGACGACTGGAGTAAGAACAAGGCGTCCTATATCGGCGCAATCCACACCGGGCTGGCAGGCGACTACGAACCGATGGTGGAGCGGGTCAGGCGAGCGGTAGGGACTTAAAGCGGGACTTGCCAGAACGCAGTTTCACCTCAATGGCATGACTGGGCTTACCTGTTTCCACGGCTGTGGATGTGGAAACGGCCTTCAGCAAGGCCTTGCGGCCCACTGTGCGACGTTTCTTGAGCGCTGTCGAAGCTGTCATGGGTGCCCTCCTCATCAGATAAGTATCATTTTACGCGCTTTCCCAAGAACCTGCATTCAGGTTACTACGATAAAGGGCATTCGCTACCATCGAAGAACTTACATCAACCTTTGGAGCCATGGCATGGCAGGACCCGAGTACACGGACGTAGAGAAGCCTTTCATCGATCAGCTAGTCGGTCAGGGTTGGAAATACATCGCCGGTTCGCTGGATGACCCGGCAGTGACTCATCGAGAGAGCTTCGCTAAGGTCGTGATGGAGCCGATCCTGCGCCAGCGGCTCCGCGCCATCAACCTGCACCATGGAGAGCATTGGCTGGACGAAAGGCGGCTGGATCAGGCGGTATCGGCCATCACGCGCCTGCCGGCCAGCAAGGTCATGGAGGCCAACAAGCTGGCCACCGAGCTTTTGGTCGGTGGCCTGACCGTCGAGGGCCTGGAGGGCTGGGACGGTGGCCGCGGCCAGACACTGCGGTTCATCGATTGGGACACGCCGACCAACAACACCTTCACGGTGGTCAACCAGTTCAAGGTGAAGTGTCCGCCGGGCCACGACTCGGCCAAGGGCCATGTGATCCCTGACCTGGTGTTGTTCGTCAACGGCATCCCGCTGGTGGTGGTGGAGTGCAAGAGCCGCACCGTGCCGGAGGGCATACCCGAGGCGGTGGATCAGCTGCGTCGCTACCATGACCAGCGCCATCTGGATTTCGAGGTGGAAGAGCATGAGGGCGCCCCGGCTCTATTCGCGACCAGTCAGTTCCTGGTGGCCAGCAACTTCGATGAGGCCCGAGTCGGCACCATCGGCGCAGGCTTCTCCCACTACCTGAGCTGGAAAACGGTCGCCCCGAGACGGGAAGCCGAGGTGGCCATCGATCTGGGCGTGGCGGATCTCTCGGCGCAGCAGCGCCTGGTGGCCGGCATGCTCACCCAGACCCACCTGCTCGACATCGTGCGTCACTACACCCTGTTCATGAACCCAGGTGGCCAGGACATCAAGCTGGTGTGCCGCTACCCGCAGTTTCGCGGCGTGACACGCGCCATCGAACGGCTGAAGACCGGCAAGACGCGCCACGAGGACGGCGAGGCCGATCGACGCGGCGGCATCGTCTGGCACACGCAAGGCAGTGGCAAAAGCCTCTCCATGGTGTTCCTGGTGCGCAAGCTGCGTACCGATCCCGAACTGCGTCGCTTCAAGGTAGTGGTCATCACCGACCGCAAGGACCTCCAGGCCCAGCTGTCGGCCACCGCAGAATTGACCGGCGAAAGCGTCGAGAAGGCGAGCCACACCGCAAGCCTGAAGAAGCTGCTGGCGCGGGAAGGCCCTGGCCTGGTCTTTGGCACTATTCAGAAATACCGCGACCCAGATACCGACGAACCCGCCGGCAAGCGCGAAGAGTCAACGACAGACGAGTATCACGGCAAGGAGCATGAACTGGACAGCGGCCGGCGCGATGCAGCAGAGCCTAGCCGCCTGGACAAGACGCCGAAGAAGCCGAGCCTGAGAGCACCCTTCGAGGTGCTCAACACCAGTGAGGACATCCTGATCCTGGTGGACGAGGCGCATCGCACCCAGGCTGGCGACCTGCACGCCAATATGCTGCGCGCCCTACCCAACGCCGCCCGCATCGGTTTCACCGGCACGCCCATCATAATGGGTGACAAGAAACGCACCCACGACATTTTCGGCGAGTACATCGACCGCTACACCATCAAGGAAGCGGAACAGGATGGTGCCACGGTGCCGATCCTCTATGAAGGCCGCACCGCCAAGGGAGCCATCAAGGAGGGCGCCAGCCTCGATGGCCTCTTCGAGGACCTGTTCCGCGAGCACACCAAGGACGAGCTGGAGGCCATCAGGAAGAAGTACGCCACCAAGGGGCAGATATTCGAAGCCCCTCAGCTCATCCAGGAGAAGGCCCAGGACATCCTTCGCCACTACGTCACCCACATCCTACCCAATGGTTACAAGGCGCAGCTGGTAGCCTATAGCCGCCGGGCGGCCATGCGTTACTTCGAGGCCCTCGAGTCGGCCAAGGCAGCGCTGCTCGCGGAAGCCGAGGCGCTTTCTCCGCAAGACAAGGCGCTCGATGACACTCAGCTGCTCACGCGGCCACCGCGGATCAAGGCCGCCATTCAGGCCTGGCGCTATCGCGATGTGCTGCAGCAGCTGGAGTTCGCCGTGGTGTTCAGCAGCGGCAATAATGATGATTCTGCCTGGGCCAAGTGGAGTGATCGCGGCGCCGTCGAGAGCCATATCAAGCGCTTCAAGAAGCCGCTTACCCATGAAGACCCGCAGAAGGCCGATCCGCTGGCCTTTCTCATTGTCAAGTCGATGCTGCTCACCGGCTTCGATGCGCCCATCGAGGGCGTGATGTACCTGGATCGCTCCATCCGCGAGGCAGAGCTGCTGCAGGCCATCGCGCGCGTGAATCGCACCGGTCACGGCAAGACGCACGGCATGGTGGTGGACTACTTCGGCGTGGCCAACCACCTCAAGGAGGCGCTGGCCGCTTACAGCGAGGAGGACATCGACGGCGCCCTGCGCAGCCTCAAGGATGAGATACCCCTGCTGCGTGACCGCCATTTGCGGGTCATCGACGTGCTGCGTAGCCAGGGGATAGATAGCCTGACTGACAGCGAAGAGGCAGTGAAGGTGCTGGCCGACGAGCGCCTGCGGGCCGAGTTCGTGGTCAAGCTCAAGGAGTTCAACCAGACCCTAGATGACGTATTGCCCCGCCCGGAGGGACTGGAGTTCGTCAACGATGCCAAGCAGCTCGCCTACATACACGCCCTGGCCCGCAACCGCTACAAGGATTCCCTCAACCTAGGCAAGGACACCGGCAGCAAGGTGCGCAAACTCATCGACGACTATGTGATTTCGCTGGGGATCGACCCGCGCATCCCGCCTATACAGCTCACCGATGCAGACTTCGATGAGTACATGGACCGCCAGGTGGGCGAACGGGCCAAGGCCTCCGAGATGGAGCATGCCATCCGCTCCCATGTGCGAAAGCACCTGGACGAAGACCCGGTGAAGTACAGTCGTCTTAGTGAGCGCCTGGAAGAACTGCTCCAGCAACTCGACGGCCAGTGGGATGAACAGGTCGAAGCGCTCAGGGGACTAATCCAGCAACTGCGAGACGGCGCCAACGTGGGGGGCGAGGCGATCCCCGACATGCCGGCCCACGCTGAGCCCTTCTGGCGCGAGCTGGTGGCCAGCAGCGGCCTGGAGGCCGATCAAGTGGATGCCGATACCGCCAAAAAGCTACTGGAAGCAACCGAGGAGGTGGTTGGCCTAATCCAGCAGGAGATCGCCATTCCCGACTTCTGGAAGCCCTCGCATGTTGCCGACCAGGAGGCACTGAAGGGACGGCTGTTTGAAGAGCTGTTCACCAAGAACCTGGTGCCGATCACCGAGGTGGAAGCTCTCGCGCATCGTCTCTTCGACCTGGCCCGCAGCAACCATGAGAGACTGGTGAACGCATGAGCCGGCTAGTAGTGGGCGACTTGGCTTTCGAAGTCCGCGAGAGCGCCCGGCGCAAGACGCTGGAGATTACCGTGGACCGTGACGGCGAACTGATCATCGCCACCCCCAAGGGCACCGATGCGCAGCTACTGCACGATTTTGTGGCCGAGAAACGCTACTGGATCTACCAGAAGCTGGCGCAGAAGGCCGAGAGCCAACGCCGGCTGCCGCGGAAGGAGTTCGTCAACGGCGAAGGCTTCCTCTATCTAGGTCGCAGCTACCGACTCAAGCGGATCGCGTCAGACGATCAGGAGGCCCCACTCAAGCTGGTCGCCGGCCGCTTCCAGCTGCGCGAAGATGCACTCACCGATGCCAGAGCGCACTTCATCCGCTGGTACAGCGATCGCGCCAGCGCCTGGCTCACGGCCTGGGTGAAGGAGCACGCCCAGCGTATGGGGGTGGAACCCACCGGCGTGAAGGTGCAGGACCTCGGCTACCGCTGGGGCTCCTGTGGCAAGGGCAACCGAGTCTATTTTCACTGGAAGACCATCCTGCTGCCACGCCATATCGCCGAGTATGTGGTCGTCCACGAGCTGGTCCACCTAATGGAGCCCCACCACACACCCGCCTTTTGGCGCCTTATGGAGCGGGCCATGTCGGACTATGAGCAGCGCAAGGCCTGGCTGGCCCGGCATGGCATCGAGGTGGAGGGAGTTTGAAGATCATTCACGTGCCGTGATCGGAGTCTGTCAACATAGTTGGCACATGAAATGACTTCGGCTCTTTAAAACCCTGCTGCCTGTGGCACCGGGTCCCTCTCGGGGTTCAGGTGCACTACCTCTGGCAGGCTGAGTTTCCGGATGTCACCCGACCAGCGCTTCGGGTGACGTTGCTTCGCCGCCTCGAAGACCTCTCGGCGCTGCGCCAAGATGCCTTTGGCCTCGCCGTTATGGCGCTGGCTCGGCGTGACGTAGCGAAGGGCGCTGTGACGGTGCTCGTGGTTGTACCACTCGGTAAATTGCTGAACCCAGTCCTGGGCCTCGGCTAGGGTGGCGAAACCGTCGGCGGGGAAGCCCGGCCGGTACTTCAGCGTCTTGAAGGCCGACTCGGCGAAGGCGTTGTCATTGCTGACCCTCGGCCGGTTGTACGACGGGGTGATGCCCAAGTCGTAGAGCTTCTCCAGGAATGTTGCCGCCTTCATCGGACTGCCGTTATCTGAGTGCAGAATCAAGGGCTTGTGAAGATCGGTGAGGTGCTCTCGCCAGCAGGCCTTCTGGATCAGCTCAGCGGCCAGCTCACCGGTCTCCGTCTCGTAGACTTCGTGCCCAACGATCTTGCGGCTGAAGACATCCATGATCAGGTACAGGTACCACCAGGTGCCACGCGCGGGGCCGGGAAGCCACGAAATGTCCCAGCACCAAAGGCGGTTCGGCGCCGTGGCTTGATGCGTGGTCGGAGGGCGCTTGCGCTGTGGGGCCTGCTGGTGGCCCCGGTGATGTTGCTGGCCAACTTCATGAAGCACTCGGTACATCGTCGACTCAGAGGCCAGGTAGCAGCCCTTATCCGCTTGATCGGCCACGATGAAGGCCGGAGGGCGGCTCCGATACTCGGGGGCATTGCACAGCGCCACGATTGCCTCTCGCTCCTCGGGAGACAGCTTGTTGGCCGGCTCCGGACGGTCGGCATCGGGACGGCGATCAGCCGTCACCTCGCCCTCAGCGACCCAGCGGTAGTAGGTCCTTACGTTGATGCCCATCACCTGACAGGCCTTGGCCAGCCGAGCACCGTCACGCTGGGCATCTTGCACCAGGGTCACGATGCGCTGGCGATCCGGGAGGCTGGTCAGTCGTCCTCGTCGTTGGTCGTGCCCCAGATCGCCTCTGCCTTTTTTGACAAGGCCAGCAGCGCCGCCGTCTCGGCCAGTGCCTTGTCCTTGCGGCGCAGTTCTCGCTCCAGCTTGCGGAGCCGCTTCTGCTCCTCCTTGCGGGCCTGGCGCTGTTGCTTGGCCTGCGCTGGGGCATCGCCATTGGCGTTCATGCAGGCATCCCGCCAGGCCTCCACCTGCTCGGGGTAGAGCCCGCGCTCACGGCAATAGGCGCTGAGTTCGGCCTCGTTCATCGGGGCCGTTTCCAGGACGATCTGGAACTTCTCTTGGCTGGTCCACTGGTCGGGCTGGGTCGAACGTGATGGCAAAACCTGTCCTCTTGTTCTGGCCTGTTTTCGCCAATTGTAGAGGGTTGTCGCGGTGATGCCTTCCTGCTCGGCCAGTTCCGGGACGGTCATGCTCATGGGCGGCGCCATCTTCTTGAGGATGGCTTCCTTACGTTCTGCGGGGTAACGCATGTTGATCACCTCTCAATCCGTTTAGGTGACAACTACGTTGACGTATAGGGTGATGGAAACGCCGATGCGGATTTCATTGTGGCCGCAGACGATGATGAAGAGCCCCGATAGGATCTGAAAAGTTACTGGCGAAACAAATGGAAACCAAAAAATTGCATCCACGTGGTCATTGACACCCCCTCTGCAACAGACAAAATAACTAGACATTAGATAAAAATAATATTTATAAAGCTTCGCCTCGTTAATCGAAATCGAAGCAAAAGAACAGACAACCCTATAAAAATTAATAACTTCAAGGACTTAACACTAGGATTTCATATAGCTACGATAGACATTAACCATACTATGCTGTGGTACTAAGCCATACCAAAAAAATCACGAGGCAATCATGACCAGCAGGGATGACACCATTGAACGCACCATGACACGGATGGAGGAACTGCGCCCCAAAATCCTAGACACCACGCTGCGCAATAGCCTGCTCAACACACAGTTTCGGGAAAAGACCCAAAGTCACATCCGTGTCGTCGATGAGCTGCCTGCGGTCTTACACGAGAAACTCTCAAGCGGCGCAAAGATGCTGCTTGATCCCCTGCCAGCACTGGAAGAAGAGCCCTTAGACGAGCAAACAGATGACTTTCGCCAGGGCTTGGCAGAGTTTGAGAATACTGACAGCGACTATCAGGAGACGCTAGCTAAGATAGAAGGCATGGAGCTAGCGGAGACAGACAAGGAAGTCCGCATTCAGGAAGCGTATCGCGATCTCAAAGATCGAGTACGTGCCCATCTCCATATGCCACGGCGTCATACCGACCATCGAACCGTCAAGCTCGATGAGCATGCCCGTATTCATGGCATCAATCCCGACTATGACATGCCGCACCCCGAAGACAGCCATGAAGATGGACGGCACGAGGATGAACGCATCCAAACCTTGATGCTGTCCGAGCGTCTGGAACGACGCTGCACTTCCATCCGCAGCCGGGGGCGGGCTTATGAGCAGGAGACGGGGGTGCAGGTGCTGCAATGTGCGATGGGGTTCCTGGAATGGCAGGACAACGCCAGCGACCGAATTGCCCTATCTCCGATACTTCTTTTGCCGATCAGCCTGTCGCAGAAAAAAACCTCCAAAGGCTTGGAATTCTGGGTCGAGGCCAGCGACTCGCTGATCAGTAACGCCGTACTCAAGCACAAGATGCTTAATGACTACGGCATCGAACTTCCTCAGCCAGATGCCGAGGCACCAAATATCGAGCACCATCTGGCTGAGATAGAAGCTCTCAAACCCAAGTCATTTCGCGTGTGGCGTATCCGTCGCTTCGTGGCCATTGGTGTTTGGCAGGCGGTGAGTCTCGCCATGTATGAGGATCTCAATCCTGATGATTGGCCTTTACCTGATGGCGCCCTGATCAGCCGCTTCCTCGGTGGCCGAGAACTGAGCGGTGAAATGGGCCAATTCGCCGATGAGCACGAGGTGGACGATCCTGAAGTCGAGTCCCAAGTGCCCTTGCTAATTTCTGATGCCGACTCAAGTCAGTTCAGCGCCATGGTCGATGTCATGCGTGGCGAGGATGTCGCTTTGGAAGGACCTCCAGGGACAGGTAAGTCGCAAACCATCGTCAACACGATCGCTGCAGCGCTGGCGGCTGGCAAGAAGGTCCTGTTCGTGGCGGAAAAGCTGGCTGCTCTCGATGTGGTGCGGTCACGCCTAGAGGCTATGGGACTTGGCGAATTCCTGATGAACCTTCAGGCCAGTCAGAACACTCGCCAGCAAGTCCGTGACTCTGTGGTTCAGCGACTCGACTTGCGCCCATCGCAAGCTCGAGATCCCCATGGACTCGACGAGAAAATTCAAGAATTCACTCAGGTTCGTAACGCCCTGGCTGACTATATTCGCTTGATTGGCATGGTGTTCCGCGATACTGGCTTTACCTATCATCATATCCTCGGCCAGGCGATTGTAGCCCAGGCCACCTTGGAAGACCTTTCTCCGGAACTTAGGCGCTTGACGCTACCACACGTGGCCAACTTAAGCGGCCATCAGATCGACCAGCTTTATCGAGATTGCCAAGACTATGCAGATATGGTCACTCGCATGGGCACTCGAGATAGCGAGTGGAGCTTCGTCAATTGTGGTCCACTCGATCGTTTCCGGCGGGACAACCTACTGGATATGGCAGATGAGGCACGCCAGTCGTTGGAAGCAGTCCTTGAGGCCCGCGAAGGCTTGGCCTCATTAAGCTTACCTGTCTTGGATATACCCACCACGAGTCGGCTTCGAGATGATCTCAGGGAAAAAGGGCCACTGCTCCAACAAACCGACATCGACCTTGTCGAGCGCCTACTGCCTGACTCAGCCCGAGAGACAATAGCCAACTTTCGTCAGATCCTCGCCGACATCGAAGCCCTACTCCCCCGGCTTGAACTGTTGGCCGACCCTCACAGCCCTGAGGCCGTCTCTCAGCTCGACAATCTGCTCACAGGACTGGATAGCTTAGGGCAGATCTATCTCGACGATTGTCAGCTGGACGATCAGGTGGAAAAGCATCGCCAGAGGGAAAGTCAGTTCGATGCCATGAGCGAAGGGTTTGACCGTCTGGTTCGTTTCCAGCCTCAACTCGCACATCTGCCCCTGCGCCTGTTATCGGCCATGCTCTCCATTTTACGTGAAACACCCTCGTATATTTTGGAGCAGCGCGGCCAGCAGTCAATCTCCGAGACCGAGATCCATGCCCTGCCGGCAATTGAAGCACAGCTGTCTATCATCGAGACCGAACGGGAAGTCCTGAGCGACACATTCGACTTGAGCCTAGCCACCGATCTAAAGGCATTGACCAATCATCTCACTCAACTCCGCACTAAAGGCGCCCTATCCTTCCTTTCTGGTGCCCTGCGCCAGGCTCGCAAAGCACTGAAGGGATTGCTTCGTGACCCTAACAGTTATAGCGATGATCAGATGCTGGTGGACTTGCCGCCTCTTATCGACCACCTCAAGCGCGTCGAGGCATTTGTAGAGGATAAACAATATAACCAGTTTAGCTGGTTTAGAGGCATACAGACTGATGTAGCTACCATCCGTAAGCGCATTGCCTATCAGCAGCGTGCTCGTACGCTAGCCCGGGAGGAAGGGCAATCAGTGGTCAGTGTAGTGTTGCTCGACGAGCATCCCGAGGTTCTGATTGGCATGAGAGCCTTGGCAGAACAGCTCGATACATCTTCGCTTCCAAATGACGTTTTGTCGGGCACCTATCAAGATCTCGAACAGTTGCGCCAAAAAGCTAAGCAAACTCGGGAAGAGGTCGATAAACAGGTCGTTGAGCTTCGCAATACGCGCATATCGTTGTTATCAACCAAATCAGCGATCTCCCGGCAAGCAATTGCCGATACTCGGGAAAGTCTAATTACTTGGCAGGAGGCACGAGACAAGGCTACCCAACATGAGGCGGCATCGCTGTTAGGTGGGCATTTTGAAGGTCCCGCCACCCCCTTAGAGATCGCCAGTCAGGAGGTAGCCTTAGTTCAATGGATCATTGGGTACCCCGATGCCTTGCACAACCCCCTGCTATCGTTATGGAGGCAAACACCCGCAGCACTCTGTGAGGCCTTAGATATCTATTTGGCCCGGCATACAGCTCATTTAGAGCGTGTGGCAGTTCTGGTTGACACAACCCGAGTTCCTGCCGAGCAGTGGAGATGCAACCCTTATGATGACAGCGCCGTCGACGCCTTACGCCGCATGGCCCAGGATGCCGAAGGGCTGGATCACTTTGCCCAGCGTAATACCCAGAGAGCTCAACTTGAAATGTGGCATGTCACACCGCTGGTGCTCGCGCTGGACCACCAGGAGATCGCCGCCGAGGTATTTATTGATACCGTAAAGGCAGTAGTTGCGATGACCCTTGCGAAGGCCATCTACGACACCCACGGGCATCACCTGTCTCATTACCGAGGACAGAGGCTGAATGATCTACGAACCCGGCTTGCTGATCTTGATCGAGAAATTATTCGCCTCAACCGAGAGCGCTTGCGCCATCTGCTAGTAACCAACGCCCATCCACCGCAGGGCAATGGTAGTTTCGGCAAGCGGGCCAAGGTTTCAGAAATGACGGATTTGGCACTCTTGCAGAACGAGGCCAAAAAACAGAAACGCTTCCTTCCCGTACGCGACCTGACTGCCCGCGCTGGCACAGCGTTACGCGAACTTAAACCATGCTGGATGATGTCTCCTCTGACGGTAGCGAAGTATCTTCCAAAAGTAGAAAGCCTCTTCGACTTGGTGATCATCGACGAAGGCTCACAGATGCGACCCGAAAACGCCTTAGGGGCGATGCTACGTGCCAAGCAATCCATGACAGCCGGGGACACCAAGCAGCTCCCCCCCTCGAGCTTCTTCCGCAACCTTGGCCAGGGGGATGACGACGACGATGAAGATACCGTACAAGAAGAGTCGATCCTCGACCTTGCCAACCTAACGCTAAATTGTCGCCGACAATTACGTTGGCATTATCGCTCCCGCCACGAGAGCCTGATAGCCTTCTGCAACCGGCATATGTACAAAGATGACCTGGTAGTTTTCCCAACAGCGAATGCTAATGACCCACGTTTAGGCGTCAAGCTAGTACCCATTGAAAATGGCACCTATCACAAAAGCTATAATCGTGAAGAAGCTAAGGTCATGGTCAACCATATCCTTCAGCATATGAGCGAGCACCCTGATCGCTCACTCGGTGTCGTAACTCTCAACAAGGCCCAGCAGACCTTACTCGAGGACGAATTTCAGGCAATGGCGCAAACTTCGGCTGTCGCCCAGAGTTATGAGAAGCATTGGGAGGAAGCACGACATGGCCTGGAAGGCTTCTTTATCAAAAACCTCGAAAATGTCCAGGGCGATGAGCGTGACGTGATCTTTATCGGCACAGTGTTCGGTCCGGATCCTGGCTCAGGTAAGGTACATAACCGCTTTGGACCGCTGAGTGGGAGGGCTGGCAAGCGCCGACTCAACGTTCTTTTTTCTCGCGCAAAGGAAAAGATTGTCACCTTCACGTCAATGAAACCTAGCGACATCCGAGCTGAGCCAGATAAGAGCCCAGGAGCGCACATGCTCAAGCAATGGTTGGAATATTCCGCCACCGGGCAGCTGGATAGCGGATTCTCTACGGGAGCCGAGCCTGATTCAGAATTCGAGCGCCACGTGATAAAGGTGATCGAGGGAATGGGCTTCGAGGCCGTGCCCCAGGTCGGGGTGCAAGGTTTCTTTATCGACATTGGCGTGCGTCACCCTGATTACCCCTACGGCTACTTGCTAGGGGTGGAGTGCGACGGTGCTACCTACCACTCCTCACGTTCTGCCCGTGATCGGGACAGACTGCGCCAGGAAATTCTGGAGAGCAAGGGCTGGCATCTTCACCGCATCTGGTCGACCGACTGGTTCACCGACGCCCTCGGCGAAAAGGAGAAGCTCAAGGTGTCCATCGAGAATCGTCTCTCAGAGGCGGTGAGGCAGATGCCAAAGAGCGAAAGCATTCCATTAGATGAAGAAGATGATAGTCATAATACCATCCACCTTTCCCAATCAAATGAGGCTGAAGCACAGCGACCATTATTTAATTGAAAGATATGAGAAGGCGGGACCTTCCCGCCTTCTCATTAATAGTTACCCCATTCGATAATAACCAGCCAGCAAGACTCCCACCGCCTTCCTACAAAGGGAAAGACCGTCGCACCGGATGGCTGATGCAGGCTCTGAGTGCAACAGCGTCATTGGATAGATGATGGACCTTCTTGATATTTCGCCATCAGTTCACCCATCACCTCTATCGGGCATTTGAAATCAAAACGCTTACGTGGGCGCATATTCAGCTCAAAGGCAATGGCATCCAGCTCTTCCTGACTATGCACGGATAAATCCGTCCCTTTGGGCAGGTACTGGCGGATTAAGCAATTGATATTTTCGTTGGCACCCCGCTGCCACGGGCTATGTGGGTCACAAAAGTAGATGGCCACCCCTGTTTCCTGTGTGATCTTCGCATGCTTAGCCATTTCTCTACCCTGGTCGTAGGTCATGCTTTTGCGTGCTGCCAGAGGCATCCGGTTGAGAGCAGAACTGAACCCCTCCACGGCTGAAGTCGCGGTAGCGTCATTCATCTTTGCCAAGACCAGATAGCCGCTTTTGAGTTCCACAAGAGTGCCGACGGCAGAGGCATTGCCTTTGCCCTTGATCAGGTCACCTTCCCAGTGGCCGGGCACCTCACGTTTCTCAACTTCAGGGGGACGCAGGTGGATGCTGACCATATCGGGGATCTGATTGCGCCTGTCGACGTGCCCTTTTCGAGGCTTACGGGTCGATTTTCCCTGCCGTAGGCAATGAATCAGTTCTTTTCGCAGCTCACCGACAGGCAGGGCATAGATGGCGTTGTAGATCGTTTCACGGCTGTCAATGGCCATCAGAACTGACCCACCAGTGGCCAACAAAATTGACCCACCCGTGATCGTCAGCTGAGCGTCTTCTGCTTCAACCGGTAGCTCTCCCCGCCGAGCAGGTAGAGGTGCGAGTGGTGGATGATCCGGTCAACGATCGGCACCGCCACGTTGTCGTCGTGGAAGAACTCCCCCCAGCTGGTGAAGTCCTTGTTGGTGGTGATGATCAGCGAGCGGTGCTCATAGAACCGGTTGATCAGCTGGAACAGGGCGTAGCGCGCCTGCCGGCTCATCGGTAAATACCCCAGCTCATCGATCACCAGGGCGTCGACCTTGGCGAGCTTGTGCAGCGTCTTCTTCAGCTCCCCCTTCATCTCGGCGAGTTCCAGCTCCTCGACCAGGTCCAGGGCGTTGCGGAACAGCACCCGGTAGCCTGCCTCGATGGCCTTCTGGCCGATGCCGATCGCCAGGTGTGTTTTCCCGACCCCCGGCGGGCCGATGAACACCAGGTTCTCGCGGTTGTCGAGGAAGGCGAAGTCGAGCAGGGCGTTGACCTGGCGCTTGGTGATGGTGGTCTGGTGCCGGTAGTCGAAGCCCTCCAGCCTCTTGTCGCTGGGAAACCCGGCCTGTCGCCGGTAGAGGTCGACGCGCTTGGCCTCGCGGGTCTGGCGCTCGTGCTCGACCAGCATGTCGGCGAAGGCCAGGTAGGAGACCTCGTTGGCCTCGGCCTGGGCCAGCAGGTCGGTGAGGCCCCCGGCGATGGCACCGAGGCGCAGGCTGCGATAGCGCCCGGCGGTCAGCTCAAGCTGCCCCATGGGTCACCTCCTGCTGGCCGCTGGAGCGGCCAAGTCGGGCGTACTGGCTCAGGTCCGGGGGCGGCGTGAAGGCGCCGGACGGGGCGTCATCATCGCCATCTCGCCCGCGCGCCTTGGCCAGCCGGGCCGCCGCCAGGCGCTCCTTGAGACGGCCGGCGGTGAGGCGCTCACGGGTGACCCAGTCGCCGATCAGCGCCCGATCCAGCGCGTCCTCGCCCTCCAGCAGCTTTCTGGCGGCGCGCAGCTGGTCCTTGTAGTGACGCGGCATGCTCTCGCGCAGGCGCGCACACAGCTGGCCTCCCAAGGGCTCGCCGAGGCACCGGGCGATGGCCTGTTCCAGGTCGGCCTCTTGCTGGCGGTGATCGCGGTAGTGGGCCTCGTTGCGCAGCGTGCGGCCCTTGCCCAGGTGCAGGGCATGGGTGGCGATCTCGTCGCCGCTCTCCAGGTCATGGATCGACAGGCGATCATCTTCTTCCCGCACCCCGACGCGGCCCTGCTGGTAGGCCATCGGCACCGAGTACTTGTTGGCCTGCCAGGCGATCAGCCCGGTCTTGTCGACCCGGCGCGGGGCCAGGCCGTCAGCCTCGCGGCCCACGCAGACTGGCGTCAGGTAGGGGCGCAAGTGGCCCCGCTCCTCGGCGTCGAAGTGGGCCCTCGGCTGCTGACCGGTGGTGCCGTGAATGCGCACGTTGGCGACGTCGTCGAGCCACTGCTGCACATGAGCGCGCAGGTCGGCCTCGTCGCGGAACGTCTCGCCATAGAAAGCATCCTGCTTGGCGTACTTCACCCCGGCCTCGACCTTGCCCTTGCTCTCCGGGTCATAGCCGCAGCAGGCGTGGATCCGGAAGCCGGCGGCGGTGGCGTACTCGTGGAAGCGCTGGTTCACCTCCAACTCGCGGAACTGCTCGCTGATCACCACCATCTTGGTCTGGTCGTAGACGCACTCCTCCGGCAGGCCACCGAAGTAGCGGAACGCCTCGTCGTGCAGGCGGATGAAGGTGACGGTATCGAGCGGCGACAGACTGACGCCGACATAGGTCAGGCGCGAGTAGGAGAGCACGAACACCACGAAGTACAGGGGGCTCGGCTCGCCGCCGATCATCACCTCGCGCAGTTCGCCCGGATCCACCTGGCACTGCACGCCGGGCACCATATCGAGCACCGGCTCGTAGTAGCGACGCTGCCGGCTGGCCACGGTGCTCTTCACCTGCTGGACGTAGCGACGCAGGGTGCGTTCCGAGACTGCCAGCTCGCCGACCTTCTCGCGCAGCTTGCGGGCGACCTTGACGCTGCTCAGCCGAGGGAAGGTGCGCAGCAGGTAGGCGATATAGTCGCGGTGGGCATCGAGCTTCTTCTCGCGTTCCCGGTTGGACTGCGCCGCCTCGATGGTGGCCACCTCCTGGCGCAGGTACTTACGGACGGTGTTACGAGAGATACCCAGCTCCTGGCCGATGGCACGGATGGAGAGGCCCTGTCCGTCATCGTGTAACGCTTTGATCTTGTGAATCATTCCCCAGTCCTTCACATCTCCGTCCCGACCCTTGGCTGAGCCGACACGGTAGGTGGATGGTGGCAGCGCTGCCACCTCGGGGGTGGGTCAAAAGCGTTGGCCGGTACTGGGTCAATTTACTTGGCCATTAACACACGGCAGACGTAGGCGTCTCTGAGGCTTGGTATCGTCATCTTCTTGAGCTTGCCGGCGATCTGCTCAGGTGACAAGCGCTGCCGCAGCATGTCAAGAATCAGCTCAAACCGTTCGCTACCAGGCGCCAGCTTTTGCTTCGGACGACACCCGACTCGCCGTGCCTTTCGGAGACGTTGGGCATGATGAACAACGTAACGTCCACCAGGTTCTTGATTGCGTTTTATTTCGCGACTGATCGTGGATCGAGGGGGAGCGTTCCATCATTCGAGCGATCTGTCGCATGCTCATACCTTGAGCAAGGCTGACGTGGATCGTGGCGCGCTCTTCGATGCTGAGTTCAGAATATGACATGGATACAACACCTTACCTAAAAGATCAGGTGTTGCACTCAGATTCTGCGGCCAAGCCTTTAATATCGGGCAATATTGTGATGCAGGTGGCCTAACTTGGCTCAGCACCGCCAAGTCATCCGGTAGCCCCTTTGCGATACGCTCGGCGAAGCCGCTAAAGGGTGGGTTCCGCCAGCATGAAAAATGCCAAGCTTGATCATAAGCTTCTCCTCTGCGCCTCATGACCCGGCCTAGTACTTGGCGTTAGTA
Organism: Halomonas sp. I5-271120; assembly: GCF_030553075.1. Classification (NCBI taxonomy): domain Bacteria; kingdom Pseudomonadati; phylum Pseudomonadota; class Gammaproteobacteria; order Oceanospirillales; family Halomonadaceae; genus Halomonas; species Halomonas sp. I5-271120. The sequence goes on from NZ_CP130701.1 coordinate 3,669,672, forward strand.
CAGCTCGGTCCGAATTGGCTGAAGTAGCAGCACACTTAAAGGCGAGGAATATCTTATCCCTAGCTGATTATCCCAACCGCCACGATCTAGCGGCAATCACTATGTCGAAACGCGTTGATCAAGGGCATTGATCCGAGCCAAGCAGTCGTTTTCCGGAATGCCGCGACGACGCCAGCGTGACCATCAATTGGCGATTGACTTAGGGTGGATGGCCACAGACCGCCAAATCAAGTCCCTCGCGCCGGCACATGGACTTGCGGAAGGCCGCGAGATGCTGTCTCGGAAGCTCGCCAAGATTCGGGCAGCGCTACCAATTCGCCCCCTGCAAGGTCGGTCGGGGCGAAGGGGGCCAAGTATCATACTGATCGAGCCAGCAGCCTGCTAGCCAGTGATTAGCATGCAGAGAGAACGTATCTAGATTCGGGATCCAGGCACGCAGTCGACCTACTCCTCCGGTAAGAGCTGGCGGGTTTCGGATCGCCGTTGCGATGGATTTCTTCATCAAATAAGTCTCTACTGAGGTTTGCTCTGCGAAGCCAATGGCACGATTGACATAGTGGTCGACGCCCCCTTCGGTGCGCACCCAGCTCAGTGCAATAATGGCAAGATCGGCAACAAGGCCGGCTGAGCGCCGTCGCCAGCCTTGCCACGGCTTGGGCGGTGCTTCGGGCGATCTACCAACTGGAAAGGCCGACGTAGATTGTGATGCAGGCTGAGAACGGGCCAGGCCTCCGAATTTCGAGGATTATTTCAGGCTTCGTCGCAACCCAATCCCCTTTAGCAGCGGATGCCTGACGGCGTACTCACATAATCCAAAATTCCGATGTTCGAGCAAGAACTCATCGATAGCTTGGAGTGCTTCCTCGTCATCATGACCCCACAAATCTTCGATCACCACTGTGCCCCCCTTAGACACAAACTCAACCCAGGCCCCCAACGCGGCTAGGTTCCGGCGAAGATCGCCGCCTAGGTCGATCACGATCACGTCAAAAGTCCGCGTAATTTCGCACACAGAGGTCAGGGTCTCTTGACTCAGAGCGTCACCAATCAGCATATGCTGCCCGACCGCAGACCAGCATGACCCATCGATCGCCGGCTCTTGGGGATCGGTATCAACCGAAACCACAAGCCCCCCCCCCAGCAGGTGCAGCACGCTAGACAGAAACCAGACTCCGCCTCCACGCCCTCTACCGAGTTCGAGCACTCGCCGGCCTGCAGCGCCCATGAGCAGCTCCTGCAGATAGAACAGGTCGCTCGGCATCTTGACCACAACCTCACCCAGCCAACAGTAGTCTCGCTCGGTCTCGATCTCATGCCGCCAATACCAGCGCTGATAATCGGCAGCCAGCGCTGCTTCCGAGCCTGATGCTGGACCATGACCTGCGAGCGTGTCGGTGAAGGGCTCGACGAGCACGCCCAGCTCAACCCACTGCGCGAAGCCGGGCGGGGCGGAACTAAATCCCAAGAACTCACGCAGATACTCGTAAGTTGCACGATCGACACAATGCCGCTCTCTGCGGACAGCGTGCTGGACTTCAATGAAGTCGCCATAGTCCACAAACACAGCAAAGCGGCTCAATCGAAGCGGCTGCCCGATCACCGCAGACTCCGCCGAGCAAGAACAAAGGGGCTAATAGAGTGCAAAAAAGCTTCACCGCGCCAACTGTCTAACATCTCAATGTTTACAAAGCCGATTTCGGCCAGGATCGAGGTTAAGAGCCTCACGTCGGCTACACGGAGTTCGTGACGCTCCTTGAAATGCTCCGCTGTGGAGACACACTCAAACTCGTACTCGGCGAGCAGCTTCTGAGGCCCGTCAGACCAGAAACGGTAGTGCAGCACGATGTCTTCGGGACCACCAGGGCCGCTCTCTAAGTCAACGTTGAACGACGGCATCTCAGTGGCCGCACTTGGTGCGTGGGCAACCTGCAAGACCAGGCCACCACCAGGGCGCAACATCCGATAGCATCGTCGAAACACGTCACGTAGCTCGTCGAGGTCTCGGCAATAGTTGAGCGACCACGACAACGACACGAGACAATCGAACACTTGCTCATGCTCGAGCTCCTGCATCGGCAGAAGCTGCACTCGGTTTCGGCCGACACGTGCACGCGCACACTCAATCATCTTGGGTGCTGAGTCAATGCCGAGCGGGTCGAGTCCGGCCGCTAGGGCCTTCTCGAGTAGTACACCGGTGCCACAGCCGAGGTCGAGGAGCCGACCTTCACCACCGACTCCACATGCTTGCTTGATCACAAAGGCGTGATCATGGACGTAATGGTGAGGCGGCGTGTGCAGATCGTAGCGATCACCGAACTCGCCATAGAGCTTGTAGTTAAGGTCGTCGCTCATACGTCTCCTTCTGTGAGCACTGGCATATTGGTAAAGGCTCTCGCGACTGCGGGGGCGAGGATCAACCAAGAGCCACCCGCGCCGAGGTGGCACAGTTTCGTAGAACCGAGCTTTTCAGTGTTGAGCAGGGTGAGGACCTTGATGAGGCGAGCTTGCCGTCGCTCGCTGCGGGCATTGGGGGGTACTAGCTTCTTAAGTGCATAGCAGAGTTCGGCGACAGTGCCCGTTGTTAGCCAATCAGCGTAGCTGCGGCCAGCGAACTCGAACAACAACACGTGCCGGCGCAACCCCAGACCGGCACACAAAGGGCAAGAGATCATCTCCTCAGAAGCCAGCACCGCTTCGCGCCATTGCTGCGAGCCGCGCGAGGCATTATCACGCATATACGCGAACAAGCCATCCCAGCGTAGCCAGCTCGCTACTTCCTTGGGATTGCTCTTAGGTGTCCGCAGGAATGACCCCGGGCCGGGACGAGCCCAAAAACCGTATAGCAGCAGCTTCCACTCATGATCGGAGAGCTGAGCAATAGGGCGGCCAGCTGGCCAAAGTTCTTCTTTGACCATGCGTCTAAAGAAAGGCAAAAGGACGTTGCGATGGACACCTTTGAGCACATCGAGTGCGCCCGGATGTAAGAAATCATTGTCCTCGACCGGCCTTCGCACATCGCCTATCAACAAGGTAAGGTCATAACTGAGCACCTGCCCGCGCCCCATGCAGCACGGACACCGTCCCCGCAAAGTGTGCCTATCAAAGTCGAAGGCCGAAGCCGAGTGCGGCCCGACCAAACCTCGCTCGAGATCTACTGGCCGTTTAAGACAGGTTGCCAGCACCTTCGCCCCTCTTTTCAGTTCAATATAGCCACCGCCGAGTAGCAACGCGCTATCGATCAGGCGAGCTCGCACGTTGCGCTCGGTTGCATCATCGCAAACGAGTGGACCACCAGCTGCGCGGAGTTGGGCGAGGTCTTCTTGCTCTATCCACTCTAGGCCCTGCTTGGACAACTGCTCGCGACGCTCCTGGATCGCACTAACTGGAACCTTGTCCCCCCATACATATAACTCGCGAATCAGTGGATAAATGAGCAACCGAGCGTCTGGTGCGCCTTCCCAAGCATCGAGCATCGAAGTTACGTCAAAACGGGGATCCATTGCGCACTTGCACTCGAGCATAAGCGAGGCGAGTTCACGATCAAGTCCTCCATACTCAAGCATACGACGATCACCCAAGCCCTGCGCATCAACGACCACCGCAAGCTGCTTCCCCTCGTGTGCGAGTTCTTGCTCCTGTGGAGGCAGGTCGTACCCGAGTAACCTTCGTAACCAACGAAGGGCACTTGCGGCTTCAGCAGAGCTAGGTGACGCATCGGGTTCGTAGCTTGCTGATCGGCGCGATAACTTAGCCGGCTTCGGCGATGCTCGGAGCATGCGACCGCTTGGAGTGTCCTGCTCGCGTAACTGGTTTGGGGTGCCCTCGGCTATTAGCCGCCCTCCTCGCGGACCACTTTCCGGACCGAACTCGACGACCCAATCTGCTGCAGAGACTAGCTCAAGGTTGTGCTCGACAACTACGAGCGAGTGCCCTTTTCTAACAATGTGATCTAAAGTTCGGAGCAAGCGTGCGACGTCGTCGCGATGCAGGCCCGCCGCCGGCTCGTCGAGCACGAATATCAACCGCTCACGCGAGCGTTGGTTCAGTTCGCGTGCAATCCTTAGGCGCTGAAGCTCACCGCCGCTTACGGTGTCGAGTCGACGCCCGAGTGAAAGGTGACCGACACCGAGTTCGTCGATAGTCTCCAACAGTGGCAGAGTGCCATCGAACGCGGAAAATGACTCAGAGCAGAGGCTTGAGATAGACCGCTCAAGGACTTGCGCGATATCAAAGCCGTCGTCGAGGACTGCCAGTACCGAAGAGCCAAACCGGGCGCCCCCGCAACTCGGACAGGTAACCCAAAGGCCTGCCTCATCAATCTCGCCAATACCTAGACACTGATCACATCGCCCCTCGCCGGCGTTGAGACCGAAGTCACTGGCTCGTAGCCCGATAGCGGCTGCCGAAGGCAACTTGGCATAATGTTGTCGCAGCGGCTCGGCCAGGCCCAAAAACGTAGCAACAGTGCTCCGCCTGTTCGCTGCGGGGGCCCGCTGATCTAGAGCGACAAGGCCCTCGAGATGTTTGGTACCAGAGAGAAATGTCCATCGTCCGCGGCGAACGTCGAAATCCAGCACTTCCGGCGAGGTCTCGAACGAAGCGGCAAGGGCGGGAACCAGCGCTCCGCGAACGAAGCTCGACTTGCCCGACCCGGATACACCAACCACGCATACGAAGTGCCCGAGGGGAATCTCCACGTCTACGCCCTGGAGATTGTTTGCCCGGGCACCCTTGATTTGAAGCTTCGGCCCACGCTCTTGTACGGCGAGGGGCTCCCGAGTGAGCCTAGCATCAGGTTGCCACCAACTATTGGGAACCTTACCCGCGTGGACGACAGTGCCGCCATGGGGGCCGGCACCAGGGCCGAGCTCGACAAAGAAGTCGGCCGCTGCAGCCAATCGGTGCCGATGTTCGTTAAGTATTAGGCTATGTGTACCCCGTAAACCGGCTAGAGTTGCCGAAAGTCGGTCGAGATCTTCATCATGTAAGCCGCGGGCAGGCTCGTCGAGCAACAGACACAGACCAGCATGACGACCGTCAAGGGTGGCCGCCAAACGCAATCGCCGCGACTCTCCCTCGCTGACGTCCAACATTCCGCGATCACCACTTATGTGATCTAGGCCAACGCCCACAAAGCTCTCGGCAAGGCGATGAAGCTGGGCGAGATAAGGACCAGCCTCCTTAGGCAGTGACTTTGCGAGGGCGGATTCGGGCGCGCAGAGGACCGATAGCTCATCGAAGGTGTACGCCAGGAGCTGATCTATTGAAAACCCTCCGAGTCGTAATGCACTAGTCACACCGGACCAACGACTGCCACAACAACTGGGACACGGCCCTTCGTCTACCAGGAAAGCTAACCGCTCAGCGGTCACGCCGCGCTTTCTTACCCGCTCGAGGATCGCTGAGCGAAACCCATCGAAACGGCGAGGAATGCTCATCTTGTGCCCACTACCTAGCTCGCGGTCAACGATAAGCTCTTCACCCGCCCCTTCGATGACCAACCGACGTGCGTCCTCGCTAAGCTTGGACCAGGGCTGATCGGGGCTGAAGCCCCTCACTCCACGCAACCCTTCAATCGTCTGGTGCTGAATGTTGACGTACTTATAGTTGTTAGTTTGCCACAACGCGAAGGCGCCCTCATGCATGGACAAATCGGGACGCACAACCAGCGAATCTATGTCCACAGTAATACTTCGCCCAAGTCCATGGCACTCGGGGCACGCACCGCTGGACTCATGCTCCGGCGCGTTGAACGACAAGAGATGCTCGCTTGCTGGTTGATAGCGTAGCGGGTCTGCTGGTATCACCCAGTGTTGTCGGGAATCAATCGCGGCCACTTCGGCCCCCTCAAGCTCGAGAAAAACACGTCCTTCGCCTGCATCGAAGGCGAGCGACAGCAACTTTTCGAGCTGCTGTTGAGTTGCCTTTGTCCGCTTGCCGAGGTTAACGCTGCCCACTTCGGTCTCGACGACGTGACGGGTTTTCGCGGAGAGAGGTTTGAATCTATCAAGCAGGACAATACTGCCCTTCTCCCAGCGTTTAGGAGAGTCGGTCTCGCTTCGCACGATAACACTAGTAAACCCCAGACCTCGCAGGCGCTCGGCCATCGCGACTCCGTCGCTAGTCACGAACGAGAGAGGGATTGCCCAGATTTTCACTTGGCCATGGTGCTGCTCCAGCAACCATGCTTTGTAGCTCTCCACGCTGGGAGCAGGAACTGCTTCGTCGCAGCACTTCGAGACAGGCACCGACCACCGGATGAACATCCGCCGAAGCAGAGAGAGTAGTCCACTTGCAGTACCGACTGTTGTCCTCGACGATGCTCGAAAGGCTCGTTGACCTAGGTGAAGAGTTGGCGGCATTCGACCCACGAATGCGTTACTCATCGGCAGGTCGAGGTGGTCCTGACCAACCCCAAGAAAGATCCTCAGCCGCAGGTTCCCCTCGCGAGCGAGCGTATTTGCAAGTAAGGAACTCTTGCCTGACCCCGAGACACCAACAACCATCGACACTCCCCCAACCGGGAAGCTAACGTCAACATCCTGAAGATTGTTGGCATTGGCGCCTACAACTTCGATAGTCTCAGGCTCTATTTGGGCCATGTAGGCTCGTCCCGTAGATGGAGAACATGAATCTCCCGGGCTTTGAAGCGTCGAGGAAATTCCAAGTATTGGACCGTACAATCACCACGATAGTGGAGTGCGCGGACATTAGAAACTAATAGCGCGTCACCCACCCCAAGTTCGATTGGCTCGGACGCCGCAAGTGCAGCGTTGTGGATCGTGTCGAGCTGATATTCAAGTGTATCGGTGAAGCGAGCCCCGCGCCGCTCGGCCGCCCTTAGAGTCTCAGGGTGAAAACGAATAGTCGATTCACTCGCCATAATCCCGGACCAAGATCCTTGTGCACGCTCATCAACCATCTCAACGTTGTCGGTGAGCAGAAGCTGCAAAGCCTTGACGGCTCCGCGCCGTTGAAGTTCCGCTAGGAGTTCACAGAGCCGAACGACACGGACAACACCGTAACCCTCGCTCGGGTCAGGCGCTCGACAGTGGATCAAGGTTACATGCGGAGGCTCGTCAGCCGTACTTAAATCAGTATGGAAGTGGCCATCGCGCAAACTCTGAGAAAGCTCTGTGGTCCACGGAGACATCTTGAAGTGCTTGACGATCTTCTCTCCACGGTAAGTCTTGAACTCGGCATCTAATGCGAGTGCGAGAAGCAGCGACGTGGTACCGTCTCCAAGTACAGGAAGTCCACGAATGACAGCGTGGTCGCGCATCATCCAAGTTCGAGCAAGATCTGCAACGAAAGCCCGCCAGTAGGGTGAGGCGAGTTCAGTAGCGAGCGCTCGTCGCTGCATGGGGACGAGCGCTAGTGCTTCGTAAAATTCAAGCGACCCACGAATAGCAAGGGCGATTAGGGTCTCTCTCACGGGAGTAGATAGCTTCAGCTCAGGAACGCTCATTCTCGGTTCTCGAATCGAAATAGCAGCTTATGGCGGAATTGATGTTTGAGCAGCGCTCCGACCGAAGGATACGAGAACGATCCGGATACACTCGGATCGTGGAATACCCAGCCGGTATCTCGTAGAGGACGAACCGAAGGTTTGAGCCCAGCGTGTGAACCTGCAGCCATCAATTCGAGTGGTGAGTGATCGTAGACAACATGACCCAGCTCTTCGAGTTCATGCTTCCAGTTGACCCACAATGGGTTTTCCGTGTGGCAACCTAGGACTAAGTACGCAAAACGGCCTGGTGCGAGCACCCGACGTATCTCTGCCATCAGCCACGAAGGATCGCTGATATATTGCAGGATCTCATGACCAAGGATGAGGTCCACACTCGCATCGGGGAGCTCGGACCAGCCATCGGAACCAACCAATTGAATCTCGGTCGCGAAACGAGCGAGACGTTGGGCAGCCGCGCGTCTCGCGCTAATGAGCGGCTCTAGACCTATAAGCTTCGACGGCCTTAAGCGCTCATGCACCAATTCCAGAAGTCCACCACGATGACAGCCGATATCGAGCACTGTCGCACCAGGCAATACGCAACCATCAGCCTGCACATGACCGACGAGCGCCCGCCAAAAATGAACATTGCGCTCGTCTAGACGCTTATCTTCCGCATAATCGAAGAAGTGCGTACGAATGACCTCAGACACTCAGGGACACCGCTGTGGAGCGCAGCTTCGGGCCTCGGCATCACCAGCGGTTGGATCGATCCCGAAGTGCGATACGAACAGGTTGAGTGACTCCTCGAACGTCGACTCGAGGTTTGCACGATCCGCCGCGCCCCGCATCCCAAAATACGGGAAGTGATGAAGATACTCGCCAAACAAGATATCGCAGTCCGCGAAGTAAGCATGCGTGTCGAGGATGTGAGCGTGCCAAAATTCGTCGATCGGTCCCGAAGGGCAGATCTTTTTATCTGGGTAGCGGATGTTGAGCGCGAGGAACTTGCGGTACAGGCTCTCAACCTCGTCGCAGTACTCGCGAGTCCAGCCACGTTCCTCCATTAATTTTCGCCCAAGCATGGAGAAGTCGAGTTGAGCGACCTTGTCTAAGGCAGCTTGCATCACCTCATCAATGCGTAGAAGTCTATGTGACTCCTCGAACGTGAGGGGGGCGCGGACAGCACTCTGATCCATAAAGGTCTCCGATATATCCATTAGCGTGACAATATTAGTTAAGACCTGGCTAACTTTATAGGATTAAGGACGGCATGTCAGGCCTCACGGAAAATCACCCCTTGGTCGGCGGTCTCAATGACCAAGTGCAACACTTAACCCATCAGGTACGGTGTTGCCATGACCTACTGCTACCGCCATCTCACTGCTGAAGACCGAGCTGCCATCATGATGATGCGAACGACTCACTCGATCCGAGCTATCTCCTGTCATCTGGGCCGTGCCCCGAGTACCGTATCGCGTGAAATCGCTCGCCATACGATTGACTCCATCAAAGGCTACGATGCCAGTCTCGCCGGCTACCGGGCCCGCCTAACGCGTCATCGGCCACGTCAGCGCCCCAAGCTGCATCCCGACGGCGAGTTGTTCGAGGTCGTGGTCCATCTGCTGCGCAAGTACTGGTCACCGCAGCAAATAGCCCGCACACTGAAACGCATGTCTCCCAACGATTCACATCGACAAGTTTCTCATGAGGCCATCTACAACGCGCTCTATGTGATGCCCCGTGGCAGCCTCAAAAAAGAGCTCATCGCCTGTTTGCGGCAGGGCAACGGCAAGCGTCGGCCACGCAGCCGTGGCTCAGATCGACGCCAGCAGATTCCCGATCTGGTCAGTATCCACATGCGGCCGCCTGAGATCGAAGACCGCTTGATGCCTGGCCATTGGGAGGGCGACCTCATCATTGGCGCCAATAATCGCTCCGCGGTCGGTACATTGGTGGAGCGCACCACGCGGCTGGTGATCCTGGCGAAGGTGGATGGCACCACGGCGGCGGCGGTTGGCTTCAGCGACAAGCTCAATGAAGTGCCTCGATCCCTGCGTCTGTCCATGACGTACGACCCAGGCAGGGAGATGGTTAAACATGCCGAGATCACCCAAAAGACCGGTACGGCCATCTACTTCGCTGACCCGCATAGCCCATGGCAGCGGGGCTCGAATGAGAACACCAACGGGCTGTTACGGCAGTACCTGCCGAAAGGCACGGATCTCTCTGTCTACCGCCAGGAAGAACTCGACGCGATCGCGGACTCACTAAACACGCGGCCGCGCAAGACACTGGACTGGCGCACGCCACTGGAAGTGTACGCCGAGGTGCCCAAGAAATCGGTCGCCGGTCCCGGCACCCTTCAATAGCGTTGCACTTGGAACTTGAGACCGCCGATACTACTGCCAAGGTATTAATGATACTTGGACCATTTCACACCCCTCCCCAGCAACAACAATTCTTTTTCTGTCGTTAGGTCTACATTTTCACCAGCGATGGATGCCAAGTGTAACGGGTGGTCGGGCGACCGCCTTGAGTGGAAGAAGGAACCTCTAAAGCCATGAGATGCTGGTAGTCCACCAGTGTATCGAGCGCATCACGCACGGCCTCGGGGGAATCCAGCCCGATCCAGCCCTTGCGCTGCACGTCTCGACTGGTGAAGAAGGAAGGCAGTTTGTCACGTCGCTCATGAATCAACCGAGCGCCCTCGACACCACCATTGGAGGACATGCTGTAAATCCGTTCAGCATGGCTGCTCAGGTAGTATGCCCAGTCCATTGCCCGGGCGGTTGCCACCTCCCCTACGCTGCCACTTTGGTCGTCCAGCACCTCGAACAACAGCGCCAACCCTGCCACAGTTTGTGGCATCTTCAGCAGGTGGGACTCCAGCGCAGGATGAATATCACAACGCCGAGCTTGAGCCTGCAGCCTCTCCATCCAATCCACAAACATGGTTTGTGCTGCGGCTGTGAAGCGCCAGATAGGCGGCTGTTTATCCTGGGCGGGGAAGGGCAAGCCATGCAGCTTTTCGAAAGCCTGGTCGAACCGCTCACGGGCTTGTGCATTTGGTGCCCGGTCACGCCACCTCCAGCTCCCTGGGTCATCTGGCCATACAGCCAATTGCAAGCGTTGCACCAAGCCATCATCGACAGTACCTCGGATGGCAGCTCGCACCAACTGGGCAAGCTTGCTCGGCTGAATACCTCCAACCAGCGACAAGGTGCAATTCTCAATTTCGATGGTGCCCCGCCCGATGCGGTCATAGGTGTAACGACCGTTGCCGTCGAAGCACTCCAGATAGAAAGCACGGTCAACTTGATAGTCATCTTGAGCCAACTTGCTGAGCCAGCCAGCGAGCTCGTCTCGTACCAAGAGCAAGCCATTGGCGTTTTCATTTAGCAGCTCACCCAGTTTCTCGACAGTGGTGTCATTCACAATAATGCGCTGCCGAGTCGGCAGTTTTTTGGTTTCAGTACCTGCCAAGAGCTTCAAAGCCTGCTGCCGCTTGCCCTCTTTGAACAAGCCCTTGGCAGTCAACTCAACCTCTTTCCTTTCAAACTCACAAAGTTTCGACTCAGCCGCAAATGCTTTGGATTCCTGTTGCTGCTGCTGGCGAGCCTGGCGCTCGATATTATCAAGCGGACGCAGCGCCTCTTTGATGCTCGGCGACTTCATGGCTGAAGGCCGACCAATGATGATGCCCCATTGGTTAGGCGTCACAGTCCAGTCATCGTTCTGCTTGGGGCGAATCAGTAGCTTGCGTCCCAGCAACGCCGCCAGACCGCAAATAGTGGCAACGGCCACGAAGTCGGGCGGGCTTTGCTGGCGGTCGGCCACATCCATGACATAGTCGCGAACTGCCTCAGGCAGCATCCTCGAGTCGAAGGGCGCGACGGGGGGCAGACTAGTAGGCAACGGTTTGGGCAGCAGGTCGTCGGTCGCCTGCTGAATTGCTGCAAAGGTCGCATTCATACGGCTACCTCCCGGTCCAACAGGGCCAAGTCGTTGTAGTCGCTGGCGCCCTCGATACCATCCAGGGCCGGCCAGATCGCGCGCCCCCCCACTGCCTCGGCGGCCGCCCTGCCCTTGGTGACACCTGGATTGCCCACGGTGGCGTGGTCGTTATCGCAGGCGACGATGATGCTGGCGCCGGGATAGCGACTGCGAAGATAGCGGGCCACGGGCATCAGGTTGCCAGCATCCATCGCGCAGGCCACGGCCAAGCCAGTCTCCGCGTGCAGCGTCATACCGGTCGCCCAGCCCTCACAGATCAGCAGCGGTCGGTCGGTGTCGAAGGCTCCGATGGGGTGATAGCAGCCCTGCTTGCGGCCTCCTTTCAGAAAGCGCTTGGTGCCATCGGTGGCAATGGTCTGCACATTCACCAGCCGGGTGCCGTCGACCAGCGGCACCAGCATCAAGCTGCCCAGCTGGCGATTCGAGCCGGGCGCAACGCCCTTGCGCCGCAAATAGGCATGATCCTTTGTCGGCATTGCCTTTGCCCAAAGCTCATGAGCTCGCAAAGCGGTTTGAGCATGCTCCTGCTGGCGCTGGGCTTGCTGCACGCGGCGGGCCTTTTCGGCAGCTTGCCAGGCCCTATCACGATGCTCGCATTGTTGGCGCTCGTTCATCTTGTTATCGCCCACCGCTACGAGGTGGCGCTCGCCATTATCCCAGCGGCCAAGCACTGCAACGTCATGGCTGAGAGTCGCGGCATATCCGTCGAGGTCGTGTTTGCCAAGCGGTGCGAACCTCTGCCACCGCCCACGACCCCGCAGAACAACGTCCCGTCCATAGAGGTCACTCAGCGCCAGCAAAAGAGCGCTATCGATGGTGTAGTGTCGGGCATCAAACTCGATGATGCTGTCGTATGACGCCCGGCTCAGCTTGCCGGTCGTTGTCATTCCGAGGGTCATGAGCTCGCCCTCCCCGTCACACCCGCCTCAGCGGTGCTCGCGTAGCTACTACGTAACCGCCCGGTGAACCCATCTGCCGAAAGTACCTGAATTCCATCACAGTAGGTGCCCACCTATTAATAAGTGGACACCTACCATGACTGACTTAAGCGTGCCGGAAGCCCCTCGGAAGCGTCGTCGCTTCACCACCGCGTTCAAGGCAAGAATCGTTGAGGCCTGCCTGCAATCGGGTGCCTCCGTGGCCGGGGTTGCCCTGGAGCACAGCCTGAATGCCAACTTGGTCCACAAGTGGATCCGCGCCGCCCGCCAGCGGACTGCCGCGCCAGAAGCACCGGCGTTTGTGCCGGTGCCCATGGCCAGTGCCTCATTACCGGTCGCTCGCCAAAATCAGGTGACGGACCGTATTCGCCTCACGATCCCGCACCCCAACGGCCCGATGGTCATCGAGTGGCCTGCCTCGGAGGCCGACGCGTGTCGATCTCTGATCCGAGAGCTGCTCGCATGATCCGCATCGACGAGATCTGGTTGGCGACGGAGCCGTTGGATATGCGCGCCGGACCGGATACGGCACTGGCCCGGGTGGTGAAGGTCTTCGGTGCCGCCCGACCGCACTGTGCCTATCTGTTCGCCAACCGGCGCGGCAACCGTATGAAGGTGCTGGTTCACGATGGCCTGGGCATCTGGCTGTGCGCCCGGCGTCTGAACCAGGGCAAGTTCCACTGGGCCAGCCACCGGCACGGCGATCGCGTCGAGCTCTGCCCAGAGCAGGTCACGGCGCTGGTTCAGGGCCTACCCTGGCAACGTCTCGGCGCCGGTGGCGTGATCTCGGTGGTCTGACATACCGAGCCAGATAAGGCACAGAATCTCCCGGCTCGCTATTCGCTGAAGTGCCAATCCCACTCCCCACGGCAGGTTGGCATACTCAGCGAATGAACATGCCTCCCGACCTGTCTCAGCTCTCTCCCGATCAGCTCCGCCACCTGGCGGCAACGCTGATGACGCAGGTCGAGGAAAAGGATAAAGCGCTCCGCCACAGCGAGCAGGTCAATCAGAAGCTGACCTATGAACTGGCGCTGCTCAAGCGCCACGCCTTCGGCAAGCGCAGCGAGCAGCTCAACGTTCTGCAGATCAGTCTGCTGGAGGATGGGATGGATGCCGACATCGCCGCCATCGAGACTGAGTTGGAAGACCTGGTCACGACCGATGCGTCATCGGCGCCCAAGAAGACGCCCAAGCGCGCCCCCTTGCCTCCCGAACTGCCGCGCACCGAGATTCACCATGACCCAGAGAATGATCACTGCCCGTGTGGTTGTCAGCTGCGGCGGATCGGCGAGGAGGTCAGCGAGAAGCTCGACTACACGCCGGGCGTATTCCATGTCGAGCGCCATATCCGTGGCAAGTGGGTCTGTGATCACTGCGAGACACTGACCCAGGCGCCGATGCCGGCGCAGATCATCGACAAGGGCATCCCCACCGCCGGTCTGCTGGCCCAGGTGCTGATCGCCAAGTACGCCGATCACCTCCCACTGTATCGCCAGGAGCAGATCTTCTCCCGTGCCGGCGTGGCGATTCCGCGCTCCACTCTGGCCGAGTGGGTCGGCATCTGCGGCGTGCGGCTTCAGCCGCTGATCGATGCCCTACGTAAGCTGCTGCTCAGTGAGCCGGTGCTGCATGCCGACGAGACGCCGGTGCCGATGCTGGCCCCGGGCAAGAAGAAGACACATCGCGCCTACCTTTGGGCTTACGCCACCACGCCCTACGCCGGCCTGAAGGCCGTCGTCTACGACTTCAGCGAGGGACGCAGTGGTCAGCATGCCCGCGACTTCCTCGGCGAGTGGCGGGGCAAGCTGGTCTGCGACGACTACAGCGGCTACAAGCAAAGCTTCGCCAACGGCGTCACCGAGATCGGCTGCATGGCTCATGCGCGGCGCAAGTTCGTTGATCTGCATGTAGCCGGCAAGAGCCAGATCGCCGAGCAGGCCATCGAGCTGATCGGCCAGCTCTACCAACTAGAGCGCGAGGCCCAGCCATTGACCGAGGAAGAACGCCAGCGGTTACGCGACACTCGAGCCAGACCTCTCGCCGACACGCTGCACCGCTGGATGCTGGCCCACCGAGAAAAGGTGCCGAATGGTTCGGCGACGGCGAAAGCGCTGGACTACAGCCTGAAGCGTTGGGCGGCGTTGACGCGCTATCTGGATGACGGCCGACTACCTATCGATAACAACCGGGTCGAGAACCTGATCCGCCCTTGGGCGCTGGGCCGCAGCAACTGGCTATTCGCCGGGTCACTGCGCAGTGGCCAGCGCGCCGCTACCATCATGAGCTTGATCCAGTGCGCCAAGCTCAACGGCCACGAGCCCTATGCCTACCTGAAGGACGTGCTGGAACGGCTACCGACACACAAGGCCAGCCAGATCCACGAGCTTCTGCCCCATCACTGGCAGCACAACGTCTGATCACTGACAAGCGGTGTTTGGCGAACGCTTACGCTACTACCATCGGCGAGCCAATCGAGTACGTCCTTGAGCCGGTAGCGAATCGAACGGCCACGACGTACGAAGCGCGGACCAGGGCGTCCCAAAAGATTGCCAGTACAACGAGCCTTTCGAGCAGTTGTGGGTTGGGCGGGGATAAGTCCGGGGAAGACCGCTTGCTCAGGCAATTCGATCAATGCTGGATCAAAGCCGTCACGATAGCGAGCCAGGGCATTGGCCAGGATGTCGCGGGGGTCTTGAGTCTTGGTGGGCATCGAAGCGTTTCCTTGTTGATGATGTACGCTTCGATGATAAACATAGGTTTAATGAAGTTAGGTCCACTTGGACAGGGTATTGGTCCAGCATCAGTCCAACGGGGCTTCATGTACTGAAGGGAGTTGCTTGAATAACTCGCCCAAAGTATTACGGGCTGCTGGTGCTTTTACCCTCTGCGACTGGCAATCATCAAGCACTGCATCTGAGAGACGATAAGGGTTCTCTAAATCCTTCATGCCGTACTGTATAGCCAATAGAGCAGCGATAATGCGTTGATAGGTGACCTCACGCCTGGGGTTGAGATCGTCGTCATCAAGGACTTTCTTAGTTACTGGCATTGCACGAAGCGCCTCGGGAATGTCTTCACCCGCTATTCCCCTAGACTTCAACCAGCGGATTACATTCAGGCGAGGAAACCAAGCACACACCTCATGACGTTTCGGATCATACCCGCCCATGGTCCAGTCTGAATCGTTATTTAGGATGATCAACTTTTGCTCACTTGTGAATAATAATGCTCCCCCTTCGTCCGGCTCCAGCTCTCCAACTATGATGGCCTCCACCATAACCCTCTGCCAGTACGGCACGTTTTCGAGATCACACCTGTGGTAGTACCCACCCTCAGCCATAGCAGGATCGAGACCGGCCAGTAGGTAAGAAACATCATCGAAGCTTAACCGCCGAGCCACATGCTGCGGTGAAAGTGCCATAGCAAACTCCTTGCAACCTTCTATGGAAGATATTGACCAACGCAGATGGCAATTGCAGCGCTTTTTGGGGTGCCGTTGAGCTATCCGGAGAAAACGAGTACGTACCATCGGCGCTAGCCCTATCGAATCATGGGCTTTGCAGGGGTTCTTCGCCAGTTGTGTCAGTTCTGTCGGCACCCTGTCTCAGGGTTTTGCGTGCGAACACCTCAACCGCATCACGGGTATGGTCGGGGCTAAGGTGCGCATAGTGAGCAATTGTCGTCTGGATGTCTGAGTGCGCCATCAACTTTGAGACTGCCAGCAGATCCACGCCGGCCATCACCAGTTGACTGGCAAAGTGGTGCCGCAGGCTATATAGGTGCAGGTCATCAGGCAACCCCGCCAGCTTGCGCACGGTAGCCCAGGGTTTCTGCATCGCCGTCTTGTCCATACGCCGACCATTCCGCGCTGAGGGGAACACCAGCCCCGCCTTTGGTTCGCCCTGCTGATGGTGCCATCCCTTGAGGACGTCCAGGGCCGCCACTGACAACGGAAAGGTCATGGGATCGGGATGGTGATGGGCAGTTTTCTCTACCACCTTCCGAATAGTGGCAAAGGTCAGATTGACGTGTTCCCAGCGAAGCCCGGTGATATCACCCGGCCGGAAGCCGGTGTAGTACATCGTCAGAATCCACGGCTTCACGTGATCCACGTAAGTCACGCCTTCAAGATCGGGCAGATAGGCCTTGCCATGACAGCGGCTGCTGCGCCGCTGTTGGCGCCGATCGTCTTGATACGCTTCCAGCCCAAAAAACAGTGCCTCAACCTCCTCATCATCCAGATAGCGGCGGCTAACTGCTTGATCGGCCATGGCATCATCGGACATGGCGGGTTTTTGCAACTTCACTCCAGCTAGGGGGTTGGCTGGTATCACCTTGCGCTCGGCCGCATGTACCAGCAGAGCGTGCATAGCGTCATAGGAGCGCTTGAGACTGCCAAAGGCCAGCGGCTTGTCCTTGGACTCCTGCTCGGCCTGCCAGCGCTCCACTTGGTCGCGACTAAGGCTGCTCATCGATTTGTTGAGCCAACAGCTAAAATCTTTCTCGATTCTACGTAGCGTACCCTTGCCGTCTTTCTTGCGATTCTGGAAGGCGGTATAAGGACCAGCCAGATAAGCACCTAGCGTTTGCTGCTGCTGGCGCTGCTCCTCGATCCTGGCCTCCTCCAGCACGGCTCGGGGGTCGCCGCCTTGGGCCACGATAGCTAGCGCTTCGATGGCATTCTCGCGAGCTTGAGCTGCAGTGAGGGTGCCGTAACGGCCAATAGTCAGGATGCGCTGGCGGCCAGTCTTGGTCCGGTAGTACAGTCGGAAAGTCAGTCCACGCTTGCCAGGGCGGACATGATAGCCTGCTAGTTCGGTGTCGAAGACGTTATCAGTCGGCGGCGCCTTCGCAAGCCGCTCAAGCGTTCTGGCTGTCAGCTTCTGATTGGTTTTCCCTGACATGCTGGCCCCGTGTTCTAGGTAGCAAATAGGTAGCAGTTGTAGGATAGAACAGGATACGCTGGGCAACGAAGAAGAAACTGTGGTACTGTTTCAGGCTATTGATTTTAATTGATAAATGGTGCCAACTTGTTGCTCCTCATTTCTAGTCAAATACCGAGTGAACGCAATGGGGTTGCAGAGGTCGCTGGTTCGAATCCAGTCGCTCCGACCAGTAATATTAAAAGCCACTCGGCCTTGTCGAGTGGCTTTTTTCATTGTGTTACCGAATCTCACCCTCCCCCACAGTTACCAGCAGCAAACGCTACTCTCACTGAGCGCTCTGCTTTTTCATCCTGTACGTTTTTGGCGCCAGACCCGGGTGAAGGTCATTATCTTGGCAGGCATAAAAGGCAACACCGCCCAAGACTCACGGGCGGTGTTGCAATATTACTGATGGAAGCCATCAGTTCGCGTGGTTCGGACCACGATCCTGACTCCAAACATTAAGCGGCAGCGTCCATCTCACGCTCACGTTGCCGCAACAGCCCCCAAAGCGATACCAGCAAGAAAGCGTACATCATGGTGCCGCTGTTGTGCGTCAGGAAGGCCTGGGTCAGCCCATAGTCGATAAAGGCCACAGGAAGCAGCACACCAGCAGTAGCAATCGCATTGGTCGCTGAATCGTCAGCCCCTATTCGCTTGGCGAATAACCTCATGGGGACAAGGTAAAGGGCCAACAACGCGAACACTCCAAGAAGGCCACGCTTCGATGCAGCATCCAAAAACTCGTTATGCGGATGACCGTAGTGTGCACTCCTTTGCGTTATGATCCCCTGGTCCGCCAGCTCTCCCATTCGCTTGGCATAGCCCAGGTCCCCCCATCCCAATACCGGCCGCTCAAGGAATAGATGGCTCGAACCTTTCCATAATTCAAACCGATTCCCAACAGAGCTTGTTTTACCCTCGCCGTGAACGTAGAGGGCAATTTGGTTTACAGCTTCCTGGACTCGCTGCTGCACACCCATCTGGGGCAAAGTATATATAAGCCCCAAAGCCAAAATCACGGCACACCCAGCTCCTAGAATCTGCTTTCGCGTCAGAAAATGGCCATAACCTCTATACATCACCAACAGAACAAAGGGCAGGCCAACCCAACCGCCACGACTACCGGATAGCAGGGAGCCGAGGATGCCAGAAAGCCCCGCCACGACAAGCAGTGAGACCCAGGCACGATGACGGGGCTGAGCCGCAGCCCAACCGAGCCCCGCAAGGCTAAGCACCCCCATGAGCATGCTGAGATTGCCGAACTGAATGGCATTGGTTGATCCATCCGCGCGCGCGGCACCCTCAACAAACTTCTGCCATGCCGCCAAAGAGCCAGACCCCAGCGCGCCTATCGCCAATCCAGACCAAAATGCCATTTGACGAGGTGGATAGCGCAGCAGCACCAGCAACACAGGGATAGCCAGAAGGTATCGACTGGGTTTATCGAAACCGGAGGTGCCTTGCCCATCCAGCACCACCTCCAAGCACCCCACCAAGCCAAATACTGCAAGCGCCCCCATGATTAGGAAGTCTTCACGCTGGATGTCGGATACGGGGCGCGCAGCCCATATCGTGAGGCTGGCCAGCACCAGCAAAGCAGGCCCCACTGAATAGCCACTCGGTATCACCAGCGCCAATGCACTCAGCAGAAATACACAAGCGCTGGTAAAAATGATCATAAGGTGAGAAATGCCACGGGTAGAATCAGTGTTAGCGGAAGCAGGCATAGAGGGACCAGAAGCAGCAGTTTAGTGACTCTCAGGGGGTATCCGCTGAGCGCGCCAAATCGGTCGGCATCTTACCACCGGTCCCTCATTTAGCCCTACATGCGTGTTAGCCGCATCAAGCAATTTTCTCGTATTTGTCGATTTATTGCCCCCACTCCTAACGAGTCATCACTACCGCACAGAAGGCCAAATCAAGACGTGCTAGCCAACGCCTTGTCCACTTGTTCGATGGCTGCGGGGCCGATCCCCTTGATGTCCGCCAGAGTGCCGGCTGCATAACGGCTCTCAATGTCACTAACCATCACGGCCCCGTTTTCGGCCAGTGTTGCCATAACTTTTGTTGGCAGTTCCAGGTCTTCAACCCTCAGGCACTGGTTCTGCTGTCGCCAGCGAGCCGCCATGGCCTGAGAAGCATGCTCCACGAACTCGCCGTACTCGCTCTCGCGAACTCTGGTGATCAGGCCGCAGAATTCGAGCTCATGCTGGTCACTGTCGCTCAACGGAGTGCTACTGATAACGTAATGAGGCGGCTGAGCAATGTGGACCTGGTCATTGATCAGCGACACCTTGACCTTGCCATCGTCACTGGTGATCGACGGCGCATCTTCATCAGCGCCGCTATTGGCCGACTTGCCACGCTTGGCATCCTGCTTGGCACGTGCCTTTTGCAACTCTTCGCGCGCCAGGTGCTTGGCCTGCTTCGCGTCTTTCTTTGCGGCATCAAGTTTGTCACTGAGCTTGGCGTTGCGGGTACGCAACTGCTCGGCTTCGTGCTTGGCCTTGTCACGCGCCTTCTGGGCCTGCTGCGCCTCTTTCCTCAGCTGCTGAACGTCAGCCTTTAGCTCATCGACTTCCATCTGCAGCGTGATGGCACGAACCAGCGCGTCGTCCTGAGTATCTTGAGCGGCTGTATCGGTCATAGGATCTCCCTTGGTGGATCAAGAAAAAACCCCGCCCAGCCAAGGCTGGGCGGGGTGCGAAGCGAGCATTGGTAAACAGACCGACGGCAGATGCCGCCGATCATGAGCGATATGATAGCGGCGAACAGCTTGTTTTCAAGCCTGGCGTCAAAGCTGACATCAAAGCCATGGAGCCAGGTAGGCGAGACTGCCTCCTGACCCATGCACAAGACCCATGCACAAAATCCATGCACAAGCGATTCACCGAGCAGGCCGCCGAGCATCTAGCGTGAAACGATTTGGCGCGTTATCTGACATAGCCGTTTAATAGAATATCATGCACCTATAGCCCTTTTAGGCTATATATTTGACAAATAGCCATTTTAGGCTATTTTTATGGCAAACCATGCTATGAGAGAACGCCCCCATGAGGCAGCCCCTTGCCGTGCTGACCGGCGACATCATCGCATCACAGCGAATCAGCGATACGACTGCTCTCTACCAAATGCTGGATACCACCTTGGCACGCCTTGCCAACCACTATGGCGGCCGTTTCGAACGCTACCGGGGAGATGGCTTCCAACTGGCCATACCCGGCACCAGCGAAGCTCTGCATGCCGCGGTGGCTCTGCGTGCCGAGCTGATCATGCATTCACAAGACCAACGCTGGGATGCCCGAGTCGCGGTGGCCGTTGGTCATAACGAGTGGCAGCCCGACAGTCCCCTGGCATCCGCCGACGGGCCAGTATTCGTTGCATCAGGCAAGGCGCTTGATGCCATGAGCGAGAGTGAAGCCCACCTGGCGCTGATCGAGGCTAGGTCCCCTCATGACGCCGCCATGACGCTGCTGGTCCGCTATGTGGATGAGCTGATCGATGACTGGTCTCACTACTCAGCTGAGATCGCCTATCTGAGGTTATGGCACGACGAATCCCAGCAGGCCATGGCCGAGCGTCTAGGCATCCGCCAGCCAAGCGTACACAAGCGCCTGCGTGCCGCTCGCTGGGCCATGCTCGCCGATACTCTGGACTTTTTCCAACAGCGCCTGGCCACGGAGCAACCTGACTGATGACTTCCCCAGAAATGGCGACACTGCTCGGCTTGGTGCTAGGCCACATGAGTGGCGATTTTCTGCTTCAGCCGCGCCGATGGGTGGACTCAAAACAACGCCACAAGCGATTGTCGCCAGCCCTCTACTGGCATGCATGCCTGCACGGTTTGCTCACGGCTCTGGTGCTCACGCTCGCAGGGAGCGGGCCGGGCATAATTCTGGCCGGCACGCTTCTCGTGGCGACCAGCCATGCACTGATCGACCTTGGCAAGGCACACCTTGATTCGAACCGACTGCGGTGGTTCCTACTCGACCAGCTATTACACCTGCTGGTGCTACTCGGGCTTTGGCTTGCCTGGCTAGGCAGCCTACAGCCACTCTTTGAAGTCGCCGCCTGGATAACCACCCCACGAGCCCTGACGCTTGCTGGCGCCTACCTGCTAGTGACCCGACCGATGGCCATCGCCATAGCCCTGGCCATGCGCCCCTGGAGCGATGAAGTCAACGACCCCGGGACTCTGGCGGCGGCCGGAGCCCGCATCGGCATGCTCGAGCGCTTCCTGGTACTGACACTGGTGCTGCTGGACGAACTGACCGCCGTGGGCTTCCTGCTGACTGCCAAGTCAGTGCTGCGCTTCGGCGACCTGCGCGAAAGCAGCGATCGTAAGCTCACCGAGTACGTGCTTCTAGGCACCCTGCTCAGCGTGTCAGCCACTCTGGCTCTAGGCTTGCTGGTACGCAGTCTGCACCTGGGCTGATAGCTTCAAGCTAATAAACTCGAGCTAATTAAAGGCTATGTCCCTGTTACGTATTGCACGGGACGCCCGACCGCTTCCTGAAGACAGTGAACGGGCTGTATCGCCGTTGCATAGCGCTCCAGCAGGCGCCGCCAGCCGAGATAGTTGACGAGATACTTGGTGGCAACGCCATGAAACCGAGCGATCCAGCGCCTCAATCGGCTGTGGTAGGCATTCACGTTCTGGATATGAAAAGCGCCCGTCTGGACTCGCTGTCCGGGCTTGGCATGCACTACCCGATGGGTGATGCCGCACTCTCTGGCAAAGGCCGCGTACACACTGGCACCGTCCGTGCACAACACGGATTCGCGATCGATCAGGGGCGTTAGCGCCTCCCGCACATGCCGCGCGTCGAGTTTTTCCAGCTGGAAATCAGCCGTGTGGCCTGCTCGGTCACGCACCACCATGACCGGAATCTGGTCCGGTCCAGTGCCTCTTGTCGCCCCGACACCCCCTCGCTTGCGCGATGGCCGTGGCAGGAGACGTTGGCCTTTGAAGGATTCCAGGAAGAAGGTTTCGTCCGCCTCGACGATGCCGGCTTCGCGTGTGTCGCTATGCTCGGCGACCCGTGTCAGAAAACGATGTCGCCATCGCGAAGGCCGTATTCTTGCTGATCCCACAGCGGCGCGCGGCCTCTCTTACTGTGAGCCCTTCGATCAGGGCCTGGGAATAGGCCAGCCAGCACTCGGCATGACGAAGGCGCGCCAGTGGCGTGGCCGTCAAGGCATTGCAGGTACGATGGCACTCCCGGCACCGGTGGCGGTGCAACCCGCGGCTCCAGCCCCACGGAGCTAACGACGCGTCATTGGCTGCACAGTGTGGGCAGGCCTGGTGCGCTGGCAAGGTATCGAGGAGTGCGTCTTGCTGGGGTCGCTTTTGAAGCTGACACCGAAGCAGGTGCTTTTGCCTGGTGTTGAGTTGGGTCAGCTGGCCCAGCCAGTGCTGGAAGGCGTGAGCATCCATGAGCAGGTACCTCTTAAGGCAACTACTAACAGGATAGCCTTCCAACACGTAACGGGGACATAGCCTTTAAAATGACCGGTTGGGGGTAGTTGTCGTCAGCCTGACGACACGGCTTTTCCTCCTTGTAGTTGACGCTGGTAGGCGCGTTTCCGGTAGCTCTCTCCGCTCAGCTCCATCAGCGTGGCGTGGTGCACCAGCCGGTCGATGGCGGCCACGGCCATCATGCTGTCGGGGAAGATGCTGTCCCAGGCACTGAACGGCTGGTTGGCAGTGATGATCAGGCTGGCCGACTGGTCGCACACCTCCCCAATACTCACTGGGACGAACAACAGCGCCAGAGGAAGGCCTCAGATCTTGATGTCGTAGTCGACGTACTTGTGCATGAGCTCGTCGTAGGTGCCATCTTGCTTAATCTCACGCAGCGCCTCGTTGAACTGATCCGCCAGGGCTTCATTGCGAGGGTGGAAGGCCACCGCGACGCCATGCCCGAAGTAACGGTTGGGCTCGCGAATCAACGACGAGCTCGTGACGAAGTCACTGCCTTCAGCGTCGACGTCGAGCGATGATAGCGCCAGGGGGTAATACATGAAGGCGGCGTCGAGGCGCCCCGTCCTCACATCCAGCGCCAGGTCCTCGCCTGTCGAATAGCGCCGCACGTCGACGAGATCGCCGTAAGTATCGGTGATGTAATTGTCCCGGATAGTGCCTCGCTGCACGCCCACTGCCAGGCCTTCCAGCGCTGCAGTGTCCTCGATATCAATTTCCCGGCCTTCCTGGGTCACCCAGACACTGGGATTGCTATAGTAGGGCTCGGAGAACAGGACCTTATCGCGGCGTGCATCGGTGATCGCCATGGAGGACATGATGGCGTCGTATTTCCTGGCCAGCAGGCCGGGAATGATCCCGTCCCAGCCCTGCTCCACCCATTCGCATTCACGCTGGATGCGCCGGCAAACTTCCTCTCCCAGTTCCACTTCGAAGCCTGTCAGGGTGCCGTCGGGCAAGCGATATTCGAAGGGTTCAAAGGGAATATCCACGGCGAGCGTCAACGGGTCATCCGCGTGGGCCGGAGCAGCGATCAACAACGACGCCAACGCAGCGGCCAAGCCTGCAGTAACACGGGTCATGGTGACTTCCTTATCATTGTTAATATGAGGGATTAAGAAATTACCACGTCGACCTTGGCCCAGCCACGATCCAATGATCGTAGGTCGAGGCATCTCTGCCTCACTGCTGGACGCAGCACGTCTAGGGACTGCGTCACACCAACTCAAGATCCCGATCAGTACCTGGTTCCTATTGGCTCAGGCAAATGACTCACCTGAAGTTTTCGTGCATTAACCACACTCGGATCGATGAGACAGATGTGAATCGTCCCGGTTTTCGTAGAAACCTGCACGGCGTATTACCGAAAGAGTGAAGTGGGGCTCATCGACGGCCCGCTGAACCTATAGGTAGCTGGCGCACCGAAAAATGGTTCGGACAGTGCGGCGACTGGCAAGGCGGTGGAGTATCTCCTGAAGCGGTCGGTAGGACTAGATCGCCACCTAGTAGGAAATAGCTGCCGACCGACAACAATCGAGTCGAGGTGCCTGGTTCGACCCTGAATTCAAGCAACAAGCGCAGCGCTGGACGGTCACATCCATCCCCCAGCATTGACAGTCTGCTCGTGTCCGCCACCTGGCTCTTGTTGCCTACCTCGCCCTGTTCGCTATATCGCCCCACCTACCGCACTGACGGCCAACGAGAGCCCCATGGCCATCAACACATGGTGTGGGATGAAAAAGAATATCATCCTATGGTGGGCTATAACCCTTTGATTTCTGGTCAGGGGCAGCCATGCCGTCAAGGTAAAGTATCATCCTTTCTTGCTTGCCTTGCCTACTCGCGGAAAAGATCAGCGTGGCTACCAGTACGAGCCAAGTGCAGTTCGTCATCTACTACGCGATACAGCACCAACCAATCGGGTTCGATGTGGGCATCCCGGTAGTCCTTCCAGTTCCCCCGCAGCGGGTGATCCTGGTAGGTATCCGGCAAGGGAGCTTGCTCGAGCAGCAGGCCCAGGAGGTGCCGTAGCTTGTCCATGTCCTTGCCGCGCTTCTGGACCCGCTTCACATCGCGTTTGAACTGACTGGAACGGATTGGGGTCAGCATCAGATGCCCAGGTCCTCGAACAGTGCATCCGCACTATCAAAGCGCTTGCCCTTGCCAGCATCCAGCTCTTCCAGGGCCTTAGCCGTGGTGGCGTTGGGCACCTGCACGGCAAACGGCAGGCGCTTTTCGTCGGCGATCCGCAGCATCAGCAGGCGAATGGCGTCGGACACGGACAGACCCATGGCCTCCAGGGCGGCGGTGGCGCGCTCCTTGGTTTCGGTATCGATGCGGGCTCGGACCACAGTATCAGCACTCATGATTATTCTCCCTCTCTATCGTGGCTACATCGTAGCTACATCATAGCCGGGCTAGGCCACCTTGTCATCACCGGAGGGTGACTCTCTATTTTCTAGGATGACACTTTGTTTTCATCCCACACATGGGTTTATGACGCCCAAGACGGCCTTACTGCGTCGCCACACATGACCAGCGGTTGCCGAAGTGGTCCCCGAAATTCGGACCAGGTCTGAACAATGGGGTCAGTTCAGTGCGGAAGGCTTCCTCGCTCACGACGCCGTTCAGGTTATGTGTGAACTCCTCTCTCCAGCCTGCCTATCAGATCCAGTACCTGATGAGGATCTTCTCGCATGACATCGATGGGGCGCTTCCAGCCGAGGCCTTTTACCTCGCTATATAGCCAACGCTCTGCCGCAGCTCGATTACCTTCGAAAAGTTCGATTGCTGCCCGCCAGACGGCGATTGCGATCTCCCCTACTGGCTCGGCAGCGCCATATATCGTCCAATCTTCCGCTTCTGCAGCTGGCTCTAGCGGGGCCTCGTACTTGATGACACTACCCCGTAACCGAACACGCGGTGTATTGCGTTCAGTCGTCATCGCAACCTCCAGTCAGAGACTCGCGGGTGAGGATAAGTACCTAGCTGACGCTGACCACCGGCGTGAGAACGGGCACCGAGGGAAGGGTCACTCACGTCGCCGGGCGACATGCCGGTATTCAGGATTATCAGTTACTTCTCTCAGTACTTAACTCTTGGCACGCAGGACTCGGACATCAGCCAGCGCAAGGCCCGTCGCCTCCGCGATCTGTTCATCCGTCAGCACACCCAACTGAATAAGGTTACGAGCTGTCTGTTCAGCACGCAGTTGCTCACCTTCCTGGCGACCTTCCTGCCGCTCTTTCTTCGCCCAGTTTTCCAGATTTTCTGCCAGCATGTCTCTATCCTCCACCAAGCTGTTGAGCTGCTCAAGGTTAACGCCAGCCCCGAGCCATTGAAGATGGCGCTTCAACCAGCGGGTGATGATGGCGTCCGTACGTTCCTTGTGGGGATCATTCTGGATGATCCCCACAACCCGATCGACGGCCCGTTGTAGGGCCTCTCGACTGCCCACGGCATTTTCGATACCGAACACCCCACTCAGTGGGGTCTGCCGCTGCCCTAGTTCCTCGGCAGTATAGCGGCCCTCATCGATTAGGTAGTATCGCAGGTGCGGCTGATAGACCCGGAGAAAGGCTGGTGGTTCCGGCTGTACCATGTCGTAGATGTCTTGCGGTGCCGTCCAGCGATCCGAGCCGTTGTAAAGCACGATGGGCAACACCGGTGGCAACCCTTGGCGCGGCGTCGTGACATGGGCCTTGAGCAGGTGGTCAATTCGGAAAATGCGCGGGTCCGACTGATCCTGAATCCCATATCGTCGCTGGGGATATAGGGGATAGTCGAGACAGGGTCATAGGCCGGCGCGAGTGAGGCGTTTTGCCGTTCGGGATAAATAAGTGACCAGTTCTTCTTGTGCATATTGCCGTTTCCCGTCAGAACGCAGAACACAAGACCCCGGATGAATTCAGCGATATCGGGATCGCTGGTCTCGGCGGCGAGCACCTATGCGATATTGAATAGGGCTGCCGTTTTGCCCTTACCCAGTAATCGGTCACGCCATTCAGCAGGGCTAGCTCGGCGATCGAGGCGCTCCCCCTGAAGTGGGCCTTAAGGACGGTGATGATCCGCGTTTCGGAATGACGGTATCGAGTCATCGCGAGACCTCCTGCTATCAGGGTAAACGTAGCGAAAATCTCAAATTGCCAGTGGACCGGTTTTTTTGGGGGGGGGGGGGGGAGAAGGTCAATTACGCAGCTGGCCTTGGCATGGCCTTCCAGCAGCATATTAAGCCCGACCAACCCGCCAGGCACGGATACCGCTTATGTCACGACTGCCCCTCTGAGCAGAATTCACACGGACTTCTCACACCAACTATTCCACTGGCGCGAACAGTAACGCCAGATCCTCTTCATCGAACAGGGGACCATCGCTCTTCTGTTCCCTACCACCCTCCAGGATCGAGGCGGCCAGGTCCGCCTTGCGCGCCTGCAGGTCGAGAATGCGCTCCTCCACGGTGCCGGCACATACCAGCTTGTAGACGAACACCGGATTCTGCTGTCCCATGCGATGAGCACGTCCGGTCGCCTGAGCTTCCACCGCAGGGTTCCACCAAGGATCATAGTGAATCACGGTATCTGCTGTGGTGAGATTGAGACCGGTGCCGCCGGCCTTGAGGCTGATCAGGAAGACCGGGACCTCGCCCTGCTGGAACAGCGCTACCCGCTGGGTGCGGGTCTTGCCCGGAGTGTCGCCAGTAAGAGTCGTGTAGGGGATGTGGTCGTCTTCCAACGCCTGGCCAATCAGCCCGAGCATTTCGGTGAACTGCGAGAAGATCAGGATCCGGCGCCCGTCCTCGATCAGCGGCGGCAGCAACTCACGCAACTGCTCCAGCTTGGCTGAGCGGCGCACCTCTTTCGCGCTGTCCAGCTTGACCAGGCGAGGGTCACAGCAGGCCTGACGCAGCTTAAGCAGCGCATCCAACATCACGATACCGGAACCGGCCAGGCCACGCTCGGCGATGGCCTCTTGCACCCGTTGGTGCTGGGCCAGGCGCAGGCTCTCATAGAGATCGCGCTGGCCACCGGTCAGCGCGATCTCGCGACGCGTCTCGGTCTTATCAGGTAACTCACTCAGCACCTGCTGCTTGGTTCGGCGCAGCATCAGAGGCGCGATGCGCCGCGAAAGGCTCTGGCTCAGCGATACGTCGCCGTCCTTCTCGATCGGGGCGCGAAAACGCTGCCCAAACCACTGCTGGCTGCCCAACGCCCCCGGTGCCACCACATCGAGCTGGGCCCACAGCTCGCCCAGATGGTTCTCCAACGGCGTCCCTGTCATCGCCAACGCTCGTTCTACGGTGAGCTCGCGTACAGCACGCGCTGTCTGGCTCGCCGCATTCTTGATCGCCTGAGCCTCATCAAGCACTAATAGACCAAACGTCTGTTCTTGCAACAAGACCACATCGCGCATCAGCAACGGGTAGGTAGTTATCACCATATCGGCCATGGGTAGGGACTTCTCGATCTGCTGATGACGCTGGATTTTACTGCCCTGCAAGACAATTACCTTCAAACTCGGGGCGAACCGTGCGGCTTCAGCACACCAGTTGCCCACCAGGCTTGTAGGCGCTACCACTAGTACTGGCCCTTCCAGCGCACCACGGGCATGCTCATCGAGTACATGTGCCAGCACCTGAACTGTCTTGCCAAGCCCCATATCGTCGGCGAGGATACCTCCCGTGCCGAGCTCGGAGAGAAAGCGCAACCAGGCCACACCTCGAGACTGATAGTCACGCAGCTCTCCGGCAAACCCTGATGGTTGGGGGACGCTGACGGGGAGCTCCCGTAGGCGTTGAGCCAAAACGGTTACGTTCTCGCGTCCCGCCCAGTGTTCTTGTTCAGCCAAGGGCGCAAGCTGCTCGGCCGTTGTCAGTGGCAGCTTGAGCGCCTCCTCGGGATCGCTTTCATCTTCCAACCAGTCGAGGATCGGCGACATTAGCGCCCGCAGCTTGGCCAGAGGCAGCACCAGCTGCCGGTTATCCGGCAGGCTCAGCGTCCAGGTCGCGTCTTTAGATTCCTCCTCACAGGGTTCCAACGGAAAATCCTCACGCATCAACAGCTGGCGTAGGATCGGCAGTAGGTTCAGCCGCTCCCCTGCCACCTCGATATCCAGCGCCAGATCGAACCACCCATTGCCCGCTGGCTCCAGTTCGCCATGCCAGCTATCCGGCTCGAGGCGAATTGGCTCATCGGGAAAGTCATCGCTGAACACGACCAGGCAACCCGCCTGACGCAGCTGGGCGATCATGTCCCACCAACCATCGGGGTCCGCCAGATGGGTCGGCCACTCCACGGCGCTGGTCGGAGGCGTTTCATCGATGGGCAGCAGAAACGTCCAGGGGGGCAATTCAAGATGGTCCGGCATCCTCTGCAGCTCGGCCAGCCGCTCCAGCGTCACCATCCCAGGCGGCAGGGCGCGCACCAATGCCAGCTCCGCCTGCGGATCGCGCACCACCGTCAGCCGCCGACCATTTCGGTAGCCCTTAGCGACCTCGCCTTCTTCAGGAGGCACCTCGATTCCGTCATAGTCAAAGCTGACGACCGCCGCTCCTGTCTGGATCCAACGAGGTAACGGCGCACCATGACGGAAGCCAATTTGGCCTTCAGCCACTACCATGGTCACCTTGAGCCGCGGCGCCACGTCCTCCAGAGTGTGCTCTGACACTTGGCTAGGCGCCGGAAATGCCGCCCCCGCCCTCTTCGACTCACGCAACCGCTCTGCTAACCAGTCACTGATCTCGGGTGGTACCGACGGCGCCCGACGTAACATGGCAAACAGGTCTGGATCGCCGTCCATTCGGCCAAACTGGCCACGCTCGGGATCGAGATAGCAGAGCTCACGACCAGCTCTAAGAATGATGGCCTCGGAGGAAAGCATGTCGGGAGGCATCGTCGACACTTGCAGTTGCTGGACGCCCTGGTCATCTACCTGCCAGCTGGGCGCCAGGCGGCACTCAGGGCCATGCTCCAGCTGAGGGCCTGTCTGCTTGCCGTAAAACAATAGCGGCGGCGTATTGCTGTCTAGTAATGCCCATAACGCCCGCGCCTGAAACGGTTGTGATATCAGCGCCCATGGCGGCTGACCGCTCGACCAGGGCATCTCTACCTTGCCGTGCATCAGCAGATCAATCGCGTCTTCTTGCTCGGCCAGCCAGCCCGCCTCAGGGGCCGGCACTAACTCTCCCG
Source organism: Halomonas sp. I5-271120 (assembly GCF_030553075.1). NCBI lineage: Bacteria > Pseudomonadati > Pseudomonadota > Gammaproteobacteria > Oceanospirillales > Halomonadaceae > Halomonas > Halomonas sp. I5-271120. Next base: position 3,699,674 of record NZ_CP130701.1, read on the forward strand.
AGGCACTGACTTCGATGTGGCGGGGAGAGACCCATCCCGTTCCGCGGCTGCGTTGTTTGGAGGGTCGCAACCACACTGGAATCACCGTCAACGTAGGCACATGGGCATGTCGACCGCCGCGATCCAAGAACAGTCCTAGTCGATACTTGGCGTCAACGCGTTGCCCCTCGGCCAGTGACGTCTCGGTCAGCTCCCATTGACTAATCCAATGATCCCACTGCTGCTTGAGCGCACTCGTCTCATCCACGTTTGATGGCGCACTCGACTCGAGTGACGTGTCTTTTCCATCGCCCAGTTGATTGAGAAACGTTTGGATCAAGGCGACGGCATGTTTACAGCCGACGCCCACGGGGCAGCTGCAGCTCGTACTCAATGCCCCATACTTATCTACTACGTCAATCTCGATCCGCGTCTGATAAGGCCGCTTGTGGCTGCCATCTACATTGCCGCTCAGTGTTACCCGCTCATGCTTACGCTGCAGGTCCATCGTTCCCAACACACGCTGCTGATTGGCATATCGAAGACCTCGCTGAAACGCTCCGTTATCGAAGTTGCCCTGCCAATCGCGCTGGAGCAAGGCGATGAACAACGCCAAGGAGTCGTTCGTCGGAAGAGAATCAGACACGGGTACGCCTCAAGGTCAAAACCAAAACGGCCATTGGACCGAAGCCGTCATGGATTGACAACCATCGCTGGGGTTCAGGCCATCTCCTGCCGATCGCGCGACTTCCGGTGCCAGATAACGATCAAGCATTGAGACTACAACGCGAGCTCATATGCCAAGCGGCCGGGTTCGAATGTCAGGGACCATTACACCCTGGGACTAAACACCTAGCTATCGGAGCCGTATGTTGAAGTGCCTGCTCCAGCACATCCACTATCATGTCGCTGCGAGGTAAGCAGGAGACTCGCCCGACGATCATACCGGGCGATCCGGCGGGCAAAGTCGCCATAGACGAATCCTCGTCAGGTTGTGACCTAAGGGAAATTCGACTTCCATAAGCATCCAGCTGAGCCGTTTCAAACGGCCGCTGTAAAGCTACCAGCGAGGCCTTATAAAGATCTGACACAGTGATACGGGCTGGATTACGGGTAGAGGTTCACGCCCCGGGGCTATGAGTCGATCTCAGGACGGCCTTCGGTGAGACCCAGCGTAAATGCAAGCGCCCAGGCCAAGGGTCTGGGCGCTTGTGTGAGGTTTGGATCAACCCGCGCTACGTTCGAGCTCATGCAGGGCCGCAAGGGCCAGGAAACCAGAGAGGCTCTTGAACTCTCCATGGCGTGCGACGGCATTGTCGATGCGCTTGGTGAACAAGTATTGATTTCACTAACATTGACGAGGCAATGCAATCGCATTACCTTTTTCGAATAACAGTTGCATTACCATTGAGCAAAGGCCAACCATGAACACGACCATTGAGGATGACTCCACCCTGACGGATCGCTACCAGACGACCGTTCCGGCATCGGTTCGTCGTGCGCTGAAGCTGAAACGCCGTGATCGGATTCATTACATGATTCGCCCCAATGGGGAAGTAGTGCTAACTCGTGCCTGCGATGAGCCCGGCCAAGATCCCGTGATTACCAGCTTCCTGGCCTTCCTGGAGCGCGATCTGCAGGAGCACCCGGCCAACATTCGTCCTGTCACTGCCAGCACCTTTGCCGAGGCCGAACGCCTGACGGCAGGCATTGAGGTAGATCTCGATGAAGAACTGGCAGAGGACGACGACGACGCATGAACCCCCTGGAGATAAATGGATGGACGATCTACGCACATCCGCTGTTCCTGGAGCAGGTCGATGCGCTCACCAATAAGGTAAAGCGACTTCAGGAAAAGGATCCACTCGGATATCGCAGCAAACCGGCCACCAAGCGTCTGGCGGCGGTTGTGAAGTTGACCAAGAGCGACATTCCACAAGATCCGGCAGGCTCTCAGTATCGCCAAGGAAACACTCTCGGGTCTAGGCACACTCATTGGTGCCGGGCAAAGTTCTACCAGCAGTACCGGCTGTTCTTTCGCTATGACCTGGCGAACAAAATCCTCATCTACGCCTGGGTCAACGACGAATCCACCAAGCGCGCCTATGGCAGCAAGCAGGACGCTTACACTACCTTCAGTAAGATGCTCGAGAATGGTCACCCACCAGATAGCTGGAGTGACTTGTGGAGAGCGGCTATCAGGGATGGCGAACACATCAAAGCGCTTCTAGGGGCTGAGGATGATCAGCCTTAATTTCGACATGCTGGAATTGCCCCTCAATTAGCAAGCCATGAACCATTCCGGGAGTGTCGGCGGCGCACCGGTCAAGGTGGCCACCTCCAACTACTTCCGCGGTGCCTTCGCCCATCACCACTGCTTGGTGCCGGCGGATGGCTGGTTCGAGTGGTTGCCGGTAGATGAGAAGAAGCAGCCGCACTTCCTATGCCGGGCAGATCATGAGCCGGTCTGGCTGGCATCTGGAGCGAGCGGCCGGACGGCATGCCCGGCTGCGAGATCCTCACCGAGCCCGCTCGAGGTGTGGCCAAGGAGATCCACTCGCGCATGCCGTTAGCCTTGGAAGCCGAAAGCCTGGAGCCTTGGCTAGATCCCCACCTGACCGACAGCAAAACCATACGCCAGCTGGTTCACCATCTGCCCGCCGATACCCTCACTCAATGGCCGGTGAGCACCCGCGTGAACCGTCCGGGGAATGACGACGTCAGTTTGATTGAGCCGTTGTCTGCCGAATCCTGGCCATTGATCCGTTATTCGAGATAGTGGCCAACGGTCGTTCTCAGCAGGTCCTTGTGCCGGCAGAGATACCTGATCACGGGCGCGTTTCTACAGACCCCCCAGCCTTCAACGCAAGGCCAGGGGGGTTAATGAGATGGTCAGCCTGACCTCGATGTCCAGCAGGCTATGCTTGTCGGGCTTCTTCTTTTATGAGGACCTCGCCATGACCACTGCCACCATCATCGGTATCGACCTGGGCAAGCAAACCTTCCACTTGCATGCTCAGGTAAGGTGACGCTTTCTTGATGATTTGAGTACCGTCGCCACAACCCTCCTAACTCTGGGCCGCGCTGGCGACGACGGCCTCGCTATCTGTCACGTGAATGACATGACAGGCATTTATAAATGCTTATCAAAATGTGCTATCGGAGCGACGTCCTCATGCAGAAACAGCGCGTGCTTTTTCTCTGCAACGCCAATTCCGCCCGTTCTTTGATGGGAGAAGCACTGTTACGCCACCTGGCAGGTGAGCGTTTCGAGGCTTTCAGTGCCGGTTCCGAGCCCGATCGACCCCATGAGCAGACACTAGCGGCGCTGCAAAAACAGGAAGTTGCGACAGAGCAACTCGCCAGCAAGTCCTTGGACGAGTTCGAGGGCGAGCATTTCGATGCCGTCATCGTGCTCTGTGACAAGGCGCAGCAGGCATGTCGCGATTGGCAAGGCAGCAGCACCGAATACCTCTACTGGAACATCCGCGACCCTCGCCTGATCGAACGAGCCGATGCCTACGAACAAGCACTGCAGGAAATCCGTCAACGCCTCCAGCTGTGGCTTCAGCTCAAGGAACGAGACGACATTCCTCAATAGCCACCTCACCTTTGGTCATGGATCAGGGCGCGGGATATGGCCAATCGTGGCGCCATGTGCCACATTCAAAGAGTTTGTATGAACCTGGGCCGAGAGGGCCTACCGATGTATTCCGAGAACGCTAAAGTAGAAGCCCCTTCGCCGACAACGTCCTGTCCTTATGAACAAGGCGGTATCGTTTCTAACATCAGAAGATGCGTTCGCCATAGAGTGAGGCGCTAGGCCCACTCCTTACCCAGGCCCGTGACGAACCTCGATTCCCCGGGCGATATGGCCAGGAAGGCTCCGATTCATCGAGCGTGGCATACCATGAAGCTCCTTATCGTCAGCTACACCCCCGGCAGTTCTCTCCTTCATCCCCTGGACGCCGACCACATGCCTCAAGTGGGCGAAATCCTTCAGGTTGGACACACACGCGGTGAGGTGCTCCGCGCCTTGCCCATAGAGGATGTGCAGTGCTGTGAATGTATCGTCGTCGTGGATGACTTAACGTTTAGGACACCGCCCATGCCGATGACGGAGGCGGCTCGTGATCCGGCGCACCAACCCATCCAGTATTAACATTCATGAAACACAAACCTATCCTGTGAGGATTTCTCGTGGATGGGGAAACCATTCTCAATGGACCCGAAGAGCCAGCCGTGGCCTGGGTATTAGCCAGGCTGCTTGAGCAAGATGTCTTTCCCGAAGGGACGGAAGCCCACCAGATCGCCAGAAAGTGGGTACAGCACGGCCATGATGCCATCACGCCCATCGAACTGACGTTGCTCGCCCGGTCCATTGAGCCGCTGATGAAAAACGCCCGCTGCCAGGTGTGCGGCCAGCCCATCACCTTCGTGGAACTCCCCGCCTACCTGAAGGGTAGCGATGGCCGCTGCTGGCGGCATCATCTTTCCCGCCACATCGGAAACGACTCTTTTATTTTCTAAATCAGCCTTGTGCGTAACCGCTTCGCCGTTGCTGTCTGGTTATTAGGTTGAAGCCAGACAATGACACGGCAATGCCGAGAACCTGCCGGGCTTGCTCCACCCTAGATGTTTCACCAGAATTCTCGCCCTTTCCCCTTTCCCCTTTCCCCTTTCCCCTTTCCACTATCCCGCTAGGAGACATGTCATGGAACGCCTTTTCATCTACGGAACGCTTGGCCCCGGCCGCCCCAACGAACACGTCATGCAGAAGATAGGCGGCACCTGGGAAGCTGGAAGCATCAAGGGCCGTCTCATCGAAGCGGGTTGGGGCGCCGAGTTGGGGTTTCCCGGCTTGGTACTGGATGACGCCGGCGACGATATTGAAGGCCATGTCTTTGTGTCGGAGAACCTGTCTCAGCATTGGACCGCGCTGGACGACTTTGAAGGGGCAGAGTACAAACGACAGCTGACGACGGTGACACTTTCCAAGGGTGGCACAACTGAAGCCTACGTATACGCCCTGCGCTGAAGCACTGGTCGCATCGCTGACACTCTTTAGGTGCCGGGCCTTCTTCTCGGAGTCTGGCACTATCCCGGTATGTTTTGCTTTAGGTGTCGACGGTACTCATCCGGCGTCTCACCGGTGAGACGCCGGAACATCGCGATAAACGCTGAGATACTGGCATAGCCTATACCCATGGCAATGCTTTCGACATTGGCCCCGGCCTATAATCGAGCCATCGCCTTGATGACCCTGAGGCGATGCCGCCACTGCGACAGCGATCTCGGATTCACTGCGCGGTATGTCTCTTACCAGAAGGCTGGATCATTGAACGCCTCGACACAGTGCGCCGTTCCCTTCAGCGGCGTTATCTCGGTCTCCGCGAGCGATTGTGCGAGCCAGCCCTCGGGGTATTGCAGCGTGAAAGGCGCGGGGATGAGCGCCCCAGTGACCGGCGCAAAGCCAACACGCGAGTAGTAGTTCGGGTCACCATAGGTCACAGCGATGTCGATCCCCGCCTTACGCAGCGCCTGCAAAGCATAAGTCAGCAGCTGCCGCCCAATACCTTGACCTTGCCTCTCGGTCGCCACCGCTACCGGGCCGAGTACAAACACGCTCCGATCATCCTGGTCGTAGGTCAGCCTCGTGAAGACCGCCCCACCGATGGCCACACCATCGGACTCGGCGGTGAAAACATAGAGATCCGCCGCTGGCGTGCGAGACAGCTGGTTACGCACCAGGTCGCCAATCAGCGTGCCTTCTGACGCTCCCTCAGAGGCGGTGAAGGTCGCCGTGAACAGCGCGACGAGCTCCTGATAGCGCCCTCGGGCGTCTTGCGAAAATTCCATGGAGGCTCCTTTGGTGCCATGCGCATGTGCAGAGCCACTGTCCGGGTTCTAGTTGAAAGCCAGACAGTACACTACCACCTCGGCGAAGCGACGCCCGAAAGCAGCGGTCGCCTAATCCAACAGGCCCATCCATCGCCGAAGGTAGCGGGTTCGGTTAGGGTAGCTCCTTCTTTTGCAGATCCGTTGCGGATGCGAAAAAACGGGATCAAGGAGGATCATATGCCGTCGTCATTGAAAGGCATTCTGTGGATGTGTGCCGGAGTGTTCTGCTTTTCGGCGGGTGATGCACTTTCCAAGTGGCTGGGCGAGGTGCATTCGCCAGTCCAGATTATCTTCTTCCGTACCCTGGTTTCTCTTCCATTGATCGCCCTGATCGCCCACTTCAGCGGCGGCCTTCGCAAGCTGTCCACCCAGCGTCCGGGCTTGCACCTAGTACGTGGCTTATTGGCTACTGCAGCGATGCTGTGCTTCGTGTATAGCTTAACGCTGCTACCGCTGGCAGAGACCACTGCGATCGCCTTTGCCGCACCACTCTTCGTGACGCTGCTCTCGGTGCCACTGCTCGGCGAGCGAGTTGAACGTTTGCCCCTGACAGCCGCGATTGTCGGATTCCTCGGGGTACTGGTGGTAGTGCGCCCTGGCGCGGAGAGCTTTCAACCGGGGGCGCTGGTGGTAGTAGCTACCGCGCTCTTTTACGCATTGGTGATGATCACCACCCGACGCTATGGGGCCCGAGAATATCTGTGGGCGATGGTCTTCTACGTGACCCTTGTGCCACTGCTGGTTACCGGCGCTCTCTTGCCCTGGGCTTGGCAAACGCCCTTGCCCTGGCACTGGCTGGGGTTTCTGGCCGCTGGTGTATTCGGCATCGGCGCCATGGCCAGCATCACCTTGGCCTTTCGTCATGCTCCAGCGGCGCTTGCTGCACCCTTTGATTACACCGCCATGGTCTGGGCGGTGCTACTGGGCTGGTGGTTCTGGGATGAGCAACCGGATCTGTGGGTCTATATCGGCACCCTGATCATCATCGCCAGTGGCCTGGCGATCGCTTATCACGAGAAGCGCACCAGCCTGAAGCGTAGGCCGGTGTCGTAAAAATGCCGTTTGGCCTCAGGTAACCGTCGCATACCATCCGTCATCACTCGTAGGTTGAGCACTATCTGGGTTCTAGGTAGGCCAGACAGCAGGCGCCTCCAGGCACGTCATTGGAGGGATGGTAGCGCTGTCGACATGGAATTCACTGCGCGGTACGTCTCCTAATAGAAAGCTGGATCATTGAACGCCTCGACACAGTGGGCCGTCCCCTTCAGCGGTGTCATCTCGGTCTTCTTCAGTGATTGTGCGAGGCCACCCCACGGGGTACTTCAGCTTGAACGCGGCCGGGATGAATGACTCAGAGACTGGCGCAAAGCCAACACGCGAATAGTAGCTCGGGGCACCATAAGTCACAGCGATGTCGATTCCCGCCTAACACAGCGCCATAAGAGCGTAGGTCAGCAACTGCCGACCAACACCTTGGCCTTGCCACTCGGTCGCCACCGCTACCGGGCCGAGTACAAACACGCTCCGATCATCTTGGTCGTAGGTCAGCCTCGTGAAGACTGCTCCACCGATGACCACACCATCGGACTCGGCGGTAAAAACATAGAGATCCGCGGCTGCCGTGCGAGACAGCTGGCTACGCACCAGGTCGCCAATCAGCGTACCTTCTGACACTCCCTCAGAGGCGGTGAAGGTAACCGTGAACAGCGCGACGAGCTCCTAATCTTGCCCTCAGACGCCTTGCGAAAATTCCATGTGGGCTCATTTGATGCCATGCGCATGTGCAGGGTCGCTGTCTGGGCTCCATCTAGAAGCTAGGTAGTGTATGCCTTCTCCGATCGGCTCGATCAACCTGACCCCCTTGGGACATTAGCGGCAGCCACCAACACGGTGCTCACCACCTCGTCTTTGCTGGTTGAGCGAAGCAGGAGGTGAGCCATGCACGCCGCAGGTAAAGAGTATCGACCTAAGGCAACCGCTCGAAAAGAGAACTTCTAGAAGGCCCTGGGCTTTCTATCCCGGGGTACGAAGCTACATGAAGCGCTAGATGAAGGTGACGGGCCGGTGAACTTATCTGCTGCTAGCTATGTAACCCCACCAGGTTGTTTACAGAAAGCCCCAGCCGGCTAACCGAAGGCTGATAATTCAGACTGGCATGCGGTCGATGCCAGTTGTACTGATGGAGCCAGGCGAGGAGATGCTGTAGAGCGCTTGGAGGATGCCACCATCGCCCTTTCTGTCGGGGGTGTTGGCGACTCATATGATAACGCACTGGCCGAGACGGTGATTGGGTTGTTCAAGACAGAGGTGATCCGCCGAAGTGGGCCATGGCGGCATCTGGAAGCTGTTGAGTTCGCTACCCTGGAATGGATCGACTGATTCAATCATCGGTGGCTCTTGGAGCCGATCGGTAACATGCCGCCGGTCGAACGAGAAGCGCTGTACTATGAGCAACAGGGTCAGGCCAAGAAAGCGGTGTGACTGCTCGCCGCCCGGATGGGCGAGGGTTCTCGCGGTTTTATTGCTGACTCAAACCAACGGAGCTCCGAGAAAGCCAGTACGGTTCAGTTTTTCGGACAATCGCGTTACATGTAACGTAGATGTGCGCTAACATGTTTCATGTAACAAGACGGAGAAACCGCCATGGTGGCTACGAACGATGTAAACAACAGGGTAAAAAAGCACCGCGGCGCCCTGCGAGCGGCCGGCCTGCGCCCGATCCAAATCTGGGTCCCGGACACTCGACAGCCCGGCTTCGCCGAAGAGGCTCGCCGTCAGTGCGCTATCGTGGCAGCTGCCGACGCCGGGGATCGCGACCTGCAGGACTTAATGGACGCGGCTCTGCTGGATCTTGACCTGGATGACGAGGATGACGCATGAGGCGTGGGGATCTCGTGACCATTGCCCTAACGGGTGATTTCGGTAAGCCGCGTCCCGCCCTCATCGTCCAGTCTGATCAGTTTGCCTGCACAGGCAGTGTGACGGTGCTGCTGCTCTCCAGCAGCCGGGTCGATGCACCGTTGATCCGCCTCGATGTTGAGCCCACCCCCGAAAACGGCTTGCACCGACGCTCCCAGATCATGGTGGACAAACCCATGACGGTGAAACGCGAGAGAGTTGGAGAGTACTTCGGTCACCTCGATGACAGCGCCATGGTCGCCGTCAACAGAGCGCTGGCCGTCTTCCTGGGCTTCGCGTGAGTGAGGCTAGCCATCACTTGCCCCACACATTCTTGAATGAAGGCCAGCCTCACCTTCCGCTCACGCACATAAAGAATATCGCCTTGCTCGTCATCTCAGGCCCGTTATCGCCGGAAATCGCGGTGGGAAACGGGTGCTGCTGCGCGATTGCTTCCAGAATCCTGGCCAGGCACCGCCTCGCCGATCGATGATCCCACCCATTGGCTGACGTATTCCCGACTGACGCCATCACCGATCGTCAGCACACGGAATCGCCGCCCCGCCACTAGCTGATCCGCGACGCTATTCATTGAGCAGCGTGGGTTGGCACTGAACGGGCACGGCATCGTCGTTCACGACCGCTCTCGTCGCTTGCACTTTCGGGTTCAGGCCTACTCCCGCTTCCCTCTGCAGCTGAGAAGCTCACTCGCGATTCATCATGCGGCCCTCCTGGCGGACAGCAATAGGCAGACGTAGTGGGGAGCAACAGGTTGCCAAGGCATTCAGCCACATCGGTAGCGGGTCCTCATCTCGCGGCATCACCGGGTAGTGGACCACCGGTCATAGCAGCCCCACCTTCAACAGCGATATCACTGGACTGAACCAGCCGCCGGTCATCAGGTGCATTGCTGCGCCTCCTTCGCGTCGATCGTCCTCAATTACCCGAGACAAGCTCCTTGTGGTCGTCACTGTCGCGTGGGCGCTTGCCGCAGTCCTTTCGTCAGGCAAGTGCTTGGGGTTTCAGATCATGGAGCCCCTTCGTCCCCAAGCCTTCCATGCCGCCCTACCAGATCTTCCCACGAAAGATGTCTATTCGGTCACGCCATCTCGACGGGCTAGATCGGCGAGGGAGGCGCCTCACTCGTGGGTCCTAAGGACGGCGATGGTTTGCAAGCCGAAATGACGGTGTCGCTGCACCGCGAGATCGCCCGGTACCGGGGAACATAGCGAAATTCTCACATTGGCAGTGACCGGGATTCGGGGCGCGATTTGGCAGCGTAAGACTTAACGCTTTGCGTGCCACTTATAGAAGGGGGGAATACATCCTGTACCACCCATGAATCTTACAGTCTCATCCAGCATCGCACCGACTCAGGCCATTTTTGAGCAGTGGGCACGCCATGCGACCCGACATCAAAGTTTTTTTACTCCCTTCGCCAAAAAACACCGCAAAAGTACGCCGTTGACCCCTGTTCTAAGGGCATACCCCAAAGAAACAGTGAGTTGAGCATGACCAAAGATACAGTTATCGTCGCCCGAGGTGGCTTTCATTACTTCGCCGAGCACCTCTGTTGTGAGGTAGGAGACCTCCCGCATCTTGATTTAGCGCAGCCGGTCAACGGTACGCCAAATGTTAACCTGAGCATCAAACCGGTCCTTTTGAAGAAAGCCGATGGACAGCGTGAACTGCTCAATGCGGAATCGGTGTCGCATGCACTGCAGAAGCTGCCCGGGGTAGGCAGCGTCATGGTTCATGAAGTCGACGAGGACGACCTCTCCCCTATTGCCGACCTGTTCCTCAAGTTTATCTATCGCATAATTAAGCCCTGCTACGAGTTGCCCACCAAGAAGCAGAAAACGGCCGCACGCCGGCAGAACGCCCTTAATATCCTGAAAGGTGACCCACTGCTTCAGCAGTTTATTACAGAGGTCGTGTTTCCAGGTAAAGATCCGCTGCAGCGTTCCACTATTTTCAAGCTCTTCGACGCCAAACTGTCGATCAATGCCATCGATATGGACCTGAAGGTGTTTCGTGACAACCAGCAGAAAACGGGGGAGCACACGTCGACTCGATCAAACGCATCACCCGCTAAAAAGCCCAAGCCAGCACTTGCCACAGAATCAATGCAGGCTGAGGTTTCGGGCCCAGCTGCGCCCATCGCTTCCGATATCCCTGCTACTCGGTTGGCAGTAGACGGTTGCTCTGCGCCGGCGTCAGCGCAACTCGCCCCTACATCACAGGACGACCAGCCCCATCACCGCCAATCGCTGGCCCTCGTCAGTGAAGACGCACAACCCGATTCAGACGCCGCACATCATCCCTATTCAAGCGTCGATGATCGCGTCGAAGCTGACACTGTCCCTGAGCATATGCCGCCGCCCTCTCCAAAGGTCAGTGCTCCGCCCCAGGCCCCATTAGAGAATAACGCCACCTCAACACCGTCTCATCCTGCGCCGCCTGCTACCCACCAGCCTGCCAAGGCGAAACCGACATTCCCGCATAACCTCTCGCAAATCACTGACCCGGAGCATGCCTTACGAATGGCCGAATTCGACTTTGGTGTTTCCCCGCGAACTCGTCATGTGGGGCGCACGCCACAAACAGTAATCCGGGAAAAACTGGGCCTAAATATCGATTAATTGAGCATCCTCCGGCTCATTTCCGCGACAGACCCCGGCGTCAACGACGTCGGGTAGACCGGGAGGTTGGTTTTTGCCCACAGACCCGGGCATGTGCGACTGACGCATTCGGGTTCTCAGCGCCAAGGCGGTATTACGCCGAGAGCTCGTACTTGATGGTGGCAACCACCAAAGGGATTAAAGGTCTGCCCCTTGGCGGTCGCGGCATCGACAGCATTGTTGTGTCGATCTTCAGGTACGCGCACCTGAATTTAGGAAGACGCGCAGCGATATCCAGCCTTCCTCATGCAGCGTTGGCCACTCGCTCGGCGTAGACGTCGGCGCCACCGCTTACGCCGGTGAACTCGCCCCCGAAACAACTCGATATCCGGGTCGAACTGAATAACAGCGGCGTTATAGCCGTCAATGGTCATGACGTTGTTCACCGGGGCTCTCTGTTCTCTTTCAACCACAGGCGGATGGTAGCCATCGCGCCCTTGTCGGTATCCGGTGAAGGCTGAGGGCTAGGGGAACACGCGCACCTCACCCAACAGCACAATCGCGATACACGAGCCTTCTCGTTCCTGGATGTCGGTGCCCAGCTCTTCGAGCAGCGATCCAAGATTTTTTTTTATCCATTCGCAACAAATCACCGCAAAACCAGGACCACAGCCCCCTTTATATAGAGCAGGCACATAGAACAGTGAGTTAATCATGACCCAAGAAACAATTTTCGAGACGCCGGACAGCTTTCATGTCTCCGCCAATCGCATCAGTCGCGAGGTGTGGGACATCCCGACGCTCAATGTCGCGCAGCCGATTACCGGTGCGCAAAATGTCAGCCTGGACAACCCCCCAGTCATCTTAAAGTGGGCCAGCGGCGAGCACGAACTCCTCAATGCGGAAATCGTGGCGCATCAGCTGCAGAACCTGCCTGCAATAGCCAGCGTCATGACCTATGAAGTCGCAGAGGACGACCTTCCCCCCGGTGCCGTGCGATTTCTGATGTTTATCTACAGCAAACTGCAGCCCTGCTACGTGTTGCCCATCCAAAAGGGGGTAACGGCCAGACGCCGGCGGAACGCCCTTATCACGCTGAAGGACGACGCCCGGCTTCAGCAGTTCATTAAAGAAATGGTGTTCCCATGCAAAGACCCGCTCCAGCGTTCAATTATTTTCCAACTCTACGACGGCCAACTGTCGCTACAAACAGTGGACGAGGACCTGAAGACGCTACGTGGCAGCCCGCAGAAAACGGCGGAGTAAACGCCGACTCGATCAACCGCTAAAACATCCGAGCCATCATCTGATACAGAACGGCGCAGTCGGAGGTTTCAGTACTAGCTGCGCCCACCGCTTCCGAGATGCCTGCTGAAGCTGAAGGCCATGACGCCCCGCAACATCGTCGTATGGGACGCACGGCAGACTGATTCAACAGGGAAATACTGGACCTAACTATCGGTTAATCGACCTTTACTTCGATGCATTTTCACGTAAATGACAGGACATCAAGTGAGCAAATCGCCACAACTACCCGCTTGGACAATTCCGCGCTGCGAGGAGATCCTGACGGCCTCCTCGCTATCCGACAGCGAGCGCGCGTTCGGGCTCGCCGTCATTGGCTATTCGCTGCCCGCGCCAACACAACCAGACATCGCAAAAGCCTACGATCGCTATGTCGCCGACCATGACCTCGAGCCGGATACCGATGCCAGAAACAAGCTGGTAATGACCCCAAACTGGCACCTCTCGCCCTGCACAACGGTCGGCTCGCAATACCCCCTGTCATATGCGATGGAGCAGCCCCACCTGCTCAACCGCGCGGGTGAGGAGGCCAAATGTGCCCGGACGCTGCTTAGTCGCATGTTTGGCTGTGTCATCCCGCATGCCCAGCCATCGATCTATACCGCCCAGACGCGCCATGTCAGAGATGTCCTGGTGAGTGTGCTGGAGAATAAGGACCTGCATGGCATCTCGTTGCATGATTGGGATAGCGCATGCCGCGCCCTGGGCAGCCCCAGCATGGCCGCGGAACGCCAGCGCCTCGGGCGGCAGTATCAGACCTTTTATGCGTTGCTGGAAAAGACGCGCCGGCCGGGACAGGCCGAGCGCGACACATCGTCAGTGCGCCGAGGCCCACGAGAAGGGGCCACGCCTTCGCCGGCGCTCACTCATCACCAGCGACACCGTCGCGATCAGATTGCCGATGCCCTGCCCTCGCCGACCACGCGACAGCAGGTACCGACCAACAGCGACACGGACTGGCAACCCATGGCGAATGCCATGCCCAGCGAGCTGGCAGCGCAAGGCTACCGGTTGACCCGACCCTCCAACGCCCATCGCGCGAGCCCCGACGATGAAGCCCCCGTACTAATGCTCGAACGGGCCCGCCCATCGCTACTCACGCCTAGCGATGACCGCCGTGCGGCACGCCGCGTCGCGTCCATGGCGGCGACAGATGCTTTGGTGACCCAGGAGGACGTTCAGCGCCTGACGCCATGGCAAGTGCATCAGGTATTGGCCCTCACCCTGCCCCCTCTGGCCCATGCACTGGTTCGGCTACTGCTGGTCACGGGGATGCGCGTCAAACGTCTGATCACGCTGACCCGACACCCCTATGCCCCATCGGATAGCGATGAACTCGACGCTGACACACCGCGCTGGGATCCTGAGCGGGGCCTCCTGTATTACCGGCTCCTGGACGGGCCCAGCCAGCATCCTGACGGATCCCAAGACAACTGCTGGGTGATCCTGACCCTGCCGCCGTCCCTACAGCAGGCGCTGCTGAGCGCTGATCAAGAACGACCGCTGAACGGCAGCGTCACGGTACTGAACCGTCATCTGCGCAAGCATTTCCACGCTTTGCCCGGTATCTCCCCCACGGCCAACCGACTCAGGGCGACGGCATGGCTGCACATGCGCTCGCTATCCCAAAACAACCACCTGGTGCTGACCCTGCAGGGACAATACGGCGCGCTAGATGCCGCGCCTGCCGCGTATCGCGCCGTCCCTCGGCAGCGCTTACAGGCGTTGTTCGATGCCGGCATGCAGCGCTGTGGTGTGCCGGTCAGCCCGTCCGAGGACCAGCAGCCGCTATCTACCCAAGGATGGGTGGGTTCAGGTCGGGGACTCTCCGAGTCAACCGCCCAGCAATGGTTCACCGCGCTGCGTGACGCGCTTCAGGCCTCGGCGACACCGATCCAACAGTGGTTACGCGTCGACCCCCTGCCGGTCGAGGCACTCGTCACGTATCTGCAGGTGTCGGCCGCCCACACCTACCTGGGCTGGATGGTCAGCACCGGGGCGCGTCCCGTCTCCGCCAACACGCAGACCCACATCACGGGCACGACAGGCTGGTTGCGCGATAAGGCGTCCAGCCGTGGCCTCGAGAGTCGTGTGACGCCCCTGCTCCCGGCCATCGTCGAGCAACTGTCAGCTCATCAGCAGCTTCTCAAAACCGCGATGACACTGCTAACCGACCAGGGCTATCGCGTGGAGGACCAGCGTCAGGTAGATCAGCACTGGCCGGCCTGGCTGATCCCGACCAGCAAGCGCAGGACCGGATTCCGTGTGCGCGCGCTCCATCATGGCGACTTCCGCGCCCTGCTCTGTGACGTGCTGGGGGTCGATGAGCTGACCGTTTCGGACAACGCCACACGGCACAGCTTCACCACGGCACTGCACGAACACCTCGACGAGGCGTTACTCGATGCGCTGGTCGGGCATGCCCGCATCGGACGCGACCGCTGTCATCCCCGCTCGCTCGCCCCCATCACCGGTTGGCAACAGGGAACGATGGCCATGGAGCAACGCCTGTCGGCCGTGAATTTTCGCCCCCTCAAGATGGAGGTATTACGATGGCTATAACGCTGACGCCCCACACGATGATGGCGCAACTGAAGGCCATGCAGTCGCCTCTCTACGCCAAGGCCTCACGGGATGAGACGTGGGCCATCATGGAGCGTGCGCTCAGGTATCAGGCCAACGGTGAATTGCGGCTGGGCAGTGAGCAGGCCACTGCCCTCATTCGTGAGCACCAGGCATGGCGCAAAGCCCAAGAGCGTCCGATCAGCCGGCGCGAAAGCCATCGCCGCGTCTGCAATGTGCTGGCAACGCTTAACACCTTACCCGGGTGCTGTAACGTCTTGCCCATCCAGCCACAGCCGGTTCATCGCGCGACCGCCATGCCCACGCGGGGTGATCTGTTGCAGGATATCAACGAGGCGGAGCAGGTGCTCCGACAGTTGCGGCCCTGGTGCGTGAAGCATCAACATCGGCACCCCGATGCCTGGTTGGTGGGACTGGCCCTGTCGCTTACGGCGAGTGCGGGCATGGGGGAACGGGTCATTGTGTCGACCCTCGCGATGTTACGGCCAAGCATGGTGGGAGATGACCAATGGTTATCCATTCCGTCCCAGCCCATCGAGGCCGAACAGATCGGCCGCTACCCTCTGCGGCTGACCCAGCGGGCATCAGAGGCACTGAACGAACTGCGCCGGGGGGCACCGACGGACCTGAATGATGGCCTGCTCTTGTTTACCGAGCATGATCAGACTAAGACGCTAAAGCAGCGCGAGAAGAAGATCCGCCAGCGTCTGGACAAGGTCACCCAGGTGTTCTTGGCGGCATGCCGGGATGAGGCCGACGAGGATACGCCGCGCCGCTTGAAGCATTGGCATTCCCTGGCGCGAGCGACCCGTTATCTGCCGGTGTTCAATGGCATCGCGCCGTTATGGAGCTCGTTGCTTCTGCGTTACCCCCTGCCCATCAGTACGCGACACGCGCTACTCGAGATTCCCGGTGTCGTGCAGAAGACGTGGCGGCCATCCCCCTCGGCGCAAACCAACCACCAGCCCTCCACCAGTGAGCCGGAGTTATTGACCACCCCAGCCGGTGTGTGGGCCCCCGACTGGCAGCAACTGCCACCTGATTGGCCGCGACGCTTGAAGAACATCACCCATCAGTTCATCAATACGATACGCCGGGACGTGGCGACGCCGTATTCGAAGGCCGCCAGTCAGCGCGCGGTGGAGGATATCAAGCAGCACTATCACGATGAACTGACGCAACTGACCGGCTCCACTACCAGTTATGTCCACCTGTTGCTGGATTGGGCGTACGATCTCCTGTGTCGCCAACCCAAAGGCAACCTCAACACGCTACAGACCTATCTCTCGAAGCTGACCCAGATGCGTCTGCTGGAGCACCCAGCCGTGCTGGAGCTTCAGGACTGGGATGACGACACGGTTGAGGATCTGCAGGCCATATTGACCGATGAGGCTGGGATCAGGGACTCCACCCTGTCGCAGACCCTCGGGTTGATGCGACGCTTCTTGGCCTTCTGTCCCGAACTCGGGCTCCTCGAGGGCATTCGGCTGCCGCATGTCGATGTCGAGGTGCCGCTCAGTACCTTGCGAACCGACATCATCTCCCCGAGCGAGGCTGCTTCCCTGTGGAAGCGCCTGACGTACGCGGGCGTGGATGGCTCCACGCGCCAGATGTACGCCCTCGTGATCGCACTGGGCTGTTATGGCGGACTGCGCATCTCTGAGATTGCCAGCCTGACGCTCAAGGATGTGCAACTCGAACCCTTGATGTCATTTGCCACGCCCTTTAACGGCGACAGGTCAGTGACACATGACGAGAGTGAGGGCGAGGGAGGAGAAGAGAAAGCGGCGCCTCTGGCCTGCTGGATTCTCGTGCTGGACGGTAAGAGCGAGGCGGCAAGGCGCCGTATTCCGCTGCATGTGCTATCCCCCCGCCGCGTCATTCCCATGCTCCAGCGGTGGGTCGAGGAACGAAAGCGGCAGTGCCCGGGGCGTCCTCTGGATCAGATCGCCCTGTTCGGGCCGCGGGGCAATCCGGATGCGTATCAGAAGGAGGTTCTGAGCCGCGAGACCATCACCCTGCTAAGAGAAGAGATGGGTGAGCATGTCGATTTCCACAGCCTGCGCCATGCGGCGGCGAGCTGGTTGATCCTGCGGCTGCATGCGGCCCAGTCGGCGGACTTTCTTCAGTCACTGTGCTACCAATACGACGAAATTTTTACCCCGCCCCGGGTACAGGAAGCGCTCACGCATTTCTGTGCGGAAGAAGGTCAAGACACGCTACGGCGGGGCACCCTCTTCGAAGTCGTGGCGAAATGGATCGGTCACCGCCATGCCGGTACGACGCTTCAGTACTATGTGCATACCCTATCGGTCATTCACTCAGATATTCTCAAGGAGGCGACCCCGGCCAACGGCAAAGCCGCCAAGCGTCGACGGTGAGGGCCGCGAAGGCGTCTTGTGCCTAGTGTCGCGATTCGTCGTATGTTGCCGGTGGTGGCGCATGGCATGAGGCCATGACGCGGAGGGGCTCCTGGGCTTTGGCTTGCCGCTATCAAGCCCAGGTGGCGATGCGCCTTCTCGGCTAACCAAGACACGCGAGCCCCTGCGCCTGATAAAGCATAGCGATGGCATTCCCTATCCGTGCACCTGCTTGGACCTTGCCTTGCCCTGGCCTGCCAGGCCATCAAGGCAAGAGGCACACTACTCTGGTCAGTCCTCGGGTGGCGGGGACTGCATATTCTGATCTTGCCGGGCAGCAGTGGACACCTCGTTATGACATTACACTGAGACGAGGAGACCGATGGCAAGGCAAGCAGCTGCGATGAAGAAGCCCCATGCCCGCTACTCCTAAAGCTAAACGTAAAAAGGGCATGTATGTGACTGCTCCCCGCCCGGATGGGCGAGGCTTCTCACTTCATCGGCCGTTGCCTGCGGTATCACGCAGGGCTTATACCGCCTCCATGAGCAGAGACGGACAGCCCTGCCGCCTTTAATTCGATAATGCCCTGGTGTCGGATATTGCGTGCCGCGTTGATGTCGCGGTCGATGCCTTGCGTGCCGCAGACCGGGCAGTCCCAGGTGCGGACGGAAAGCGGCATCGCCTCGGCCTTGTGACCGCAATGGAAGCAGGTCTTGCTGCTTGGATACCAGGCATCGAGCTTGACCAGATGCTTGCCGGCGCGTTCGGCCTTGTAGGCGAGTTTCTGGATCAGTCCGCCCAAGGCCGCATCGGCAATGTGCTTCGCCAACTGCTTGTTCTTGAGCAAATTGGCGATACGCAGGGTCTCGACGATCACCGCTTGATTATCGTCAATGAGCCGTCGAGACAGTTGGTGCTGGAAGTTGGCGCGGGCATTGGCCAGCCGTTCATGCGCCTTGGCGACCTTCAGCCGTGCTTTCGCCCGACGCCGGCTGCCTTTCTGGCAGCGCGACAGTGCTTTCTGCTTGCGGCGCACGTTGGCCGCGGCCTTAAGCAAAAAGCGCGGATTGGGCAGCTTGCGCCCACTGGAGTCGATGACGAGATGTGACAGGCCGGCATCGAGGCCGGTGACCGCCTCCGCGTCAAGGTCACGGATCGGCGTCGTTGCCGCCTCGCCGGTTTCCACCAGAATCGAGGCAAAATACTTGCCGGTGGTGGTGCGGGTGAGCGTGAGGCTTTTCAGGCTGTCGTCGATGGACCGATGGAGGCGGGCCTTGATCGGCCCGACCGTGGGCACCTTGATTGCGCCCTCGCCGACCTGAATGCCGACGCAGTGATAGCTCGACTGCTTACCGTGCTTGCGCTTGAAGCGCGGATAGCGTGCCTTGAGCTGGGGATTGAAGAAGTTCTGGAAGGCGCGATCGAGGTTGATGCACGCCTGCTGGAGCGCCATGGAATCGGCCTCGCGCAACCAGCCATACTTGCGCGACCTCTTGGCCACCGGCAGCAGCTTTTTCATGTCGTGCTTGGCATTAAGCGACTGGCCATGGACACGATAGCGGTGAGAGAGGATATGCAGCGCCTTGTTGTACACAAATCGCACCGCCCCGAACTGCCGATTCAGAAAATCGGCCTGTTCGGCGGTGGGGTAAAGACGAACCTTGGTGGCCTGTCGCATGGCTATCTCGCCGCTCATGACTGTATATGCATACACTACTATAGAGGGTGGGCATCAGGCCCGCAACCCGGCAACGCTATCGCACTGCCCGCTTTCCCCCCCGCCCGAATGGGCGAGGGTTCTCGCGGTTTTATTGCTGAAGGCTTTCAACAGCGAACGACAGTTGAGGCTCCCATTCATCCTCCCCCTGGTTCTGGTCCACTCGCAATGTGAGCCACCGCATTGGGTGTTTGGCGATGCGATCATCCGGGACCCAGTAACTGTTGGGTCCCGGATGATTGATTAAACGCTTGGCAAACAGCTCTGGCCGCTTGGTCTGCCCTACTTTCATCGCTGCAATTGGTGATTGATGGTTCAGCGCCTAAACACCCCATATTCCAGTCGCATGATAAGGTCGTAAACGCGTTGAGGGTCTTCAACCACCACATCTGCCGGCGTGCGGCCTCGGAGAGCAATTTCTGGGCTCGTCATCCAGCGTTCGGCGCCTTCTCGACTTTCAAACAAGCGCTCGGCGGCTTGCCAGATATCTGTCTCGGTAGGCGCCTCCAGGATTTCGCGTCCAACATCGGGCATGTCCTGCCAGGCTTTTAGCTCATCAGGGTTTGGAGCCTGAGGATTGCACTGTGCCAGTAGCTGATCGAGTGAGTAAGGTCGCTCTTCCGCGGGAACACCCTTAGTGGTGTCTACATCACGTCGCGTGAGCGTTTTCCTCAGCCAGGCCTGCACTTTCGCGCACACCGCATCATTTTCTTCAAGAGGTACGAGAGTGGCGTCGAGCTCGCAGCCGCGGCGTATGAAAAACTCGTCAGGGATTGTCAGGGAATTACCACCGCGCAGGTATGCAATGATCTCGCCGCTCATCGCGGCCATGTAGGAGCGTTCGCTCTGCAGGCATTCCAGTGCCTCGCGAAAGCTCTCCAGAGGTTGGGGGAAACGGTCACGGAGGTCGATGGCCCTGTAGGCAAAGATCCGGGCTAGCGGGTCTTTGGGAGGATGTGAGGACGGTGTCATGGGGAGGCTGCCCAGCTGATGATATGACTATCAGGGTAGCCCACGGTGATACTCGATCGCTTACCAACAAAAAAGCCGCCTCGATGGGCGGCTGTAGAAAGGATTCTGGAGAAGAGGAGGATCAGGTGCTCTTTGCATGGCGCGGAGGCTTGATCAAGCTCTCTGCCGGGATCCCGAACATTTCGTGGAGCTTCCAGACCATGGCCAGGGTCAGGTTGCGCTTACCGTTGAGGATCTCGTAGACGCGGTTGCGCTTGCCGATAGCCGCCTCCAGATCCTTGGCGGTAAGACCTTCCTGCTCCATCCGAAACTTGATGGCCTCGATGGGGTCCGGCAGATCCACGGGGAATTGCTGCGCTTCGTAGTGCTCGATCAGAGTCAGCAGGATGTCGAAGCGATCGCCGTCCTCGGTGCCGGGCTCAGGCTCGTTGTCGAAGTACGCAGATACCTCGCGCAGGGCGGCCTTGTAATCGACATCGGTGCGAATCGGGCGAATATTCATAGATCACTCCATCTCAACTGTCTCGGCGTCCACCTTGTCGTACTCCGCATGGGTGCCGATGAACTTGATATAGACTGCGCCGAACCGATACGCAACGCTCACGATAAGCCGGTAATCGTTGCCCTTGATGTCGAAAACGACGCGCTTGTTACCCAATATGCTGGCTCTTGGGTATCTCGCCTTGATGTCATGCGAGCTCTGCCACTCCGAGTGCTTTACTTCGTCTGCCCAGGCCTCCAGCGGGCCCTTAGCGTCGGGATGCTGCTCCCAGAAATCCCTGAGGTTTTTGATTGCTATTATTCTCATGCCACCTCCTTGTCAAGCATATTGTCCCAATTTGGGACTACTGTCAAACCTTACAGTTCATTCCACCTCAGCGTTCGAACGACAAACGTGACAGCATGCCCGGCCAGGGCTTCGCCGGGGTCGCCTCAGGACAGAACTGTCCTCCGCCTTGGCCGCTCCGCCCTCGACCAGGGTGCGTCCCTTCGGGGTCAGGGTGCCGTCCACCTCGAACAGGCCGCTCTCCGCCCAGCTCTCCAGCGGCGTCGCCAGGTCATCGCGAGCCACAGCCAGACGCCACGCTGCCACGCGCTCGCCATCTTCCAGTCGGGCCAAGGCCTCCTCGCGTTTGCGAGCCTCTTCGGCCTCACGACGTTGCCAGCGGCACTTGCGGGCGTTGGCGGGCCACGCGTTCTAGAACCAGAACGATGGACCCGACCAACCGTGGCTGGCATTTGCCCTCACTCTGGGAATAAGCGTGAAAGTAGTGGGCGAGAGTTATCGTCAAATCTGGTGTACGGCGGTCAGGCCGCATTCCTGTCGGATTGATCGGTTACCTGCTCCCCGTCCTGGAACTTGACGTTGCTGACGACCAGTTCCAGCTTCTGGAAGTTGATGCGCCTCCATCGCTTTTGGGCGCTCTGAAGCAGCTTGAAGACCATCGCCAGAGTCATCGCCCGAGAGCCGCAGTTTCGGCTTCGCTTACTGCGTAGGCGGACCGTGGCGAAGGTCGATTCGATCGGGTGGGTGGTGCGGATATGCACCCAATGTTCGGCCGGGTAGCCATAGAACGCCAGCATCTCTTCCTGATCCTTGGCCAGGCACTCCATCGCTTTTGGGTACTTGGCTTCGAAGCGTTTTAGCGTGCGATCAAAGGCCTTGAGGGCCTCGTCGCGGGTCTCGGCCATCCAGATGTCATGCAGGTCGGCCTTGACCTTGGGCTGAACGGATTTCGGCAGCTTGTTCAGCACGTTAGCGGTCTTATGGACCTAGCAGCGCTGATGGTCAGTTTCTGGGCAGATCTTGCTCAGCGCCGCCCAGAACCCCATGGCGCCGTCACCTACTGCTAGCTTTGGGGCTTGCGTCAGGCCACGCTCTCGCAGCCCCGTCAGCAGCGTCTTCCAACTATCCGCCGACTCCCGGAAGCCATCCTCGACCGCCACCAGTTCCTTGCGGCCCTGCTCGGTGACGCCGATGATCACCAACAAGCAGAGGCGATCATCCATTCTGACGTTGCTGTAAACACCATCGGCCCACCAGTAGACGTAGTGCTGGTGGGCCAGGTCCCGCTGTCGCCACTCAGCATGTTCGTCTTCCCACCGCTTCTTGAGCCGTGACACCGTATTGGCCGACAGGCCCTTGGCCTGGTCGCCCAGCAACGCTGCCAAGGCTTCCTGATAGTCGCCGGTGGAGATCCCTTTCAGATAGAGCCACGGGATCAGCTCCTCGATGCTGCGAGCGCGCTTCAGGTAGGGCGGCAGCAGGCTACTGTTGAAGCGAACCCCGTCACCGCTGCGATCCCGAACCTTGGGCACCTTGACGGCGACATCACCGATACCTGTCTGAACGGTACGCTCCGGCAAATAGCCGTTGCGCACCACCGCCCGTCGGCCGTCTGCCATATTCGTGTCGGCATATTGGTCAAGGAAGGTAGCCAGCTCGGCCTCCACCGCCTTGGCAATCAGGTCTTGTGCCCCTTGGCGCAACAGCTCGTGCAACGGGCCGGAGATCTCGGCTTCTGGCTGTGACAAAGCTCGGAGGGTAGAATCGGTCATGGCGTATCCGCTTTTGTTGATTGAGATCTTGGTCGTGATCAATCAACAGGATACGCCACCCTTCCTATCTCCTCCCGTACACCAGAAATCACCATAGCTCCCGCCTGATCCCGAAAGACTACGTGCTAGGCATCTACGAGGCGGCGTCGAGCGCCATTGAAACCATAGCGCTTGATGCACTGCCGGAAGGCTCGGATCGTCACCCTCCGAGGCATGATACGCGACGGATGGGAACGAATTTTCTGAAGGCCGGCAAACCCCTGATTCTCCTTGTACCCAGTACCGCGGCCGCAGGCCTCGATCAAATCGCCGTAGTGAATCCGCACCACCCCGACATCGGAAAGATATGCCTCATCAGCACCCAAAACCGGGTCTATAGCCCGAGGTTATTCCAAGGGATCAAATGAAGGGTTGGACGTAGGCTACCTGTATGGCCATGATGCATTTATGTAGCACTTTCGCTGCATTCCTGTGGGGAGGTTAGGCTATGAGTGCTGAAGCAATCATCGAACCGTCCGACTATGATGCTCCCGACACCTTCGATCAGTTCATTTCTGATCTGAAAGCTCGCGCACGTCATGACAAGAGCCCTATCATCAGCCCTAGGATGTTTTGCCGTGCCATGGGCATGGACGTTCAGACGCTTGCTGCTCGTGCCCACGTCCACCGCGTAACAGTGAACCGTGCCCAAGGGTCTGAGAAGCTGCAGACCTATCTACGGGACGCAGTACGAGTCATGGGCGCCGCGGCTGCTGTGAATGACAATTTACAGGATGCCGCGTTCTGGTTCCGCAATGAGCCGTTGAGCGCGTTCGATTTCAAGACACCTGAGCAGTTGGTAAGTGATGGACGAGCCGATGACCTATTGGGCTACGTCCAATCGCTTAGCGCTGGCGCTGCCGGATAATCCTTATCAATTTGCCAGATCAATCAGCATATTGTGTTCATGCCCCTCGTTGGGCGATCGCGCCAACCAGTGCATCCGGATTAGAGCTTCTGCGAGCCCCTTGCGCTGCTGGTAGTACAACGAAGAGATCAAAACGCTACACACGATAAGTGATTGTTATCGAAAAGCCCCAATCCGCCTACAGGCCCCGTGATAGAGCCTTCCGTGGATTTTGGCGCCGGTAACGGCGTTTTGAGACCAAAACAAGACATTCGATTTCAAACCCCATCACGCGCCATTGACATGTCTTTGAAACCGAAGCCCGCCAGGTGCTCGCCTTTCAGAATCAAAGCCGCAGATTCAGTTCCAAAGCTTCTGCCGCCCTATTGCCCTATTTTCGGTTTCAAAAAACAAGCCGGTTTGCCGGCAACGTTCGTATGCCATCAGGCATCTCCCACAAGCATAATCTCGAGATATTTATAACTAACCAGTATGAATGCGCGCCTTGCCACTTAATGTTAACCTGAATCAACCCCTAACGCGGCAATCGACAGATGCAGAGTTCCGTGTCGTCATTGGGAATATAGGGGGCATACCGAGACAATATAATAGGCCGGAGCATACTAAGGCATCTCGCCAACTGTAATAAATGAGCGACTTATCCTTCATATACATAGTGCTGCTTCCGTCCAGAATGCAGAACATTACGCGCCGGATGATTTCCACGACATCGTAGTCACTGGTTTTGGCGTCGAGCACCTGTGCGACATAATGCAAGATTGCCGCTTTATATTTATGCTCGTCATAAGTAACCAAGATATACGCACAATATTTGATGCCTTTCATTTTCTTGGCGAATACAGAACCAGATAAATAGACACCGTGGTGGCCAAGAAGCACGTCACGTTTCCATTGCCCTATTCGCTAAATCGCATGCCGGCATGCCTCAACCTGCAATCAGCGTAGCGAGAGTGCTCTCAGTACTTAACTCTCAGCACGCATAGGCGTTGGCACTCATCATGCATCACCTTGCTGCGCACTATATTGGGTAGATGATACATACAGCTCGCTATGTGCCAGATGCATCATGGCAAGAAGTAACGATGTGTCTCACCGAGAATAACGGTACAAGTGTGGGCGTAATGGCCGAGGCCATCCCATCGCATAATGTGTACACCGGTAGTCTTTATCAAGACGGTCGTCTGGCAAGGCTTTACCTGGGCGCACTCAAGCAGGCGATCAATGCTCTTTTAGCTGATCGAGATGTATTTGTTCGTCTTCTCGTTGTTTAGTCCCGGCGTCCTGCCCCGGCAACGAGAATGGTATTACAGGCGCTTGACGGAAGTGCGTGCACCCGAGAGATCTCTGACTACGGACTCCTCCACTTCCATCAGCACGACAGCCACGAGGCGTTTTACTCCACAACGCCCGATGCCTGCCAAGCTTGTTGGCACTTTGAATAAGGCAACTTCTAATCCTTGATCGCGTTAATCAACGGGTCTTCCTGGTTCGGATACAGCCAGACCGCCCGGGGCAGCAATTAATGGCAGGTGTCACTGCTCCAACGCCCAGGGTGCTACCGACAGTCATTGGAGACCCGAGGGCGTCTGTATGACGGGGTGATATTCAGTCGCTGCAGTGTCGCCCGGCGCATCGACCCCTTCATGGCGGAGCCGTTATCTGCGTGCAATACCAGTGGCTGGTTAATGCAGCTGCGCAGCACGGCACGCTGGATCACTTCGCTGCTGTTGGGCATGGACTGCTGGTCGAACACCTCGGCCTCAACAATCTTGCGGCTGTAGATGTCGACGGTCATCAAGCAGCATCCGAGGAGGCGTAATGGTTGAGGTCAGGAGTAGCAAACTATCGTGTAGCACGAGGCCGCCATCCACAGTTTCGGCGCCAGTGTGCAAAACCGCCCTCACTCGAATGCCATGGCCTTTCACTACCCTTCAGCGTGGCACCGCCTGACAGGGCCCGACGTTAATGTCACGGCAATGTTCCATGCCACGGCGTTGACCTTACCGCTGAAATAGGTCTGCCATCGATGTGAACACGCTTTCCTTATTGCACACCGCTGGGCATAGGCAACGAGTAGCAGATAGCCCAGCAAGCCGTAGGCCTGACATCATTGTGGTGGGCGCCCCGTTGGTCGATTTCCTGCCTTGCACCGGCAAGGCTCAGAAACCCGTCCTGGTTGGGACAACCGTAACGGCACGTGACGTTGAATCTGTCGATGGAAGCATTCTGAGTAGATGTTGCCGGGTAGAGAAGGTCCCGCGTGACCTTTCATTCGCGTGACAAAACGCTGCCCGGTAGGGATGTCTCTTCCCGTGATCCGACGCGTTGCCGCTCGACGTCATACGCAATATTCAGCACACGCAACCGGTGACCTACGGCTCGCTGATCCAAGACAACGTCCTTCGACAGCACTGGTTGGGCCTCGTCGTTCTCGACCGCCCCCTAACTTGCGTCACTGGGCGCAGTTCTGCCGCCTTACCTCACCATAACGACAGTCAGTTCGTCGCCGATTGATCGCCAAGCCCTCCCTCCGCAACAGAAAACACCATCACGTCAAGACCGTTCCAGCGCAGATATAACGCCTTGGGTTAATGCTGAGCGGGCGTATGGAGTCCAGTATTTGACGAAAGATTCGTTGTTCACTTCATCTTCTTGATCGCGCTACTGCCTCCTCTTCCAGCTGAAAGGGACCACTCAGACTGGTCCGGTAAACGCCGTCCGCAAAAAAATTCGCTCCCATTAGCGCAAAGATACCCGACTAGGCCCCTGTAAATAATCCGACGGCGGATGAACCGTCGATACATACAGGAAAAGCGAAATGAAAACATCTGACCCACGCCTAGTATCACTGACACCAGAGAGCAATCTTTTGATTCCTATGCAGTCCACTACCCTCCACCTACGAGACCTCAACCAGGGTGACGCATCAGGCCTCCTCGATGACACACCGATCGATATCGGCGCACTCCGACCCACAGGATTTCTGCATCAGAGTGGGGAGATTGAGATCATCAATAGCGCGTTGTTGAACGACTGGGCGGACCGCCTGCATAGCGAACAGCAGGTGTGCTGTGACCTGATTGACCACAGCCGTCTGGATGCCTCTCTAGTGCTAGTGCTGAGGTTTTGGTTCGGAGAACGTGCCTGGTGCCAGCATCATCGCCACTCCCGTTACAATGCGAAGGGCAAAAGCTGGCACGAGGTGGTCGACGTGCTGCTAGAGAATAGCGAGCTGGAACAGTCGGTTGCTCGTTGTCTGTTCGGTGTGAGCACCCTGACGCTGCATCACTATCGTTTTCTCTGCGCCGAGCGGGTCGTGGAGGGGACAATCTGTTCATACAGAAAATCACCTAACGCATAGCCATGCTAAGCAAGCTGCTGTGAGGCCAGCCTCAGAGCAGCTTGACTTGAGAGGACCACTGACCATGAGCCTGACCACAACCAAGCGCCATCGACTCCCAAACGAGATCATCAACGATTGGGATACGACACTAGACCAAGCCACGACATTGTCAGAAGGCCAGCGAAATTTGGTACGAGCTAGCATTAGCTATGCGCTGCCACCCCTCAGTCGATCGGATGTGCTGCAGGCACTGCAGTTTTATCTGAACGACCAAAACGTCCCTACGACATGGTCCGTCGAGACCCTTGTCGAACAACTGCCCGTCCAGGCCGAACAACGCCGTTACATCGCCACATCTCACCCGCTATACCTGGCGATGACGAAGATCACAGGAAGCCACACGCTACATCACAGCTTCCGAAAGGCATGCCGACGCATGATGAGTACCTATTTCGCTCGCGTTTCTCAGGATGCTCACCCGCAAACACTGTACACCGACGTCGTGCAAACGCGGGATGTCCTGTCGAAAATCGCCAATCAGGATGATAACCAACCTGAAGAGGGTGAGGCGGAGGATCACTTCCTTATGGGGCGGATCAACTGGTATCTCGCCAACGCAGCTTCGGTACCTCAGAACTGGCGAGACAAGGCAGGCAGGTTCCAACGATTATTCCGTGGCATGAACCGTATCGTGGGTGATGGCACTGCATGCAAACCTGGTGTTCGCCAGCAGAATCGCGCTGCCCAGCGTCGTCGTCGGCGAGGGGGGCAGCGTGATGACGCCCTCGATAAGGAAATGCAGGAAAGCGTGCGCAAACGAGCGGCACGCCACCAGCAGCCAACATCTCGCCCGTCAATGGATCGACAGGACCAGCAGGAAGGAACGAGATCCAGTAGCGAATATAGTGGGCTCGTCGAACAGGGGCCCTATCGCCAGGTCCCATCCGCCAGGGCTTCGAACCATGGCGGGGAGGCAGATGAACAAGAAGATCTTCTGCAGCGGACCACGCCAAGCACCATGAGTGTTGACGATGATCGACACGTCGTCCAATACGCTCAGCGGATGTCCTTGGTCGATACCCTGACATCGATGACCGACATTCATCGCCTGACCACTGGCCAGTTGATTGAAGCACTGACCAGTTGTCGACATGATCCCGCACAGTGGGCACTGAGTATTCTGCTGCTGTGCACCGGGATGCCCCTCGAGAGGCTGCAGTCGCTCACGGTCGATACGACACCGACATGGGAAAAAAGCGCGGATGCAGACGCCCCTCAGGTGGTCGCGGATAACACGTTATTGACTTATTGTCTGCTGGACGGTCCCAGCAGCACTCCAATGAGCCACGACCACCGCTGGGTCACGCTGGCACTGCCCGACGTGCTAATACAAGCCATGCGGCAGGCTGTTGTTGAACAGGGGCGTCAGCCATTTAGGCGTACTGCAAAAACACTCAAACGCCACTGGACGCC
The DNA here is from genome assembly GCF_030553075.1 of Halomonas sp. I5-271120. Taxonomy (NCBI): domain Bacteria; kingdom Pseudomonadati; phylum Pseudomonadota; class Gammaproteobacteria; order Oceanospirillales; family Halomonadaceae; genus Halomonas; species Halomonas sp. I5-271120. The sequence goes on from NZ_CP130701.1 coordinate 3,728,293, forward strand.
AATGTCACGCCGTACGGCTGGCCTACCACCGACGCCGAACCGACTGGCGGCTACCAGCTGGATGTTGAAACGCCCCGCGGCACAGGACGATGTGGCGGCCAGGGCGCTCAGCGGACGTTTCGGCATGGCCCTATCAGCACCGGCAGCTTACCGTGCTCTCGCCCCCGGCGAACTCGATGCCCTCTTCCACAAGGTAGTGTCATACCTCCTGCCCAGCCTGTCGCCTCGCCCTAGCTGGCTGACAGGGCCTCCCGTTGCCTGGGCTGACACACCGAACCCACGCGCGGCGAACTGGCAGACAGGTTCTCCACATGCCGTGCCTGTCGCCGAGTTCCGCCCATGGTTCCAGTGGCTACAAAAAGGGATGGGCCGAGCAGCACGGCAGTTCATCAATCCTCTGAACCCTCGTGAGCGTTCTCCGCAAGCCCTGCTCGAGGTCATTGCCATCTCCGCAGCGCACAGCTACCTCTTGATGTTGCTGACAACGGGTTGCCGTCCCCATGGGACTCGGGTTCGTTGTGAGCGAGTCGGTGACTACCTGTGGCTAGCTGACAAGAATTCGCCGCGGGCTCTTGAGAGTCGCTGGATTCCCGCAGCCAAAGAGCTACAGGCAAGCCTGGATGCGCATCAGCGCCTCGTGGCGGACGCCACCGGCTGGTTAGAGCGCCAAGGTTATACAGTGAATGAGCACCGTCTCGCCGGGGAATTCTCCCTCTGCGCTGAGATCAATGAGACCCGCCGCACACAGATGGCGGTGGCTCCCATCACTCACCGGCGCTTTATTCAGCAGTTGACCACCCTACAGCCAAGCGACGCTGAACCACGTCTGGTGCCTGACGACGCCGTCCGCAATATCACCCGCCATAGTATGGCCACTTACTGTAGAGGGCTGTTATCAGAGACGCAGCTAGCGGCGTTGTTGGGCCATGTCAGCGGATTTCGCCAACAGGGGCCCGGGAGCGCCGCGGCAGGTCCCGCTCGTAGTGCTTGGCAAACCGTTATATCAGACCTGCTGAAAGAAGCGGGACATCAAACACTGACCCGGAGCTCACTTCAGCATGCCCTCCGCCACTGAAAACATGTCACACCATATCTGGAGCTATCTGGAGGGCAACCACGTGAACCAAGACCGCCCTGATGACAGCGTTGCCTCCCCTCAGTCCGATCTGTGTCGAAAGGATCGCACGAGCCGTTCAGCATTGGTCTGGCAGATCAGCCAGCGCTTGCCTGCCCATGTCAACGCCGACGGCGTGGTAACGGATAAAGGGGTCCGCCAGATTACGGATGAGCTATACGAATGGCTGAAGGAGACCCAGCCTACACCGCCAAGGCGTCGCCACCACCAGCGCCGAGTCGAGGCGATAGTCGCCTCACTCAACGCCCTCCCCGAACTGACGATCCTGCTGCCTACCCGGGCAGTGCCGATGCCTCGCCCCAGCCACGCGCCGACGTCAATACAGGAAACACAAGGACTGGCCGCCATGCAGGTGGTAGATCGGCACCTCGATGCCTGGCGTAAACAGACCCATCACCCAGACCGCTGGTTGCTGACCTTGGCGATCCGGATGGGCTGCCGGCTAGGGATGGGACCGAAGGTGCTGGTGGGTACCCTGGCCTTGCTGGGTACGCGTCATGTCGATAAGGCCAATCGCAGGGTTAAGCTACCGTCACAGTTCCAGAATAACCAACCGCTCCAGGAGGCATGGGAGAACACGGGGACCCCTGGCGCCCCTACGGGAGGCAAGCAAGGAAGCAGGGGCCTCGAGAATGATCCGGCTCATCAATCGATGGGCTATTATACCCTCCAGCTGCCGCGGGCGGTGATGGACCCCCTCACCCATCTGCTGCATGTCGCATCAGGCCAGCGATGTGAGTGGTTGGCGCTGGAGCGCCCCGGCAAGACAGTGCCCAAGCCCCATACGCGTCAACAGCAGCTTCAAAAGCGACTGGATCACGCTGCGAAGACCTTGCTCAAAGAGATGAAACAGGCATACCCTCAGCACCGCTCAACGCTCAACCGGCTGTCGAGTTGGTCCACCATGGGCCGCTACGCGGCGCTTGTTGCGCAACACAAGGGAATCGCCTCTGTATGGCTGGACATCCTGTCAGACTATCCTCTGCCGACCGACTCAGGCGAACCGATCACCTGCGGGAATGGCCGAGACCGCTACGCACCTGGCGGCCGGGGCCACAGGCATGAGACAAGTCACCAGCCCGAGGCATTGAATCACCATGTCAGCGACGCTGCTTTGCTCAGGCCGAAGGGGCGGGACAGTAGGCTCAAGACAGATGATCTCGCCGTCACGACGCCAGGCGGAACCGATGGAGACGTGCAGCCTTTGTCCATCGATCAAAGCTATGCGCTTCGTCATGCCGTCTTAAGGTTTTCAGGTCAGCTACAGAGTCTCACGACCGTCAACAAGCTGAAGGCTCAAAGGTACCAGGCTCCCCTTCGGCAACTGCGCCATGACACGATGAAAAAGCTCACCGAGATCGTGGGAACCGAAGATAGCTTCGGGCACTGGCTGGTGGCTTTCGCCTGCAGCCAACTGGTCCACCATGAGAGTAAGATTTCGAGCGTTCGAACCTATCTGTCGCGCCTGATGCCGCCGCCTCTGCTGCTCCATGATGCCATTGCCGATGTCCCCGGTTGGGACCAGGACAGCGTTGATGAACTCTGCAATGAGGGACAATCCTATAAGCGCTGGGGGCATAACACTCGCCAGCATTTTTTGCGCACGATGGGAATGTTTATCCAATTCTGCCAGGACTACCACATCCTCGAGGACGTTAACCCCCCTTCTTCCTCAGAGGCACACCTCTCTACTCGTCGGACACGGATGGTCAATCCTTTGCAGATGGATCAGGCCTGGCGGTCATTGGTCGGACATACACATCCCAGCCAGACCAACACCCAGTTTGCCTTGAGCCTTGCCCTGGGCTATTACGCGGGCCTGCGTGCCTCGGAAGTCTGTCAGCTGACACTGCGTGATATTCGGATCGAGCAACCGGACCTGCATGGTGAATGGGCAGCACTTCATCAACACTTCGCCAAGGGATTACAGGCGTCAGCGACGCCCGACAGCAAGGTGATGCTTGAGTGCTGGGTCTATATCCGTTGCGGAAAGACGTCCTCGGCCCGCCGGCGGCTGCCACTCCACCTGTTGGCGCCACCCGAGGTCACGCAATGCCTGGTCCGCTGGTGGGACACCCGCCGCGACGTCGCCCCGACACACGACCTGAAAGATATTGGGCTCTTTGGCCCGTTGTTCAGCCCACTGGCTTACCAACGTCAGGGCTTGATTGATCCGCTGCTGGATTGGCTCCGTCAACGCTGGGGGAGCGGTATTGATTTCCACGGGCTCCGCCATAGCGCGGCTTCCTGGTGGCAATTGCGCCTGCATGCCGCCCAACATGCAGACTTTCGCGAATCACTGCACTATCGGTTCCACTGGATGTTCCAACCGGAAGCCCTGGAGCATTTCCTGGTCTATCTGTGTGGTGCCGAGGGAAGCGAGTCGATCGAGAAAGGCTCGCTGATCGGCCAGCTAGCCAAGTTGATCGGTCACCGGCACGTCAACACCTTGTTGCATACCTACAGCCATTCGCTGGGCTTGATTCACAGTCATGCCTTGGACATGACGTGGTCTAACCGACGTGCGACCTCTTGATGCCGCTCGACGGGCCGCCATGCCGGCATCGCCAAGGCACGCAAGAAAGGTATCTGACGCGGGATGACCAGAAAAGCATGACAGGCATGGCGCCTGTCACCAAAATGCCATCAGCCTCACCGGAACTGAAGATGGGGTGATATCTGAATGACATACCTGATTACCCCCTTTAATCGACAAAGCGATAAAAGGGAATAATCTTTATGAATCATTCAGCTTACCCCAAGCCCAGGGCGTCCCAGCTCCCTGCAGCACGCCCACTCCTTTCCTTGTTAGTCGCACTGACAACAGCCTGAGAAAACGAGACAGCCAGCATGGTCGGCGGGTAGACCGATATATGTGCCATATCCCATTTACCGGGAAACAGCAATCTGCTAACTTATCTGTGTCGAGTCAAATTACTCGATCGGGTTTGGCGACCCGATTCAGGAAGGCGCACAAGCGCCCTACCATGGTTGGCGCTTTTTTTGTGTCTGCCATGCGTTATGGCGGTCGTGCGTGGGAGACCTTCGGGTCTGCCGGTGTCCTTTCTGACCGGTTCGCCAACCTGCGTACGGCCGCCCCCATCACTGTTTGGCGACAGCGGGGACGGCTCCATCAGAAAGGAGCTTTACCCATGGTCAAGTTGACTGTGTCCCCTCATCGCAGCGATCGCCGTGCGCGTGCTGCCGCCCATCGCGCCATGGCCATGTCGGCCCTGGCTTCCAACTGCAGTGAATCCGTCCGCTACCGGCGCTATCACGCTCATATGCGCAAGGCCCATACGCTGGCCCTGCTCGCCGACCAGGAAGGCAATGATGCCCTCTGGGAGGTGACATCATGAGCACGCTGCCTCCCTCTGTGCCCCAGGCATCACAAGCGCAATACGCCACCTCGATTGGCACGCGTATCAGTGTGCAGATGGACTGGCTCATCGCTGACTATGCCGCAAGCGGCGAGCGTTTCACGGTCTGTGAATGGCGTGACCGCTTGATCAAACTTCCAGAGCTGGCTCGCGCCTGTCCCAAGTCCTTGCGCTACCGCATCCGTGACCGGATTAAGGCACTGCAACAGCAGGGGCTGGCCCATCAGGTGGACTTTCAGGGCAAGCGTCGCCCCGTCTTCGTGCTCGAGCCTGCGGCCTGTCCCGAGGATCATGTGCCTGCCTCTGGTGATCTCGAGACACAGGCGTCGGTTGATGCCGCCCATCCTGCATCAGCGCTGCCCTTTGCCGAGTTTCTGAACCAGGAATGCCATCGCCTCAAGCTTGATATGCAAGCCGCGCTGGGTGAAGCAAGCCACTACGCCTACATCCTGCAGCAGTATCCCGACCAACGCACGGTGATCGAGCCGCTGCATCAAGCGGCCTGCCAACGTGGCAGCGAGGCAAAAGGGGCGCTGGACGCTGTGGTGACCCTACGTCAGCAGATCGTTGAGGAGGCAACATCATGACCATCAGAAAAACCAACCGGTTGCTGCCATTGACCGATTGCCCAGCACTGCGGCCTTGGCAAGCTCGTTGTATCGAACAGGCCTTGCAGACCTTGTCGGATACGCACCCCCACTTTCTGTGTCAGGCGACGCCGGGGGCCGGCAAGATGCTGATGGCGGCGGTGCTCGCCGATGAACTCATGCAAAGCGATGCCATCGACCTGGTGATTTACCTGGGGCCCACCACCGCAGTGGTCGAGCGCGCCCAAATCATCTTCGAGCAGATAACAGGCCGGGCCATGCACGGACGTCTGGGCGCGGCCGGGGCGGCCTTTACCTACCATGCCTTGCATCATCGCCTGGCTGAACTTCAACAGCTCAGCCAGCAGGGACGCGTGCTGTTGGTCTGGGATGAAAGTCACCATGCGGCCAGTCATACGGGCAACATGGCCGGTGCCAACCAGTGGGGATTGGGATTGCTGGCACTGGAACGGCTGGTACGTTTTACCTTGGCGCTCTCGGGTACCCCATGGCGCTCGGATGGTAGCTGCCTGCCGTTGCTTCGCTATATGGAGAGCACCCGAGACGATGGCCCTTCAGAAGATGACCAGGATACAGCCACGCAGCAACATCAGCTGGTGCCGGATTTTGTCTACTCGTTACAAGAAGCAATTGTGGATCGGGTTTGCCGCTACCCACGTGTCCATTTGATCGACAATCGCGATATTCAGCTATCGACGTTTCAGCCCAAAGAGCAGCAACGGGCGACGCATCACTACGCCAGCATCCCTCACCTGCTGCGTCACCCAGCCGTCAGTTACTCGGCACTGCTCAGGCACACCGAGCCACTGGCGCATGTGCTGTCTTTGGGTTGCCAGCGGCTGGCGCAGCTGCGTCAGCACGATCCCGATGCGGCGGGGTTGGTGGTCGCGTCAGACATTGCGCATGCCGAAGACCTCGCGGAGCACCTGGAAGACCTTGGCCACACCGTGTGCCTGGTCACCAGCAAGTCACCGAATGCCCATGCACGACTCAATGCCTTTCGAGACGCCCAGACCCCTTGGATTGTATCGGTTGGCATGGTCAGCGAGGGCGTCGACATACCCCGCCTTCGCGTCTGCTGCTACTTGAGCCACGTCCGCACTGAGCAATATTTCCGTCAGGTGCTGGGACGCATCATTCGCCGAGAGGACACCGATGATGCCGACTGCTACCTCTATGCGCTCAACGAACCTTACCTACGCCGTTATGCCCGTCGCATCACGGATGACCTGCCAGACGATCTGGCCTCGGTCACGCTTGGTCAGGCGTCTCACGGGGCGGATGCAAGGCGGGACTATCCTGGCCATCTCCCTGACGATGAGCCCGATGCCTCGCACCTCCCACCCGTGGGTGAAAACGATGACGTCTACGCCAACCCCGAGATAGAGGCCAATCCGAGCTCACCCGAGGTGCAGCTGAGTATGGGTGGTGATGGCAACCACTCCATCGCGACAGATCCCGACTTGGCCTTCTCGCAGGCGTTTATCGCTCGGCTCGTTGCCCTCCGATTGCCCTCGTCTTAGCAAGGGCCATCCCGTGCCGCGTTCGACCTGGTACCTCCTGATGTAGTCAGCAGCAGGTATCCGTCATGGGCGTCAGGCGCACGGGAATCAGCCGGGCTAAAGGTTAATCCCCATGCCTGCCATGCATGAGGGAGAAGCGACGTCATCGAATAAGCAGGTAGTAGCAACAGGGGTCAATATGAAACGGACATCACCGCAACATCAGACGACTAACCCGTACACAGCCAGCGACAGGAAAAGCGTAACCGCCCATCCTGAAGGGCTGACGTCGGAAGCACGACGGTTGCTGGCGGAAAGTGTGTCGCCCAACACCGTACGTGCCATGCGCGCCGACCTGCGGGTTTATCGTCAATCGGGGGGCCAACTGCCGGCCACCGAGACGCAAATTGCCAACTATCTCTCCAGCCAGAATGCATTGGGCAAAAAGCCGGCCACTCTTTCGCGCTATGCCAACTCGTTGCATATGTGGCACCGGTATATGAACCTGCCGTCTCCGGTTAAGACCATGGCCGTGAGAAGCGTCTTGCGGGGAATCAACAAAACACGCGATCGCCGACAGGCTTCAGCGCCTGCCCTGCGGCTACGCGAGCTTCATACACTTCTCGATGCACTCGACCGGGGTACGCTACATGGTCTGAGAGACAGCGCCCTGTTCGCCCTTTGCTTCTATGGTGCCTTTCGCCGCAGCGAGATCGTTGCCATGGAACTTGACGATATTGAGTGGCGCCCGCAAGGCATTACCATCACGCTTCATCAGAGCAAGACCAACCAAGGGGGCAGAGTCGAGACCAAAAGCATCATGCGAGCACCGAGTGGCACTCGCTATTGCGCCGTCGCCCTGCTCGAGAAATGGCTCAGGGCATCAGGTATCAAACGCAAGGCTGTCTTTCGAGGTATTAGCAGCAAGGGCCGACTGTCCTCGGGGCGCTTGTCCGATCATACCGTATACCTGCGGATGAAACAGGGGCTTGAGAAGGCTGGCCTGTCGGAGATTGGCTATACACCCCACAGCTTTCGCGCTGGGTTTATCACGGAAGCGCATTTGAGGGGCAAAAGCGATATACAAATCAAGCGGGTCAGCGGGCATCGTAGCCAGAATACCTTCGAACGCTATATTCGCATTGCCGATGAATTCGAAGACAGTGCCGGTGATTTCTTTTAACTGGAGTGGTTAAGCTCCAAAACGCAGTAGCCCGGCGCCAAGGCCGGGCTACTGAAATGATGGTATGAACTCAAGGCTCACTATGAGCTGTAACCCTGCGGGTTCTGCTCCTGCCATCGCCATGTATCCTTCATCATGGCATCAAGGTCTCTTTGTGCTTTCCATCCTAATTCACGCTCAGCCTTGGAGGGATCAGCCCAGCACTCAGCAATATCACCTTCCCGACGAGGAGCAATGCGATATGGAACGTTACGACCTGAAGCCACCTCAAAAGCCTGAACCATGTTGAGTACGGAATATCCTTGCCCTGTTCCCAAGTTCCAGATGCCGATCCCAGACTGCCGCGCAATGGCCTGCATGGCACATAGATGACCATCCACCAAATCACTCACATGAATATAATCACGAACGCCAGTACCATCCGGCGTTGAGTAGTCGTTGCCATAAACAGAAAGCTCATCACGTCGACCGATAGCGACCTGAGAAATGAACGGAACAAGGTTGTTGGGAATATCGTTAGGATCTTCTCCGATCAAGCCACTCTCATGAGCTCCAACTGGATTAAAGTAACGCAACAAAGCAATCGACCAACGAGAATCTGCCTTGGCAAGATCCTTCAGCACCTCTTCCACCATTAGCTTGGAACGGCCATAGGGGTTGGTTGGGGTGCCGGTGGGCAATCCCTCGTGTATGGGCATCGTTGCCACCTCGCCATACACGGTGGCCGAAGAACTGAAGACCAGTCGTCTAACCCCCGCAGCGTCCATGGCCTGGCATAAGGTCAAGGTACCACTGACATTATTTTCGAAGTAACGGAGAGGTTGCTCTACGCTTTGCCCAACCGCTTTCAGGCCAGCGAAGTGCAGTACATCTGAGATGTCATGCTCAGAAAATAGCTGATCGAGCAATGCGCGATCACGGATATCGCCTTCGACAAAAATCACAGAATTGCCAGTAATACTTTCTACTCGACGTAGTGCCTCAAGAGAAGAATTCGCCAGATTATCCAGCACCATTACATCATGCTGATGCTCCAGTAGTGAAAGCACCATATGGGAGCCAATATAGCCAGCACCCCCAGTCACCAAAATGGACATACAAACCGTCCTTGTTTAATTACATTGAGAATCACTTGGCCCCGAAGCCAGTAACAATAGTTTTAATCGTTTTCAAAACAATCAAAATATCTATCCACAACGAAAAGTGCTTGATGTAATAAAAATCATGCTGAATTTTTATTCGCGTATCATCAGCATCGCTAGCATAGCCTTGTACAACTTGGGCCCAGCCAGTGATCCCCGGCTTAACAACATGGCGGTATATATAGAACGGTATCTCTTGATCAAACTGCTCAACGAAGGAACGCTGCTCCGGTCTCGGCCCAATCAGGCTCATATCGCCCTTGACGACATTGAAGAACTGAGGGAGCTCATCCAACCGTGTTTTGCGAATAATCTTGCCTACCCGGGTAACACGCATATCGCCGGATTGGGCCAGTTTTGCCCCATCTTTTTCAGAATCCTTGCACATGCTACGGAACTTGTAAATCTTATAATCCCGATTACCTTGCCCCACACGATTCTGAATAAACAAAGCTGGACCGGGGCTGTCCAGTTTGACGGCAATGGCGGTTAGCGCCATGACAGGCATGGTAATCGGTGCCGTTATCAATATTGCCGCGATATCAAAGAAGCGCTTGAAAAAGCCGTAAACACCAGAAGGCAGCAACGAACCAAAGTCGTTTTCAGCCAGGTGCTCTATTTGCACCCTGCCCGTGATTGACTCGCTAATTTGCTTAACGTGGTAGACAGGAATATGGCAAAGAGTACATCGGGCCAAGAACCGCTCCCACTCAGGTGTTAGTTCATCGGAACGCAGATCAGCCACGATGCCATCAAAGCGAACCCCGCTAAGGTCAGGCGAACTCAGCATTCGTAATTCAGTACCCTCGGCTGACAGAAGATCTTTTGCGGCTCCAAATGGTACGATGGCGAGCTTCAAACGGCGATACCGTATGCCGATAAAATAACCCGCGAAGCACCAAGCCAGCGTTAACAGATAACCAACAAATAACACTTGGCGAGAATAGCCTTCCCGTGTAAAGAACAACAAAGCAATCGCAACCAGAAAAACACTGGTCACGGTTGGCACAATGTACGAAACAATATGAGCACCCGGAAAACGGAGCAACCGTCTCTGGGTTAAAATAATGGTAATAAATGAAAGGGCGATCGCAAGCAGTGTATTACTACGAACCTCGTTCATTTCATACCAAAAGCCCCACCCCCAACGCTCAAGGCTGGGCAAAAGCAATACAAATAACAGCCCTACCAACAGGTGGAAGGGAAGCGCTAGTAGGGCCTTTTCGTACCACCGCGAGTGGCGACGTTCGTATGAGTATGTCACTTCCATGCCTTTATCGATTCTCCGCGTCCAATTGCATAATACATGAGGCCAGCATCCTTGACGGCCTTCGGCGAGAACAGGTTGCGACCATCGACCACCACCGGCATGGCGAGCTGCACCTTGAGCCAATCGAAATCAAGAACACGAAACTCCTTCCACTCGGTGCAGATGACCAACGCATCGGCGCCCTTCACTGCTTGAATCCGGTCGGCCACCAGCACCAGGTCATCGCGATCGCCATAGATGCGCCGACACTCCTTCATGGCCTCAGGATCATAGGCCTGAACCCTGGCACCAGCGGCCCACAGCGCTTCCATGACGTCGCGGCTCGGCGCGTCGCGCATGTCATCGGTGTTGGGCTTAAATGATAGTCCCCATAGGGCGATGGTCTTGCCGGCCAGGTCGCCGTCAAAGGCCTGATTGAGTTTGGCAAACAGCGTGCTCTTCTGGCGACGGTTGACGGTCTCGACGGCATGGAGAAGATCCGCGGGGTAGTCGACTTCACTGGCGGTACGCGCCAGCGCCTGGACGTCCTTGGGGAAGCAGGAGCCGCCGTAACCACACCCCGGGTAGATGAAGTGATAACCAATGCGCGGATCGCTACCGATGCCCTGGCGTACCTGTTCGACATCGGCGCCCAGCCGCTCGGCCAGATTGGCGATCTCGTTCATGAAGCTGATCTTGGTTGCCAGCATGGCGTTAGCGGCGTACTTGGTCAGTTCGGCGGCCCGCACATCCATGAATATCATCTTTTCATGATTACGGTTGTAAGGGGCGTAGCATTCACGCATCCGCGTCTTGACGTGTTCGGCGTCGGTCCCCACCACGATGCGGGCGCCGCCGCTAAAGTCCTCAATGGCCGCGCCTTCCTTGAGAAACTCCGGATTCGAGCAGACATCAAAGTCGATCTCCACGCCTCGCTCAGCCAAGGTATGGGCGACAGCGTCGCGGACACGGTCGGCGGTACCCACCGGCACGGTGGACTTATCGATGATGATCTTGGACTCGTTCATGTGCTCGCCGATGGTCTTGGCCACCGACAGCACATACTTAAGATCGGCGCTGCCATCTTCGTCCGGCGGCGTGCCAACGGCAATGAACTGCAATTCCCCATGCGTCACAGCCGTCGCCGCGTCCGTGGTGAAGCGCAGCCGACCCGATGCCACGTTGGTTGATACCATCGCCTCAAGACCCGGCTCATAGATCGGAATGTCACCTTGATGGAGGCGCGCGATCTTGTCGGCATCCACGTCCATGCACATGACGTCATGGCCCACATCGGCCAGGCAGGTGCCGGTAACCAGGCCTACGTATCCTGTGCCAAATATAGTGATATTCACGCTATCCCTCTTCCTATTCCTTACGATGAGCTTGTGTCGTATCAAATGCTCTTGTTCTCAAGGTGGCCACATGCTGCTGGGGAGGATCTACACTCGACCACATGATTAAAGTCTACTACACCTTAGGTAGCCATACGATCGCTAGACAACTTAAACTTTATACATGTCGCACTATATACTTCATTGATAACGACGCCTACAAATGAAATCGCACGACTGCTCTCCACATGGAGCAACTGCATCCACTTATTAACCGAGCAGAATATCACGAAAACCTTCTATTTTCTGCAGAAAACCGTATTATTAAGCAAGCTATGCAAGCTCCCGCGCTGTCAGCAAATGAAATATACAATATCATGACAAGCTAAAGGAAAGTCAAAAACAATCAAACAGCTAAGTCCCGGAGGAATGGAAGGCAAAGAGACTAACATATTCAGTAAGCGAGTAGCCCATCACTCGAAACCATGGTGCGGAATTCAAAGACCTCTTCCGCTCAACCCAGAGCTCAAAGCATTTTTTAATCTTGTACGTCGGGAAGCACACCTACTCTCCGTGCAACGCTAGGCATCTTACTTCGCAAGAGGCCGCGAACGGCATAGTTAGAAAAGAAATATAGAGACGAAAAAAAACTAAAACCCTCAATATTTCTGTAGACATGCCAATTGCCAACTGACATTAAAATTTTATTAGAACTACCTTGGCCTTTATAAACCCTATAACAAGCAAGGCACTCATTTAGCCCATAAGAAAAATCTATTTCCTTAAGGATACTCAACCATGTAACAAAGTCTTCGCGAGAAGTATTGGTAGGCATTTTAACTTTTCCCAGCATTAAAGAATCATACATGGCTGTTAAGCAGCCAATATGGCAGGTTTTCAAAAGATCATTGTACGAGACCTTTTCTGGGACCCCTACCTCACCAGAAAAATTATCCCACTCATCAATTTTAGAATATGCAGAATAACATAAATACACGCCATTATTTTTCATGAAAAATACTTGCTTTTCCAACTTGCAAGGAAGCCATACATCATCACTATCTAAAAAAGCTATATATCTTCCAGATGCAGCTTCTATCGCAGTGTTCCGTGCTGTAGCCACGCCTGAATTTCTCTTTAGCTTTATCAAATTAATTCGACTGTCTTTAGCTAAAAAATCAGCCAAAAACTCAGCAGATCTATCAGTAGAACAGTCATCTACAACAATTAACTCCCAATCATGAAAACTTTGATCTATAACTGAACTAACGGCTGAAGAAATATATTCTTGCGAATTATATACCGGCATTATAACTGAAACTTCAGGGGAGCTCATAAAAACCTACCAAAATAAATTAATTAACAATCAATAGCTAAAGGGTTGTAACAATATGTCATAGCATAGGTGGAGGTGATCCCTTAGCAAACACCTTGTACGTCATAGTTGTCATCTCTAAATTTCCCCGGTCTGGTCAGGATCCACTTGCGACTGGCTGCTAACAGAGGATAACTTCTATAGGCGATCTGATCTTGCCCAGCAACAGTGGACATCCCGTTAAGGAAGTACACTGAACGAGGTGTCCTATGGCTAGGCAAGCTACTCCGATGAAGAAACAACGTACCCATTACTCCGATGCCTATCGCGAGGAGGCGCTTTCCCTCGCTGATCGCGTAGGCGTCACCGCCGCTGCTCGTGAGCTGGGTTTACAGCCCAGCCAGCTTTACCAGTGGCGCGCTAAGGTTCAGCAGAAAAAGAGCTCGTCTGAGCGTGAGCAATCACTGGCGGATGAAAACGCCCGGTTGAAGCGACAACTCGCTGAAATGTCGGAGGAAATGGCCATCATAAAAAAAGCGGCGGTGTACTTCGCGAAAAACCTGAAGTGAAGTACACCTTCATCCACGGCCATCGCCAGACGTTCCACATCCAGCTTATGTGCAAGGCGCTTGGCGTCGTGCGCAGTGGCTACTACGCCTGGTGTAAACGTGGTGGCACACCCTCCCTGAGGCGCCGTCAGCAGGCCATTCTCGACCAGCGAGTGGCGCAGGCTTTCCAGCGGCGGAGGGGGCGCTCAGGCGCTCCCAGGTTGGTACTGGATCTCATCGACGATGGTCTGTCGGTGAATCGCAAGACAGTCGCCGCTAGCTTGCAACGCCAGGGACTTCGCGCCAAGGCGGCACGCAAGTTCAAGGCGACGACGAACTCGAGGCACTCTCTGCCGGTGGCACCCAACCTGCTGAAACAAGACTTTACCGCCAAGGCGCCCAACCAGAAATGGGTCGGCGACATCACGTACTTGGCGACCTCTGAGGGATGGCTCTACTTGGCGGTGCTGATTGATCTCTACTCGCGCAAAGTGATCGGGTGGGCCATGAGTGAACGGATGACGGCGGATCTGGCGAGTGATGCCCTCAAAATGGCGTTGTCGCGCCGAAAGTCGCCCCAGGGAGTGATTACCCATTCCGATCGTGGCAGCCAATATTGCTCAACTCTGTACCAGACACTGCTCATGAAATATGAGCTCATGTGCAGCATGAGCGCCAAAGGCAATTGCTATGATAACGCCTGTGCCGAGAGCTTCTTCCATAGCCTGAAGGTTGAGGCGATCCATGGTGAGCGTTTCGAAACCCGGAATGCCATGCGGCGGCAAGTGTTCGAGTACATCGAGATAGACTACAACCGGCAGCGCCGGCACAGTGCAATTGGGATGATCAGCCCAGAGGCCTTCGAGGCCCGAATGATCGCTTAGATCGGTGTCCACGATTGCTGGGTAAGATCAATCTGATCATCCGGGACCCTACACCTAGCCACTCGTAGCTAAACTGCTGAGAGTCTTCAGTAATTTCACTCACGATGTGGTAGCGAGTCTCTTACCACACCCAGCTCTTTTCATCTGTGACATAGGCATTTCCATCGATGTTGACCACCTTGGCCATGGGGAACGCCGCCTCAAAGGCATCTGCCAGGGCTGGCTGATTTTCCTTCACCGAGAGTAGGTAATCCGCACCTTTCTGCAGGACCTGAGTGGCGATCTTCTTCTGGCAGCCCATGGCATCGATGGTCACCAGGCACCCTTGCAGGTTCAGTAGCTTGAGCAGCTCCGGAATGGCCGTTATCTCGTTGGACTTCTCCGCTGTCTTGACCTGACCCAAGACCACCCCATTTGCCGCGCTGAAGGCGCTGACCATATGGATGGCGCCCTTCCCCTTACCTCGGCAGTACGAGCCGCGCAGTGTCTTGCCATCAATGGCCACCACCGCCCCATCGGTGACGTCATGGCAGGCCTTCATCCACTCGGCAAAGGCTGACTGCAACTGCTCGGCACTCACCAGGGACATCACCCGAGCCAACGTGTCGTGACTAGGAACTCCGGCACCAAAATCACCGTACTGGCTAAGAAAATCCAGTTTTGCATGGCCAAAATCCTCGATTTCGCCCCAGCCCTCGGCACCACAGATCACCGCACAGACGGTCAGAAACAAGATATCCGACAGCTGATGCTGCACTTTCCAAGCCTGGCGGAAGTCGGGAACGATCGATAAATGGTGCATGAGAGACGGTGTCAGCATGGGTCATCCATGAGCAAAAGGCGTTAGATGACCACATTAGCTCCTACTGGTAAAGCGCTACGAAGCCCGTCGTAGAGCGGTTTTTCATGCGTTTTCCCTGCCTTACACATTAGCTGGATGTGGAACGTATGACGATGGCCGTGGATGAAGGTGTACTTCACTTCAGGTTTTTCGCGAAGTACACCGCCGCTTTTTTATGATGGCCATTTCCTCCGACATTTCAGCGAGTTGCCGCTTCAGCCGGGCGTTTTCATCCGCTAGTGATTGCTCACGCTCAGACGAGCTCTTTTTCTGCTGAACCTTAGCGCGCCACTGGTAAAGCTGGCTGGGTTGTAAACCCAGCTCACGAGCAGCGGCGGTGACGCCTACGCGATCAGCGAGGGAAAGTGCCTCCTCGCGATAGGCATCGGAGTAATGGGTACGCTGTTTCTTCATCGGAGTATTTGCCTAGCCATAGGACACCTCGTTCAGTGTACTTCCTTAACGGGATGTTCACTGTTGCTGGGCAAGATCAGTACAATGAACCATTACACTCCGAGACTAAACACCTAGGATACTCAGCAACGACCATACCGATCATCAAAACGCACGACATCATCTTCACCCAGATAAGGACCGCTCTGCACTTCAATGAGTTCCAGCGGAATCTTGCCAGGGTTTTCCAGCGCGTGAACGCTACCCACCGAAATGTAGATTGACTGGTTCTCGGTGAGCATTTGCGTCTTATCGTTTATCGTGACATTTGCAGTACCGGAGACCACAACCCAATGTTCAGCCCGGTGGTGGTGCATCTGGACAGAAAGCTTTTCTCCTGGCTTGACCGTGATGCGCTTAACCTGATAGCGCTTGCCGTTGTCAATGGAGTCATACTTGCCCCAAGGCCGATAGACTTCGCGATGCAGACGGCATTCTTCCCTGCCTTGCGACTTGAGTTCACTCACAATGCGTTTGACGTCCTGTACTTGATGGATGTCAGCGACCAGAACAGCATCTTTGGTCTGGACAATCACGAGATCTTTCACGCCCACCGTGGTTACTAAGGCATTTTCAGCGAGCACATAGGTGTTTTCAGTCTTGTAGTGGATTACATCCCCTTCACAGACGTTTCCGTATTCATCTTTTTCACCCAGTTCCCAAAGGGCCGACCAAGATCCGACATCATTCCATCCAGCATCCAAAGGTATCACCAGAGCCCGGCTAGTTTTTTCCATTACAGCGTAATCAACCGATTCCGAAGGGCACTGTTCAAACGCAACAGCATCGACGCGAATAAAGTCCAGGTCCGATTGGGTTGTCTTCATGGCAGTCTGGCATGCATCGAAGATATCCGGCCGATAAGCCTTCAGTTCTTCCAAGTAACGGTCAGCTCGGAAAAGGAACATGCCGCTGTTCCAGTAATATCCGCCACTCGCCACATAATCGTTCGCTGTGACAATATTGGGCTTCTCGACAAACTGAGCCACCTTGAACAAAGTATCTACGGCCTCCCCACGGCGGATATAGCCATAACCAGTCTCCGCATGGGTAGGTACGATACCAAAGGTAACCAGTTCACCAGCTTCAGCAAAGGGTTCTGCCTGGCGCACGGCTGCCCGAAAGGCTTCAGCATCGGCGATGGCATGATCAGCCGCCAAGACCAGCAAGAGTGCATCAGCGTCAGACTCCAAGGCCGTTTGGGCGGCCAACGCAATAGCAGGTGCCGTATTGCGACCCACTGGCTCCAAGATGATGTTATGATCGAGAAGCCCAATCTGACGCAACTGCTCGGCAGCCAGAAAACGGTGATCTTCATTACAAATGAGCACAGGCGATGCCGTGCCTATGCCATTTAGGCGCTTAAGTGTTTCTTGCAGGAGCGTTTTCTCTCCTACCAAACTTAAAAATTGTTTAGGATATAGCTCGCGGGACATCGGCCACAACCTTGACCCAGTACCCCCTGCCATCACTACAGGATAAATCATGGTTTAGTTGCCACATTCAGTAAGAGAGTGAAGATAATCTTTAGTGTATGAATGAACATCCAGAGATTCAAGAGTCTGATGGATAGACTACCAAGAAAAAGGGCATGCTGATCCTGGGGTAATTCATCAATAGATATAGACAGCTCCATCAACAGACCAATGGGGATATAATGCGTAGAAGGCGTTGGACCAAATACACTGTCGCCGTAGAAGTGTTCGTACATACCCAGATGCTGGGTATCCTTATACTGCATTGCACGTCCTAGTTCAGCCATCACCAGGCGCATAAACGCTTGGCCGCAGAATCTGAGTGCAACACCTGATCTTTTAGGTAAGATGTTGTATCCATGTCCTATTCTAAACTCAGCATTGAAGAGCGCGCCACGATCCACGTCAGCCTTGCTCAAGGCATGAGCATGCGACAGATCGCTCGAATGATAGAGCGCTCCCCCTCGCCGATCAGTCGAGAAATAAAACACAATCAAGAACTTGGTGGACGTTACGTTGTTCATCATGCCCAACGTCTCCGAAAGGCACGGCGAGTCGGGTGTCGTCCGAAGCACAAGTTGGTGCCCGGTAGCGGACGGTTTGAGCTGTTTCTTCACATGCTGCGGCAGCGCTTGTCACCTGAGCAGATCGCCGGCAAGCTCAAGAGGATGACGATACCAAGCCTCAGAGACGCCTACGTCTGCCGTGAAACGATCTACAACGCCATCTATGCACTGCCTGTCGGTTAGCTGCGAAAACAGCTGATTCATTGCCTACGACAGGGAAAATCGATCCGTAAGCCTCGAAAAGGGCAAGTCGGCAGGCGCAATCAGATCCCCGATATGGTCAGCATCCACCTCCGTCCTCCTGAAGTTGATAAACGTGAGGTGCCCGGCCACTGGGAAGGTGATCTGATCAAGGGCAACGCCTCTGCTGTCGGCACCATTGTGGAACTCAAAAGTGGTTACCTGATCTTGGCAAAGATGAATGATGCTACCGCGACGTCAGCCGTGGAGGGCTTCAGTTCTGCTCTCAACCAGATGCCTCTGGCGGCACGCAAAAGCATGACGTATGACCAGGGTAGAGAAATGGCTAAGCATGCGAAGATCACTCAGGAAACGGGGGTGGCCATCTACTTATGTGACCCACACAGACCGTGGCAGCAGGGTGCCAAGAGGATGGCCGCACCCTCAATATCAATGGCTTAATCCGCCAGTATCTACCCAAAGGGACGGATTTATCCGTGCATAGTCAGGAAGAACTGGATGCCATTGCCTTGGAGCTGAATATGCGCCCACGTAAGCGTTTTGATTTCAAGTCCCCGATAGAGGTGATGGGTGAACTGCTGGCAAAATATCAAGAAGATCTATCATCTCTCCAATGCCGCTGTTGCACTCAGAGACTGCATCCGCCGGGTAATATCGGCTATCTGCGAAAACTGTTCATCAGGCACATATGAAGTACCCTTATATTTTACAGACAAAGCACTCATCGCCTAGCGCCTAGTTCGTCAACAACAGATTTCAAATGTCGGATTTCATCTTCCAATGGAACTTGATGATTACCGACAAAAAGGCCGTGCTGGTCAATATAATCCGCAGCCTCAATATCACCAGAAACCTCATAATCAAAAAACTTCAGCACTTCTTCATTTTTCAGAAAATTACCTGTAACGATTGGCCGGCACTCAATCTCCGCCTCACGCAGTGCTGCCACCAGTTCTTGCCGACTAAACGGAGCATTCTCTTTGACAACTAAAGAGAAGCCAAACCAACTGCTCTTACCAACTTCTATTTGAATATTCAGGTAAGGATGGCCATCAAAAAGATCATTAAAAATGGTGGCATTACGGCGCCGTTGCTCAATAAAACCAGGCAATTTCTTCAGCTGCTCAATACCAATCGCGCCGCTCATTTCAAGCGGCCTAACATTGTAGCCGGGCAACACAAACTTGAACGATTCTTCAAAGGGATCGTCGCTTTTCTTACCAGTCACCTGATTGTCGCTGGGTAAGTTTCGGGTCCACCCATGCGCTCGAATGCAAAGAAGTATGTGGTAAAGTTCTTCATCGTCTGTAATTACACAACCGCCTTCCATCGTGGCAATATGATGAGAGAAAAATGAGCTAAACGTGCCCATCAATCCAAACGTACCGGTTTTTTTAGAACCAAACTCGGCACCCATGGATTCACAATTATCCTCGAGCACCACGATATCCTTTCCTGCTACCATCTCTTGGATAGCATAAAAATCGTTAGAATTTCCGAGTAGATTAACTAGTAGAATAGCTTTTGTTTTATCTGTAATGGCTGCTTCTAGCTTACCCAAATCAACATTAAGAGTCTCGGGATCAATATCAACAAACTTTACTTTTAGACCGTATTGCTGAAGGGGAAAGTAGGTAGTTGACCAAGATACTACTGGCACAACCACCTCATCCCCACGCTGCAGGCGTGGTAGTTTGGTAAAAAAAAGAGCGGCAATCATCAACAAGTTCGCCGTTGAGCCAGAACTTGTCATGACGGCATATTTAGTCTCAAAAAAACTGGCAAATTGCCGCTCGTACTCAGCGACATTTTCCCCCATGCTATACATGTCAGAGTCAACCACGCGCTGAATAGCGTCTATCTCATGCTGATCCCATGTGCTGGAAGCAAGGGAATATTTAGCCATTAGTAACTTCCTCTAAAAAAAAGCGATATGTCTTTTCGATACCCACTGAAAGCTCAGTACTAGGCATCCATCCAAGCTGGTTTATCTTCGTACTATCAATCAATTTTTGACGCATACCTACCGGCTTAGACAAATTATGCACAAACTCACCTTCGAACCCGATAACGCTTGCTACAGCCTGATAATATTCATTGACGCTATAATCACGCCCAATCCCAACATTCATCACGTCAGGCACTTCATCACCAATGCGCATTTTTTCGGCAACGGAAAAGACACAATCAGCTAGATCCTCAACGTACATAAATTCACGCTGAGCTTCTCCATCTCCCCAGATTTCAACACTAGATGCGTTTGACTGGCGGGCTTCATGAATTTTTCGGATCACCGCAGGAATCATGTGCGAATTGGCAGGATCAAATTTGTCGTGACGTCCATACAAATTGCAGGGAATGAGCGTTGTATAATGCGCACTTCCACTGATCTGTGAAATGTATTGACATAAGCGCATAGCAGTTATCTTGGCAAGAGCATAACCTTCATTTGTCGGCTCAAGCTCCCCCGTCAATATCTGATCTTCGCTTAAAGGGTTAGGGGCATTGCGCGGGTATACGCATGAACTTGACAGATTGATACAGTGGCTTATACCTGCCCGGTAGGCTTCATTGATGACATGGACACCCATTTGGGTATTTTCCACTAAGAAGCCGACCGGATCAGCCATGTTAGCTTGGATGCCACCGACCCGACCTGCTGCATGAATTAGCAAGTCTGGCTTATTCTCTCGAAGATATTCCGCGACAGCCTCTCTATCGAGCAAGTTTAATTCTCGACTGCGAGGTGCCAGTATCTCATACTCTCTTGCAGAAGCATGGTCCAGAAGGTTTCTACCAACCATACCGGAACCACCCGTTAATAGAATGCGCATGCCTTTACTCACTCCGTGGATACAGGTACATGATGGCCATGTTCCTTGAGAAGCGCATAACGCTGAGCGACTTTCAAATCCTCAGCCACCATTTCTGCACACATATCTTGCGTGGAAATTTCCGGCTCCCAACCCAGCTGCTTTTTAGCGTAAGAAGGATCGCCCAGCAACGTTTCTACTTCCGCAGGGCGGAAGTAGCGCGGATCAACACGGACAAGCACATCCCCCACGCTGACGGCAGGGGCTTTATCTCCTTCCACTGCCTTTACAATCGCCACTTCATCGGTGCCCTTCCCTTCAAACTTCAAGGTGATTCCTAACTCACGAGCTGTCCATTCAATGAACTGACGCACCGAATACTGCTTTCCGGTAGCAATCACAAAATCTTCAGGCTTGTCTTGTTGTAGCATCATCCACTGCATGCACACATAGTCCTTAGCATGGCCCCAATCGCGAAGAGCATCCATGTTACCCATGTAAATGCAGTCTTCGAGACCCTGAGCAATATTAGAAAAACCACGGGTTATCTTGCGGGTAACAAAGGTTTCCCCGCGCCGGGGGCTTTCATGATTGAAAAGAATGCCATTACAGGCATACATGCCATACGCTTCACGGTAGTTCACTGTGATCCAGTAAGCATAAAGCTTAGCTACAGCATAAGGGGAGCGCGGATAAAAAGGCGTAATTTCTTTTTGAGGGGTTTCTTGAACTAAGCCATACAGTTCTGATGTAGAAGCCTGATAAAAGCGAACTTTGTTCTCCAGACCACAAATCCGAATAGCCTCTAACAGGCGTAGTGCCCCCATAGCATCCACATCGGCGGTGTACTCAGGCGACTCGAATGAAACGGCAACGTGAGACTGGGCACCAAGATTATAGACCTCATCAGGCTTTACCTCCTGAATGATACGAATCAGGTTGGTTGAGTCTGTCAAGTCGCCATAATGTAGAATAAATCTCTGGTTATCAACGTGGGGGTCTTCATAAATGTGGTCTATACGCTGAGTATTAAAAAGAGAGCTTCGACGCTTTAACCCGTGGACTTCATAGCCCTTTTCGAGAAGAAACTCAGCCAAATAAGATCCATCTTGACCGGTAACACCAGTAATTAATGCTTTTTTCATTTCGACTCCACTTCTTGCATAAGAATTTTTGGGAGAATATGACGCTCAGTGATTCGAATCTAAACTATCATCGGTGATCTCAACAACCAAGTGCAACACGTAACCCATCATAGTACTGCCATGATCATATCGGTTGAATACAGGATTTGTGGGAGCAAAAAAGATACAATATCAAATTTTATTATCAATCATCCTAATAAATGCATCTTGAGAAAATTTCTCGCTTACATAATCCATCCTTCTCTTCTTGCACGATGAGGATGAAAGCTGGCGAAAGTCAAAATTTTTCAAAATATAATAAAGATGCTCTTCACCTTCGCCAAAATAATCTTCATCATATTGCATAGAAAGATCGGGGACTGGGAACAAAGCTCCGTTTGAATTATAGGAAAAATCAGAGGCACCAACAGATCCCGAAATTATTTCAGATGGACCAGTATTACAGTTGCTTGAAATAACATATATACCATGGAATAGAGCTTCAACCAAAACAGAAGGAAAACCTTCAAAACCACTACATAGAAGTAAAGCATCTGGTGAAACTGGAAACTCATCTTCTATAAATGGATTTTCAGAGTACCCCATAAAAAAAACCTGGCTTTCAACTCCAAGCTTTTTGCTATAATCTTTCAACTCTCCAAGCTCCGGCCCGCTCCCATAAACATATAAAAAACATTGTTCTTCTGAGGATTTTAGTTTTTTTATAACTTTCAAAATAACACCCACACCCTTACCCTGATGCAACCTCCCAATGTATACAAAAATCTTAATGTTATTGTTTTTATTATTTATAAATACAGGCGAGTAATGCTTCGAATAATTGCACACCACTGGATTATAAATGTATCCAGACCTAGACTCGCTTTTAGCATATCTCAAAAGTGCAGACTTTGAGACAAACGTAGCGTCTTGTTCACGCACAAAATAAAGTAGGGACCTTATAAGAATTCTTTTTTTTGAATTTATGTTTTCTAGGTATCCATGCAAATCTGTATGAAAAACAAACAAAACCTTTCTAGCAGAAACCAACCTTGCAATGAAATAATAAGGGAAAGATTCAAAATGATTTAATATTATTACTCCTTTCCTATGACTAAAAATATCCCACCCAATGGAAAGGAAATTTTTCAACAAGAAGGTAAGCTTTGCTAAAACCCCACCCTTCTCAGAAATTAATACATGCTTAACCTTATAAGTCTTATTTGATAAAGCGATACCGTATGCTTCAGATGAGCTCTTAACACCCCCAAGTGGGGTATAAATTATTAAAACACTATCAACCATCATGCACACTCTGCTTTATAATTAACACGATTAAAATTGCTTTTCTAATCTATTAATAGGAAGGTGAAGTTATCCACTACTAGTCAAGGCTTTGTAATGACCCCCTGTTTTCTGCACATGGCGGATGCAGCTTCTGAGTGCAACACCGTCAATGCGTTGATGCCGGAGCTTCATGGTACTGCGCCATCAGTTCGCTCATCATTTCAATGGGGCACTTGAAATCGAAGCGCTTTCGCGGGCGCATGTTCAGCTCAAGCGCGATTTCATCTAGTTCTTGCTGGCTATAGACCGATAGGTCCGTTCCCTTGGGCAGATATTGCCGTATGAGCCCATTGATATTTTCGTTGGCACCTCTCTGCCACGGGCTATGCGGGTCACAGAAATAGATGGCAACACCGGTATTCTGGGTGATCTGGGCATGCTGCGTCATCTCGCGTCCCTGGTCATATGTCATGCTCTTCCGTGCAGCCAATGGCATTCGGTTCAGCGCAGCGCTAAAGCCTTCCACGGCAGCGGTCGCGGTTGCATCGTTCATCTTCGCCAGAATCAGGTAACCGCTTTTCAATTCGACGAGGGTGCCGACAGCTGATGCATTGCCCTTGCCTTCGATCAGGTCGCCTTCCCAGTGCCCGGGGAGTTCACGCTTTTGCACCTCGGGAGGACGGAGGTGAATGCTGACCATATCAGGGATCTGGTTGCGCCGATCGACTTGCCCTCGCCGCGGCTTGCGAGTCGCTTTTCCTTGCCGCAAGCAGTGGATCAGCTCTTTTCGTAGCTCTCCGACGGGCAACGCATAGATAGCGCTGTAGCTCGTTTCACGGCTGACAGAGGGGGCAGCCGGAAAATCGTTGGATATGAGGTCTATGAAGCCGAGACGGGCGAGCTGGCGGCAGAGCTGATTCAGAAGACCTGTTGGCGAGAGCGTCTGACGGATCGCCACAAGCCTTTGATATTGCACTCAGATAACGGCAGTCCGATGAGAGCATCGACCTTCCTGGAAAAACTGTACGACCTGGGTATTACTTCATCGTACAGCCGACCGCGCGTTAGCAACGACAACGCCTTTGCAGAGTCGGCCTTCAAGACGATGAAATACCGGCCGGGGTTCCCCGCCGACGGCTTTGCCACCTTGGTTGAGGCCCAAGCGTGGGTTCAGCAATTCATCGTATGGTACAACCACGAACACCGGCACAGCGCCCTTCGTTATGTCACGCCTGGTCAGCGTCACAACGGTGAAGCAAGGGAAATTCTGGCACAGCGCCGGGAGATCTTCGAAGCAGCAAAGCAGCGTCACCCAGAGCGTTGGTCGGGTGGCATCCGCAACCTCAGCCTGCCAGAGGTGGTGCACCTGAATCCCGAGAGAAATCAGGTGTCGCGGGCTGAAGGATTTTAAAGAATCAGCGCCATGTCATACGACATCTATGTTGACAGGCTCCGTTGCCGACACAATGCAATTGGGATAATCAGCCCTGAGGCCTTTAAGGCCCAACGATCGCTTAGATAGATGTCGACGATTACTGGATAAGATCAGGATCTTCTTCTTGTTTTGGAGCTCTACTTGGGCGGACGATATCTGCTTCATCAGATGGCTCTGTCAGGAGGCGGTAGGATTATTCAGCATTTCCTTCTTCAGAGCCTCACTAACCGAGACTTATATAGAAGCCTGAAAATAAGTAAAAAGCTGCCATCACGCCAATCAAAAGGTATGTAGAAGAAATAATTTTCATACATATGTTACTCAACATCATAAGGATAGGAAAAAAAATACAAAAGGAAAGGTATGAAAAATGCATAATCCTGAATGAATCTTGATAGTTTCTTGCACCTAATATTGAGACTATCAAACTAAACAAGAAAAACATTAATATAGAAAATAAAAAACTATATAGATAGTTAGAGAAACTAGATCTCAAAGAACTCAGCATTAAATAGTAAACAACCACCCCGAAAAAGAAATAAAGCAAAATAATATAGCGGAGATAATAATCACCGCCCCACTTAGCAGATCCTGAAGACACATATTGCTTGATAAAAACATAAAGAAAAGAGATGCAAATTGAAAACACAACCACAACTAAAGCCTTGACGCCAGAAGAACCATTTTTAAAGTGAAAGACAAATATATGAAAAAACAATATGACCGCTATTATTGGAAAGCTCGAATAATGGGTTAAGGTTGCAGCTATAGAAAAAAACGCAGAGTAATATAATCTACCACTTAAAAACAAAAACAAACTTAACAGTGCGAAGGTGTAGGCGATATCAGCGCGCCACAACCACAACATATTCAAATAAGATGGAAACCAAAAAAAAGAAAGAAGTATGGAAAAAAAAATGGCCATGTGTTTTTTGGAAGGAACAAACATCTTAGAGAATAGCGAGATAATGCAAACTGTTAAAAGCCCAATCACCACATAATTGTAAAAAACAAACCAGTAGAACTTATCCGTATGAACCAGCGAACCAAATAAAATAGCATACAATTTGTAAAAAACTAGAATTACAGGCTCAAATTTACCACTGCCATCATAATTCTTCCAGGCAGAGCTAATAAAACCATTGTCTAGAATATCATTGTAATAGTAGAAGTAATTTCTTGCATCAACAATAGTCTCATTACTACTAACTAAAAAAGAATAAAAAAGCACCACGCCTAACAAAAAAAACAAGCTGAGTAAATTCCATGCAAGGTGCTTCCTGTTAAGAAAAAGTCTCATATTACACCAGCGCAAGTTGACGACATGCTAAACAAACTTCCTTATTAGCTTTATAAGCTTACTTGGGGTCATGGCTTTTATTATTATTATCAACCCATGCTTATTAAAAACTCGCTCTTTAAACACTAGCTTAAAAGGCTCTTTGAATTCCTCGCTAGCTATTGCTTTAGCGCCTAAAACAATGGCATTTTTCCTAGCTTCGCCATATTCCGAGCTAGTGCAAAATAAATCTAGAACCTTAACCCTTTGCTCGTGCATAAATTTAAATTTTTTTATCGTGTTGCTTGGATGATCTCTATACTTAACAACAACTTCTGGAAAGGAGTACATCTTCTCTCCACATGAAGTAATTTTAAGCCAAAGATAAAGATCCTCCAAAGCAATATCCTCTTTAAAACCACCCATTCCGCGTATAACATCAGTTCTGATCATGCTAGCAGGTGCAAAAGGAATATTCTTAATAAACAAAAGGTCTTTAAACAAATGCTCACAGTTCAAGATTAAATCTTGACTTTCCGCATTGCTTTTGATTTTTTTTACGGACCCAAAAATCACCGCAGCACTAAGCTGGTGATGCTTACTGATTAGAAAGCTAGTTTTATGCGGCAAAGCCATATCATCTGAAGCTAAAGGAGAAAAGTACTCCCCCTTACACCACGCTAGTGCTTCATTTAAAGTAGCACTCAACCCTTTATTGGGCCGACTTCTGAAGTCAAATCGTTGAAACCTCTTTTCACACAACGGTATCATCTCTTTGACAATTTCTACCGTTTTATCTTTTGACCCGTCGTCGATTATTATTAGCTCTATATTATCATAGTCTTGACATATAACACTTTGGATAGAGTCTTTTACAAACTGGGCGTGGTTGTAACAAGGTATTACTACGCTAACTAAAGGTTTTTCATGGCTTATGCTTTTCACTGCCTTACTCCGAAGTGCATCTTGTTACTGTGATTCGTTTCAAGAAAAACAAGAAATTCGTCACATGGCGAGAATCCTTGACCGCAAATTCTGAGTGCAACACCTGATCAAATCGGTAAGGTGTTGTATCCATGTCATATTCAGAACTCTGCATCGAAGAACGTGCAACGATCCAGGTCAGCCTCCAGCAAGGCCTGAGCATCAGGAAGGTGGCGGCTCTGCTTGAGCGGTCACCGTCGACAATCAGTCGAGAGATACGGCGCAATGGATCCCCTGGTAGCAGATACCGAGTATCACACGCGCAACAGCGTCGCCTTGGCCGTCGAGCCGTCTGTCGGCCAAGGCGCAAGCTGCTTCCTGGCAGTCCTCAGTTTGCCTTGATTCAGCATATGCTGCGTCGGCGCTTGTCCCCCGAGCAGATCAGCGGCAAGCTCAAGCATATGAATATTCCTGACCTTCGAGACGCCTACGTCTGCCGTGAAACGATCTACAGTGCCATCTACGCATTGCCCGTCGGTGAGCTGCGAAAAGAGTTGATACACTGCTTACGGCAAGGAAAATCCACTCGAAAGCCCCGGCGTGGGCAAGTTGATCGGCGCGGTCAGATCCCTGATATGGTCAGCATTCATCTCCGCCCTCCCGAGGTGGAAAAACGGGAATTTCCCGGGCACTGGGAAGGCGACCTGATCAAAGGCAAGGGCAACGCATCGGCTGTCGGTACCCTCGTTGAACTGAAAAGCGGTTACCTGATCCTGGCGAAGAAGAACGATGCGACCGCCACCTCGGCAGTGGAAGGCTTTAGCGCTGCGCTAAACCGCATGCCGTTGGCCGCGCGGAAGAGTATGACGTATGACCAAGGGCGCGAGATGACGCAGCACGCCAAGATTACCCAGAATACCGGTGTTGCCATCTACTTTTGTGATCCGCATAGCCCGTGGCAGAGAGGCGCCAATGAAAATATCAATGGCCTGATACGGCAATACTTGCCCAAAGGAACGGACCTATCGGTCTACAGCCAGAAGGAACTGGATGACATAGCGTTTGAGTTGAACATGCGCCCGCGAAAGCGCTTCGACTTCAAGTGTACCATTGAGGTGATGAGCGAACTGATGGCGAAGTACCATGAAGCTCCGTCATCGATTCATTGACCGTGTTGCACTCAGAAGCTGCATCCGCCGAGGGATAACACAATTTTCTCTTTACCTATAGTGTCTTCATCACATATAATTCCATTTTTTTGGCAGCATCTTTAATTGATTAGTATTGGCGCTTTCATTTAAAAACCAATTTGATGGACTAAAAACATTAAACTCTGGAACCTGACTCAACCAAGCAGCAAAACCACTAAAACCACTATTAGCAATCACATGAAAAGAACAGTGCGTCATCAGCGAAAAGTCTTCATGCGCATTATTACCTTCGACAAAATATGAATTATCAGGAATAAAAGAGGAAAATTCTTTTTTGACCCATTCTATATCGTCAGAGAAAAATAAATATAAACCATCTATATTTCTATCCTCCAACTCCCTCATACACTTCCTATAGTACTCTACATTACATGTGCCATGGAAGTCATTTGTAGATGCGTTATCAACATAGTCGCCTCTTCTCACATGAACGGCGACTGAATTATTTTTATTCTGCTTTATTAAGTTAAGAATCTCTCCAGCTTGCTTAGAAATTTTGCAACTTTTGACACGAGCTGAAACCTCATCTCTAACATCTTCAATAATGTCAAAATTCATCCCAAACTCACCCGAAATGTATATACTGTCCTCATATTTAGATATTAAGTCATCCCTCCACTCCTTACTTTTAACGTCCGAAATATCTACATTATAAACACCCTTATCAAGCATCCCGGATACATAGAGCTTTCTTTCATAATAGCTAAAAAGTCGCTTCAGACTTCCCTGTGAAATACTATCAAGACAAGTAGAGTTACTGATCTTATAAATGCAGCTATTAAATGTGCTGTATCCTTTTGCCTTACATATATCATCATCGCTTGCGATACTTGGCTCAAAGCCCAAGCTAGGCAAATTATAATACATTATGGGGTTAAATCTCAACTGCCTCTTATCAAAGAAAGAGCAATCAACTTTTAAATCACATCCAATTTCTTTGCTGATAGAAAGTGCTACTGAATATTTATGTAACTGGCTTGCCAGCCCACCAACTAGTTTGATAACCAACATTACGCAAAAACCTTTTAATATATTTTGCCCGCCTGTAAAAACCGAACAACATAATGAAACACGTCTTTGTTTGAAAATAAACCATGTTTACATGGCGTTATTCCTGGAATTTTAGATCATATAATCAACCGATTACTATAAATATTTACTCGCTTTTTCCTTTCGCACTTTTCCCTGTCAGTGACTCTAGCTGTACCACTTACGCTCCCCAATGCTCAGCCCAGGGAAAACGCATGAAAAAATTCACACCGCGAGAACATCTGCAAGGTACGTCTCATCCAGCGCCGCTTTCTTCTGTTTTCGCCGAATTCCGCCCTTGAAACGCTTCTTCCCTTTCAGGTAATTCAGCAATATGCCGGACCCTCGCAAGGTTTTCCGCCGCCTGTCCGCGGTGGATTTTCAGGCATCTTCACGGAGAGCAACGTCCAGGGACCAGTGAAGCTTGTTCTCGACAAACCAGTGCTGGCGAGCCGCTTCCGCCAGCTTTTTGGCGCTAAGCTCGGCTGAGCTGATGTAGTAACAGATCATCGGCATCTCTGGCGTTTCGTCACCTTCCTGACGGAAACTCATGACCATGCCTACCGTTTTTAACCCTGGCCACTCATATCTAAGCTCATGAAATTCTTCAGTAAGATCGCTCACAATGTGATAACACGTCGCTTGCCTGCCCCGGTTCTTCTCATCCGTGACATAGGCATCCCCTTCGAAGTTGACCACCTCCAGCTTCTACCTGGTGACACTCAACTCGCAGGGCAAGCGTGAAGGAAAGACCAAACTCACTCGTCCCAAGCTACTGAATTTCATGGTTCAACAACCCGCGTGCACGGTAGCCATGGAAGCCTGTGCTTCCTCTCACCACTGGGCTCGCGAGATTCAAAAGCTCGGCCATCGTGTCCAGCTCCTACCGGCTCAACATGTCAAGGGGTACCTTCGCGGCCAGAAAAACGATTACAACGATGCTCAAGCGATAGCCGAAGCCTGCCAGCACGGCGCCATCCGGCCCGTGGCTATCAAGTCTATCGAGCATCAAGATGAGCAGACCTTTTTGCAGATGCGCAGGCACCTGTCGGCAGAGCGCACGCGATTGATCAATCACGTGCGCGGGCTACTCGCAGAATATGGCTTGGTGCTGAAACAAGGACATAGCGTCTTGAGAAAGGCACTACCCGATATCCTGGAAGATACGCGCAATGATTTGACCGATAGAATGCGCACCTTGCTGCATCGCCAGCATTCACGGCTGATCGCTGTGGACGAGGAGTTAGCTTGGTATGATGATCAACTGAAGCATGACACCCGACAGGACGCCGTCTGCCAGCGATTACTAAAAATTCCCGGATTTGGCCCCATTGTAAGCAAAGCGGTCAAAAGCTGGATGGGCGATGGCAAACAGTTTGCTCGCGGACGTGATGCATCGGCCGCCTTGGGGTTGGTGCCCAAGCAATTCAGTACGGGCGGCCGGAATGTACTACTAGGCATCACGAAACGGGGCGACTCTTACGTTCGAGGCCTAGTTATTCATGGCGCCAGGGCTGCTGTCAGGTGTGCTGCAGGAAAAGACGACGCTCTTCATCAGTGGATCAATCGTCTCGTGGCTACCCGCGGCGTTAACAAGGCCACTGTCGCCTTGGCCAACAAGTTAATTCGGATCGCTTGGGTGATCATCACTCGTGGTGAGAATTACTGTGTGAGACCATCCAGCGCAGCATAAAACCAAACTAGATCGGAGCATTAGCTGGTCATGGTGAGGTAAGACTCACCAATCTCAAGGTTGCGAAGTCACCAGGCACGATGAAAAACAGGTCAGACCGGCATACTGAAAACCTGGCAAGTGCAGTGGCAGCCAATGCCGAAGTGTTGATAAGGACGGTATGCGCGAATGTCTCATCAAGGCCAGAAGCCTCGGGCTTCAACAACAGGCCGGATATATGAAAGCCAACCTGTCCCTTTCTTCAGCCTGAGGCCTTGCAAGCCGGGAGGAGACCATATATGCACTTGGTAGACCGCCCACCCTGAGTTATTTACCAAGTGGGTGGTCAATCACACGGGACACGACACCTACTGCTAATTCGCTACGAAGTCCGTCGTAGAGCGGTTTTTCATGCGTTTTCCTACCCCCTCAATAGCTTTGCACTTGGAACTTGAGACCATCCTTTCAGTATATGCAATTCTTTCTGTTTACGATATTAAATACATCAACAGGAAAAAATCATAAACCCCTCCCCCTACACCGAGAGAATGCCTTCCAGATATATTTCATCCAGAGCCGTTTTTCTGCTCCTGCCAAATTCAGCCTTTAAGAGCTGGATACCATCGCCTTGGAGCTGATCATGCGCCCACGCAAACGCTTTGATTTCAAATATCCAATAGAGGTGATGGATGAACTATATCAAGAAGGTCCATCATCTATACAATGACACTGCTGCACTCAGAATCTGCAACAGCCGGTATTATTCGTATATATCTCTATTTTTATAAAATGAATACTTATTGCTTAAAAAGAAAATATACACCATTGAAATGAGATAAATCAGACCAGAAAACGCATATGACATTGCCGCACCAACAAGACCATAGCTATCAACAAAGACAATCGTCAAAACAAAATAAAGCGCATTGAATATCACTTCCGTTTTTATAAAGATCATTAACATTGATTTGCTTATCATCACAAAAGCCAAGATCCATGCTGTAAGTCTAAGCACCTCGCCTGCAAAATGCCAAATAAACAAATCCCCCATCTTCATAAAATCATCACTGAAAAGAAGAAGAATCAAATTGTCGCGTATTAAGTATACAAAAACTGCAGCACCAACCGAGACAGGGACCAGCAGATACCAGGCATTCACCACCTCATTAACAATCAACTTAACATTCTTTGTCTCGGAAAGCTTTGGCAAAAGATAAACTGAAAGTACAGAGGTGAAAAACATTATATATGCACCACCAAGCCTCTGCATGGCCTCCCACAAACCTGCGCTATCAACGCCAACATTTTCAAAAATATAAGTGCGGATTAAAAAGTTCACAGCTGGCCCTACAGCCACACTAACCAATGACATCAAGGAGTATCGAAAGAGATTTTTTAATACAAAACTGTCAATAGTACCAATGAAATTTCTTAAGCTAAACCAGCTTGATTTATATGTTATCGCCAGAGTGGCGAAGAACGTCAGTGACTGGTAGATCGCCAAGGCAACCAGCGCTCCATAAAGACCTAATTTGACAGTCATAACGGTGGTGACCGCCAGCGCAAATAGGCTACCGGATATGTTGGCCATCACATAGCGGTGAATTTCTTTTTTTCCGTTAAGAATAGCAAGTAACAAGGTGTTGAATACAAATAGGACAAGTGTTGTGGCAAACCAGATAAATATACTGCCGAGACTTTCATCTTTGAGGAACCAGCCCGCCAAGAATTTGTTAAACGTGATTAAGCCAATAGCAACTATAACTGACCCGATTATCGAAATCGTTCCTGCTGTGCGCCAGACTGCATATTGCTTAACTTCGTCTCCGTGATATTCGGCCGTATATTTAGTTACACCTTTGCCGATTGCACCACTGGCCAGAGCTGTGCAAATTTGTACGGCATTTTGAAAATTACCAATAGCTGCATAACCTGATGGACCAACATAAATAGCGAGTATTTTATTAATACTCAACATTGTTAGCATTTTGATTATGACTGCAATCCCATTCAGAAAGCTGGTTTTTAGCAGCGTCACAGATTAACCCTTTCGTGCATGTAAGTGCTTATTCTTAAGTTTTGCGTATTATCTGTATAAAACCTAGTGGATCGGATAATAACATTGCATAGCGTCGCTTCTTTTCAGAGGAAACGCATAAAGCTTTCACACACGGGACCCGACACATAGGAAATTAAGCTGAGCGCTTGACCGCCTCGACCACTTGCTTGGCCTGTTCCGGGTACAAATGAGGGCCCATCGGCAGGCTAAGGACCTCGCCGGCAAGTTGGTCGGCCAGAGGCAGCACCTCCTGAGCGACGCTATGGCCGGCATAGGCCCGCTGGCGGTGTGGCGGAATCGGATAGTGAATCAGCGTCGCGACCCCCGACTCCTTGAGGTCGGCCTGAAGCGCATCGCGCCGCTGACTGCGCACCACATAGAGATGCCATGCCGGGTCTGCCCATTTGGGTACATAGGGGAGTACCAAACCGGTGCCGGAAAGCGCATCAGAATACACAGCGGCGATAGCACGGCGGCGTTCGGTCCATTCATCCAGCACCTGCAGCTTAACGCGCAACACAGCAGCCTGAAGCGGATCGAGGCGAGAATTGAGTCCCTGCACTTCGTGGACATATTTCTCCCGCGAGCCGTAGTTGCGCAACATTGCCACGCGGTCGGCTAGCTCGGCAACATGGGTAGTGATGGCGCCGGCATCGCCCATGCCACCCAGGTTCTTGCCGGGGTAGAAGCTCCAGCAAACGATATCGCCATGGCCCCCGATGCGTTGCCCTTTGTAGCGAGCACCGTGAGCCTGGGCGGCGTCCTCCACCACCCTTACGTCATGGCGTTTTGCTAGAGCAAGGATGGGATCCAGGTCAGCCGGCTGACCGTAAAGATGCACCGGCAATAGCACCTTCGTGCGAGAGGTGATCGCCGCTTCAATGCGGGCAGGGTCGATATTATGAGTGGCGGGGTCTGGTTCTACAGGCACCGGGGTGGCACCCACGGTGGATACCGCCAGCCAAGTAGCGATGTAGGTGTTCGAGGGGACGATCACTTCGTCATCCGGGCCCACCTCTAGGGAGCGCAACGCCAGTATCAGCGCATCCAAGCCGTTGGCCACGCCCACACAGTGATCGACGCCGCAGTAGTCGGCAAACTCGGCCTCAAAGGCTTCGACCTCAGGGCCGAGCACATACCACCCGCTAGTGAGCACTCGAGAAACAGCATCGTTGATAGGTTGTTTCAAGTCCAGGTAAGGGGCCTGGAGATCAAGAAAAGGAATCATATTTCAATATACCGAATCACTTTGGCGGGATTGCCCACGACAAGCGCGCGCTCGGGAACATCTTTAATCACAACAGCACCAGCCCCAACCATGGCATTAGCGCCGATGGTGATACCAGGGAGCAGCGTCACATTGGCACCAATGCTAGCCCCCTGTTTTATTGTTATGCCGCTGAATGAGTCAGGGTACTCTTTTGACCGAGGAAACGGATCGTTGGTAAACGTAGCATTGGGCCCAACAAACACATGATTCTCGAGTCGGGTCCCGTCCCAGAGAAATACGCCAGACTTGACCGTCACATAGTCACCAATAATGACGTCGGCTTCAATAAGTGTGTGCGCACAAATGTTGCAATTCTTGCCAATTCGCGCACCTGACAACACGATGCTGTATTGCCAAATACGTGTATGACTGCCAATTTCTGTAGTATGTACGTCAGCGAGAGGGTGTATGGTGGACATTGCGGCTCAGCTTAAGGAAGTCTTCATAATTACGGATATAGTCGCGTTCATCATAATGCTCGCTTGCCAGCACCAGCAGCACGCAGTCCCCGCTGAAGTCATGCATTTCTCGCCAGATCATGCTTTCTATCTGCAAGCCTTTGGTTGGGCGGTCGAGCCAAGTCTCTTCACGGGTATCGCCATCGTCGAGCACCATGCGGCAACGCCCTGCCAAACAAATGGCCACCTGCTTAAGATCCTTATGGGCATGATAGCCACGACTCACATTCTGCCCAGTGTGATAAATGTAGTACACCCTCTTGATCTCGAACGGGACCGTCTTATTGGCTTCCAACGCAATCAGGGAGCCACGTTCGTCACCTAAATGAGGAAAATCAACCCACTGAACTAGACTCATAACTTTTCCTCAGCAATCGCCAGTAAATACTGCCCATATCCATTCTTCTTTAACTTCCCCCCCAAGCGCTGTAGAACTTCAGTGTTTAGCCACCCCTTGCTAAAGGCAATTTCTTCCAAACAGGCGATTTTATATCCCTGCCGCTTTTCAATGGTTTCGACAAACTGAGCAGCTTCTAGCAGGCTCTCATGGGTCCCAGTATCCAGCCAGGCAAACCCGCGCCCCAGCAGCTCCACATTGAGATCACCGCGCTCCAGGTACGCTTGGTTGACGCTGGTAATCTCCAGTTCTCCACGATGGGATGGTTCGACCTGCTTGGCGATCTCCACCACGTCATTGTCGTAGAAGTAGAGCCCCGTCACCGCGAAGTGCGACTTAGGTTTGGATGGTTTTTCATCGATAGAAATGGCCCGGTGGTTGGCGTCGAACTCCACCACACCGAAACGTTCTGGATCCTTGACCTGATAGCCGAATACTGTAGCACCGCTGTGCTGTGCCGCCGCCTGCAGCAGTTTCGGGGTAAAACCTTGACCATAGAAGATGTTATCACCCAGCACCAAGCAGACACTGTCGGTACCGATAAAGTCCTGACCAATGATAAAGGCCTGGGCCAGGCCATCAGGGCTGGGTTGCTCGGCATAACTCAGCTCGATCCCAAACTGACTGCCGTCACCCAGCAAACGCTCGAAGCTGGGCCTGTCTTCCGGGGTCGTGATGATCAGCACCTCACGAATCCCGGCCAGCATCAGTACCGACAGCGGGTAATAGATCATCGGCTTGTCGTAGATGGGCAGGAGTTGCTTGGAGACGCCCATGGTGATGGGGTACAGGCGCGTGCCAGAGCCGCCAGCGAGGATGATGCCTTTGCGTGTCATGTGGAATCCTTGTCTGAATCTGCGATGGCTGCGTGGAGCTTCTCGCAGTGAAGAAGGCTGCGCTCCCATATTTTTTAAGCTGTGGTGACACCCAGGCGTTCACGCTGGTAGCTGCCATCCTGCACTCGGCGACACCATTCGAAGTTGTCGAGGTACCACTTCACGGTCTTGCGGATGCCGGATTCGAAGGTTTCTTGCGGGTGCCAGCCGAGTTCGCGTTCGATCTTGCCCGCGTCGATGGCGTACCGGAGGTCGTGGCCCGGGCGGTCGGGGACGTAGGTTATGAGTGAGGCATGAGAAGTGAAGTGTGAAGGGGCCAGTTCGTCCAGCAGCGAACAGATGGCCTCTACGACTTCGATGTTCTGCTTCTCGTTACGACCGCCGATGTTGTAGGTCTCCCCCACCCTACCCTCGGTCGCCACCTTGTAGAGCGCGCGAGCATGATCCTCAACATGAAGCCAATCGCGAATCTGCTCGCCCTTGCCGTAGACCGGCAGCGCCTTGCCTTCCAACGCATTAAGGATCACCAGCGGGATCAGCTTCTCGGGGAAGTGATAGGGCCCGTAGTTGTTGGAGCAATTAGAGATCAGGGTGGGCAGGCCATAGGTCCGGTGCCAAGCGCGTACAAGATGATCTGAGCTAGCCTTGCTGGCGGAGTATGGGGAGCTTGGTGCGTAGGAGGTCTCTTCCGTAAATAATCCCTCTGGCCCCTCCAGATCACCATAGACCTCGTCGGTGGAAATATGGTGCAAGCGAAAGGCTTGCTGACCTTCGCTATCCAAGTCGTTCCAGTAGGAGCGCGTCACTTCCAGCAACGTGTAGGTGCCGATGATATTGGTTTCGATAAACGCTGCCGGGCCATCGATGGAACGGTCAACATGGCTCTCTGCTGCCAGGTGCATCACCGCATCTGGCTGATGCACACTGAAAACCCGCTCGAGCTCATTTCGGTCACAGATATCCACCCGCTCAAAGGCATAGCGATCACTGTCGCTCACCTCGGCCAACGACTCCAAATTTCCGGCGTAGGTCAGCTTATCAACGTTAACCACGCTGTCGGCAGTGTTAGCGATGATATGGCGAATCACTGCTGAGCCGATGAAGCCCGCGCCACCGGTAACCAATAACTTCATAGGTTTCCTATTCATTAAAGATGCTGTTTGGCTAATCAAAAAAATCACAAAAATGTGAGCAGACACCTGCGGCACTTCACATTTTTGTGAGCTTTAGCATTTCGCTGAATCAGCCACATTTCTATAAAAAAGCCCAACATCTCTGTGAGGCATCATCCATAACCTACTGATTTCATTGGCCACGACTGATAAGGGAGCGGTTATCAGTGACATTAGGATTCCTGTTCTTTGAGGCTGCTGCAGACAAGACCCGCAAACTGCAGAAGAAACACGCCCATCACAGAAAGCATGCCCCCCAACACCACGGCCAGCGCCATGATCAGCGTACGGCTCGTACCCGCTTTTTCCAAGCTCTGGACAGCCGTCTGAGCGATTCGACCATCCTGGAGTAGGCCAAGCCGGTCTTTGGTCATCGCAATCTGCTCGGTATAGCTGGCCAGAAGATCTGCTGCACCAGACGATGTGGATTGCTCGGCGGCAGCGAGTGAGGCTTGTAGGCTTTCCAGGCGACTCTCGAGGCTCGCCCGCTGCCGATCGACCAAGGCTTGTTGGTTGCTGGCAATGCTCGTCAACAGAGCACTGTGCATTTTCTCCACCAAAGACGCCCTGTCTTCCGAGGCCTCAGAGGTAATTTTCACCAGCTGGGTATCTTCAGGCGTAGATAGATTCACAGAAAATGGTAAGGACTCAAGCCCTCCCTGTTTGAGAAGCTCACGCGTGGTGGGAGCAATATAAAGGCTCTGCGCCTTGGCGATGACGGTATTTGCCGACTCTAGAGCTCGGTCGGCATTGCCCTCCCCTCCCGGCGCTTGTTCAGCGACTTCATACACTGACACATAGCTATAGGTCGGCGTCATCGTAAGCACATAGGCTAGTGCAGCCAGTACCACCACGGCGAATATAATGGCCAGGGCCTTCCAGCGGCGCACCAGAATGGCCGCGAGGTCGACCAGGGAAATTTCGTCATCGTAGGAGGAGCGCTGCTCGGTCATTGAATCTGTTATCCGTTGATTAGCTTTTTATTCACGCGGCGAGCAGGCACGCTACCGCCCGGGGATTACCTGGGCGTGTTCCCTAACCCTATGTTTCGCATTGGCTTACGCAAAACTGCCGCAGCCCTCGCATTGTATGCCCATTGTCCACGAAGCTCTAGCCGTCAATGGTGAGAAAAGGTAGCGGATGGGGTTGCTAATCGGCGACATATGGTTGAAACATCAATCAGTTATGATTGTTATGTTACCTCTTGCCCTTCTACCACGATTCCTGGCTAGAGCTTGCCGGCCCATGCCTTAGCGGCATGCCACAGCTGTTGATGAACGTGCTGATAGGCTTCCTCGCTCTTGCGGTAGGGGTCAGGGATCTCCGTCGCATTGCTGTCTAGCCAGTGCCCGAACAGCATCGTCTTGCCGAGTGCTGCCAGTGACAGCTCGCCCACGGCTAGTCGCTGGCCATGGCTCATCACCAGCACCAAATCCGCCTGCTGCAGCATTTCATGGCTTAGCTGGCGTGCCATATGGCCCGTCACGTCTAGCCCTTCGGCCTCCGCCAGGCGCCTTGCCACGGGGTCGACTCCTTGACCGGTCATTGCTCCCAACCCTGCCGATTCTACCCGCTTGCCTGGGCATAGCTGCTTGAGCATGGCGGCGGCCACCGGGCTACGGCAGATATTGCCGCGGCATACCACCAGAACCTGCTCGATCATGACCTGAGCTCCCGGGCAGTGTTAGACGATGCTATCAACATTCACGGCACTCCCGTCAGCAATGCGCCAGATGGCGGCTGTCTCGTAACTGGATTATAGCGAGCCCAATGGGCGGCCATGTCTGCTTGAGGGCGGGCGAAAATGGAGACACTTGGAGCACGAAACCCAACTTGCGCTTTACCCCTGAACATGACGCATAAACCCCGGCTCTTGGGCCGGGGTTTATGCCTGAGGGCAATTAGAGGCCTCGCCCTTGAGGTTCGCTCAAAACAGGCGGTTCAGGCCGTTCTGGGCAGCTACCCGGTAGGCTTCGGCCATGGTCGGATAGTTGAAGGTGGTATTGATGAAGTACTTGAGGGTGTTGGCCCCGCCTTCCTGCTGCATGATCGCCTGGCCGATGTGCACGATCTCGGAGGCCTGGTCGCCGAAGCAGTGGATGCCGAGAATCTCGAGGCTCTCGCGGTGGAAGAGGATCTTGAGCATACCAACGGTGTCGCCGGTGATCTGCGCGCGGGCGGTGTCCTTGAAGAAGGCCTGCGCCACTTCGTAGGGTACCTTGGCGCCGGTCAGCTCGCGCTCGGTCTTGCCCACCGAGCTGATCTCGGGAATGGTGTAGATGCCGGTCGGGACATCATCAACGAAGCGGAAGTCCTCATCGAGCAGGTCGTCGCTTGCGTTGCGCCCCTGGTCGTAGGCGGCACTGGCGAGGCTCGGCCAGCCAATCACGTCGCCCACCGCATAAATATGCGGAATCGCGGTACGGTAGTGGTTGTCGACCTGCAGCTGGCCGCGGCCATTGGCCTCCAGGCCGATGTTCTCAAGCCCCAGCTGGTCGGTATTGCCGGTGCGGCCGTTGGCCCACAGGAAGGCATCGGCGCGCAGCTTCTTGCCGGACTTGAGATGCACGACGACGCCAGACTCGTCGCCCTCTACCCGTTCATAGTCTTCGTTGTGACGGATCAACGCCCCGTGGTGGCGCAGGTGATAGGACAGCGCGTCGCTGATTTCGTCATCGAGGAAGGACAGCAGGCGGTCACGGGAGTCGAGCAGGTCGACCTTGACGCCGAGGCCGGAGAAGATCGAGGCATACTCGCTGCCGATCACGCCGGCACCGAAGATGATCAGGGTCCGCGGCGTGTGTGACAGCCCGAGAACGGTGTCAGAGCAGTAGATACGCGGGTGACGGAAGTCGATATCTGCCGGGCGATATGGGCGCGAGCCGGTCGCGATGACGATCTTCTGGGCGTTGATTTCTTCGACGCCTTCGTGGTTATCGCGCACCAACAGGGTGTGCTCATCCTTGAAGCGGGCCACGCCGAAGAACACGTCGATACGATTACGGGCATAGAAGGTGGTGCGCATTTCGACCTGCTGGTCGATGGTTACCTGAGAACGCTGCAGCACCTTGGGAAACGAGAACCACCGTGGCTCGCCGATATCGCGAAACATGCGGTTGGTGTTGAAGGCCATGATCTGCTTGACCTGATGGCGCAGCGCCTTGGAGGGGATGGTCCCCCAGTGGGTGCAGTTGCCACCCACGGACTGCTGCTTCTCGATGATTGCCACTCGTTTGCCATGCTTCGCGGCGTTGATCGCGGCGCTTTCGCCGGAGGGACCGGTACCGATCACCACCACGTCGTAATTATGAACTGCCATCGTTTCTCCTAGTGCTATGGGTCCCGTCTATGTCTGTCTTGTGCGGCTGAATGCGGCCGTGGCTCAGCGCCGGGTGGCGTCATAGCCAAGGTCCGCGCCACGGCTCTCGTCGCTGGCACGGCGGGCACTGGTGGCCTTTTTGTTCTCTTCTTCGCAGGTCTTGTCGTTGCCGCCGCAGATATCGCAGCCATTCTTGAGGCCCAGGTTATTGAGCCCGCCACAGGAACCGGCAATAGGCTTGCGACCGAGTATAACGCCGACAGCCATGGCGGCCATCAGCAGCAGCATGAAACCAAATACCAAAAACCAGATAGTCATGGGAGTCTCCTGGACTGCCTCTTCTCTCTTCTAACGTGAGGCAGGCGATGGGGAGTGAATGGATGTCACTATCACTGCGACCTCGGCTGGCGGCATATAATTCCTGCTGTCGACAGGCGAGGTAACAGTTGATCAAAGAGCGGCTGATAAAAAGGAGCAGGGCCGGCCCAGTGGGCCAGCCCTGTATCGCAATGGCCTGTTTCGTTAGCGGGCCTCTTTATTGAAGAGTCTTAGCCACCGAAATCATCCAAGGCGATGTTCTCGGGTTCGACGCCCATATCCAGCAGCATCTTGATCACCGAGGCGTTCATCATGGGCGGCCCGCACATGTAGAACTCGCAGTCCTCGGGAGCCGGATGGTCCTTGAGGTACTTGTCAAAGAGCACGTTGTGGATGAAGCCGGTCGGGCCTTCCCAGTTGTCTTCGGGCAGCGGATCCGACAGCGCCAGATGCCACTCGAAGTTGTCGTTTTCTTCGGCAAGCTGGTCGAACTCTTCATTGTAGAAGGTCTCGCGCCAGGAGCGCGCACCGTACCAGAACGAGATCTTGCGTTTGGAGTTCAGACGCTTGAGCTGGTCGAAGATATGGCTGCGCATCGGCGCCATGCCGGCACCACCGCCGACGAAGACCATTTCGGCATCGGTGTCTTTGGCGAAGAACTCACCGAAGGGACCCATCACCTGCACCTTGTCGCCCGGCTTCAGGTTGAAGACGTAGGTCGACATCAGGCCCGGAGGATGATCGGTGCCGGGCGGCGGCGTAGCGATACGAATGTTGAACTTGAGCAGGCCGTACTCTTCCGGGTAGTTGGCCATCGAGTAGGCACGGATGACCTCCTCTTCGCTCTTGTGGGAGACGTTGAACAGCTCGAACTTCTCCCAGTCGCCCCGGTACTCTTCTTCGATATCGAAGTCGGAGAACTTGATGTCATAGGGCGGCGCCACCAGCTGCACATAACCGCCAGCGCGGAAGTCGACTTCCTCGCCGTCGGGCAGCTTGAGGTTGAGCTCCTTGATGAAGGTCGCGACGTTGGGGTTGGAGGTGACCTCGCACTCCCACTGCTTGACGCCGAAAACCTCTTCGGGAACTTCGATCTTCATGTCCTGCTTCACCGGCACCTGGCAAGAAAGGCGCCAGCCTTCCTTCTTTTCACGCATGGTGAAAGCGGATTCCTCGGTCGGCAGGATCCCCCCGCCGCCGTCGGCGACACGGCACTTGCACTGAGCACAGGAGCCGCCGCCGCCACAGGCGGAAGACAGGAAAATGCCGTTGGCCGCCAGGGTCTGCAGCAGTTTGCCGCCTGCCTGTGTGCTCAGGGTGTAATCGGGATCGCCATTGATCTCGATGGTCACGTCGCCGCTGCTGACGAGGCGGCTACGCGCGGCCAGGATGATCCCCACCAGGCCGATAACGACCACGGTGAACATGACCACGCCGAGCAAGATGATATTTGTATCAACCATGTCGGTTTCCTATTGGTGTTCGTTGCCTGAGGCGGGCCTCAGAGCTGGATACCGGAGAAGGACATGAAGCCAAGCGACATCAGACCCACGGTGATGAAGGTGATGCCCAGGCCCTGAAGACCGGCCGGCACATCGCTGTACTTGAGCTTCTCGCGAATCCCGGCCAGCGCCGCAATCGCCAGCGCCCAGCCGAAACCAGCGCCTACGCCATACACCACGGATTCACCGAAGTTGTAGTTACGCTCGGACATGAACAGTGTGGCGCCGAGGATTGCGCAGTTCACCGTGATCAGCGGCAGGAACACGCCGAGGGCGTTGTAAAGAGCCGGCACGTACTTGTCGAGAAACATCTCGAGAATCTGCACGATAGCCGCGATCACCCCGATGTAGCTCAGGTAACCGAGGAACGACAGGTCGATGTTCTCGGCCCCACTGACACCGGTCCAGGACAGCGCCCCTTCGTCGAGCAGATAGGTGAGGATCAGGTTATTGACCGGCACGGTGATCGCGAGCACCGCGATAACGGCAATGCCCAGGCCCAGCGCAGATGAGACCTTCTTGGAAACCGCCATGAAGGTGCACATGCCCAGGAAGAAGGCCAGGGCCATGTTTTCGACAAAGACCGAGGCAACGAACAGGCTGAGATAATGTTCGATCATTTACACGGCCTCCTTCGGCTGTGTGTTGTGCTTCATCTGGAACTGATTCTCTTCAATCTGTTCCGGCTGCAAGCTACGCATCACCCAGATGATCAGGCCGATGACGAAGAACGCCGACGGCGGCAGCAGCATCAGGCCGTTGGGCACGTACCAGCCGCCGTCCTGAACGGGCGTCAGTACAGTCATACCGAACAGGCTGCCCGAACCGAGCAGTTCGCGGAAGAAGGCCACCACCATCAGGATGAAGCCATAGCCCAGACCGTTACCCACGCCGTCGAGGAACGACAGCACCGGGCCATTCTGCATGGCAAAGCCCTCGGCACGGCCCATCACGATGCAGTTGGTGATGATCAGGCCAACGAACACCGACAGCTGCTTGGACATCTCATAGGCGTAAGCCTTCAGCACCTGATCGACCACGATCACCAGCGAGGCGATGATGGTCATCTGCACGATGATGCGGATCGAGGACGGAATGTGATTGCGGATCAGTGAAACGAACATGCTCGAAAATGCCGTGACCGCGATCACTGCCAATGCCATGACCAGCGACACGCTCATGCTGCTGGTCACCGCCAGCGCCGAGCAGATCCCGAGGATCTGCAGCGCGATCGGGTTATTCTTGAAGATCGGCGTGATCAGCACGCCTTTGGGGGTTGCAGCTGACATGCTCAGGCTCCTTCTTCAGAAGAATCGCGGTACTTGGCGAGATACTGGCCGAAGCCTTGCTCGCTAAGCCAGAACTGCACCAGGTTGGTCACGCCCTTGCTGGTCAGGGAAGCCCCTGACAGCGCATCGACCTCGGTGGGTTTGCTGGCACCACCTTTGACGAGTGCGATTTCCGGGCGGCCCTGGCCCACTTCACCATCGGCGTAGACTTGCTTGCCATCCCACTGGGCCTTCCATTTCGGGTTATCGACTTCGCCGCCCAGCCCCGGTGTCTCGGAGTGAGAATAGAAGGTGATTCCCTCGATGGTGTTGCCATCGCCTTTCAGCGCCAGATAACCGCGCATCAGCCCCCAAAGGCCCTGGCCACGAATGGGCAGGATAATCTTCTCGGGATCGGCCGGATCCCCGACCAGGTAAACCACCGAAAAGTTTTCCTGACGCGACAGACCGGCGATATCCTTCTCGCCAGACAGGGTCCGCGACTGAGCAGGATCACGAGCGGCACTGAAGCCGTCGTAACGCTCAGGGTCAACCTCATCGGTATATTCACCGGTGCGCAGATCGACAGCACGCGCGGTCACCTGTTCGAACTGCTTGGTGATCGACTCGCCTTCCTCATAGAGGCCCGCTACCTGGAGGATATTCGACTTGCGGTCGGCCTCCTGGTTGAACGCTTGCAGCGGACGCAGTGCAACCGCGGCAGTAGACACGATTACCGAGCAGACGATGCACAGCGCGAAGGCGACGATCAGCGTCTTCTTGATGGAGTTGTTACTCGCCATCAGGCACTCTCCTCAGCC
Source organism: Halomonas sp. I5-271120 (assembly GCF_030553075.1). Classification (NCBI taxonomy): domain Bacteria; kingdom Pseudomonadati; phylum Pseudomonadota; class Gammaproteobacteria; order Oceanospirillales; family Halomonadaceae; genus Halomonas; species Halomonas sp. I5-271120. The sequence continues at coordinate 3,772,303 of NZ_CP130701.1, forward strand.
ATGGCACCAGTACGCTGCTGGCGGCGCTTGATGTTGGCCTGGACAAAGAAATGGTCAATCAGCGGGGCGAACAGGTTGGCGAACAGAATGGCCAGCATGATGCCCTCGGGGAAGGCCGGGTTCACGACACGGATCAGTACCGTCATCACGCCGATCAGCGCGCCGAAGGCGAAGCGACCCTTGTTGGTCATGGAGGCGGAGACCGGGTCGGTCGCCATGAACACCATGCCGAAGGCGAAGCCGCCCACTACCAGGTGCCAGTACCAGGGCATGGCGAACATGGCATTGGTATCGGAGCCGATGGCATTGAACAGGAAACTGGTGGCTACCATGCCGAGAAATACGCCCAGCATGATTCGCCAGGAGGCGATGCGAGTCCATAGCAGCACCGCGGCACCAATGAGGATCGCCAGCGTCGACGTCTCACCGATGGAGCCCGGGATGTAACCGAGGAAGGCATCCCACCAGCTGAACTGACTCGTCAGTGCCGACATGCCGCTCTGGAAAGCGGTGGACAGCGCCGTGGCACCTGTATAACCGTCAGCCGCGACCCAGACGTTTTCGCCCGAGATCTGCGCCGGATAGGCGAAATACAGGAAAGCACGGGCGGTAAGTGCCGGGTTCAGGAAGTTCTTGCCGGTGCCGCCGAAGATCTCCTTGCCGATCACGATGCCGAAGGTGATACCCAGCGCGACCTGCCACAGCGGAATGGTCGCCGGCAGAATCAACGCGAACAGCACCGAGGAGACGAAGAAGCCTTCGTTGACCTCATGACCGCGCTTGATGGCGAACAATACTTCCCAGAAACCGCCAACCACGAAGGTTACCAGATAGATCGGCAGGAAGTAGGTCGCGCCCAGCACGAAGTTGGACCAGACGTTGCTTACATCATGGCCACCGGCCAGCAGCATCAGGATGGCTTCGCGCCAGCCGCCCATGGAAGCATAACCATCGGCGATGGCGGCATTGGCCTGCCAGCCGGCGTTCCACATACCGAAGAACATCGCCGGGAAGGTACACATCCAGACGGTGATCATGATGCGTTTGAGATCGACACCATCACGGATGTGAGCCGTGGTCTTGGTGACGCTGGGCGGCGCATAGAAGATCGTGTCGACGGCTTCGAAGAGCGGATAGAACTGCTCGTACTTACCACCCTTGTGAAAGTGCGGCTCGAGATTATCGAGTGTCTGTCGGATTCCCATCATCAGGCCTCTTTCTCGATGGTAGTGAGGTTGTCACGCAGGATGGGACCGTACTCATATTTGCCCGGGCACACGTAGGTGCACAGCGCCAGGTCCTCTTCATCCAACTCCAGACACCCCAACTGCATGGCGGACTCAATGTCGCCGACGATCAGCGAACGCAGCAGCTGGGTAGGCAGGATATCCAGCGGCATGACGGTCTCGTAGTTGCCAACCGGCACCATGGCACGCTCGGAGCCGTTGGTAGAGGTGTCGGGGGCGTACTTCTTGAGGCCGAGGATCTTCGACAGATAGATACCCATGACCGAGTGCCGGTTGGCACCGGGCGACAGCCAGCCCATGAAGGCGCGCTTGTTGCCCTCTTCCAACAGGCTCAGCTGGTTGTGGAAGCGACCCACATAACGCAGCGCGCCTTCGGCGATCGCGCCAGCGAATACTGAGCCAGAGATCACGCGCGTATCGTCAGGCGCCTTGACCTCGCCGGCCAGCAGCTCATCGGTGCTGGCACCGATGCGAGTGCGCAGCAGGCGCGGATTCTCGGCCCGCGGCCCGCCAATCGCGATCACGCGGCTGACGTCCAGCGTGCCCTCTGCGAACATCTTGCCGAAGGCGATCACATCCTGATAGCCGATGTGCCAGACCTTCTTGTTCAGCGCCACCGGTGACAGGTAATGGATATGGGTCCCCACCAGGCCGGCCGGATGCGGGCCGCCAAAGCTCTCGACCTGGACCTGGTCCACGTTGCTGCCCGGAAGCTTGGCGTCAGGTGCCTGGCAAAGGAAGACCTTACCTTCGGTGAGCCTTGACAGCACCTTGAGACCGTTCTCGAACGCCTCGGGTGCCTCATTGATAATGACGGCAGGATCCGGGCTGAGCGGATGGGTGTCGACGGCAGTGACAAAAATGCTTTCCGGCACGGCGTCGAGTGCTGGCGTGCGAGAGAACGGGCGCGTGCGCAGTGCCGTCCAGAGACCCGACTCGACGAGCTGGTCAACCACCACCTGACGGTCGAGGCTGGCGAGCTTACCGGCGTCATGGGCGGTGAACTCGACGGCCTCTTCGGTTTTTTCATCAACCTTGATCACCACAGACAGCAGCTTGCGCTTCTCCCCGCGGTTGATCGCTACGACTTCACCTGCCGCCGGCGCAGTAAAACGCACGCCGTCGATTTTCTTATCGGTGAAGAGCAGCTGGCCTAGTTTGACGCTATCCCCCTCCCGGACCTCCATGGTCGGCTTCATGCCAACATAGTCGGTGCCCAGGATGGCCACGTGACGAACCGGGCGCGCATCCTCGATGCGCTGCTCGGGCGCCCCCGCGATGGGGAGATCCAGGCCTCGTTTGACTTCGATCATAGACTCGCCCAGTTATCGGCTCTGATGTGTCAGGAAAGAGGTTCGAAACACGCGTTAGCCCCGGGCCAGTGGATTGGCGCCAAGGATTACGGTCACGGCGTTCGAATTCTTTTCTTATCAGAAGGTTGTCAGTTCGGCCCGCGACGCACGGACCGCCCCTAAAATCTCGGTCATTATAATGACATGCGAAACGAAAGGCCACACGACCTAAGGTAGCAGCCAGACAGGGGGCAGCAACGCAGACGGCCTTCAAGGCAGGGAAAAAGGCTTCTGTGTCAGATAGTTAGGCGAAATAGCTAGAGGAGAAAAATCAGGCAAGATAGCGAATTGAGCAAGACAGTCGATCAAAACAGGCGAGCAAAGCAGGCGAACGAGAGAGGCGCTATAGCCAGTGGTGGTTGCCGGGCGACGCAGAAGCCACCGGCATATGCGTCGATGAAGAAAGCGCCCGAGCGCTGGGCTCGGGCGCAGGGTGCTCTTAACCCCGTTTCACTCAGTTCCGGTGCGCTTAATCCCGGTTCGTTTAATCTCGGTTCGTTTAATCCCGGTTCATCGGAAAAGCCAGGAAGCTGACGTTGGACATGTGCTGCAGAATGCGCACCACCTGGCAGCTGTAGCCGAACTCGTTGTCGTACCACACGTAGACCACGGCATTCTTGCCATCGGCGATGGTGGCCTTGGCGTCGACGATACCGGCGTGACGATTGCCCACGAAGTCGGACGAGACCACTTCCGTGGAGTCAACGAAGTCGATCTGCTTCTGCATCGGCGAGTGAATCGCCATGCGCCGCAGGTAATCGTTGAGTGCCTGAGCGTCGGTTTCCTGATGAAGATTCAGATTGAGAATCGCCATCGAGACGTTGGGGGTCGGAACACGAATGGCATTGCCGGTCAGCTTGCCCGTCAGCTCCGGCAGCGCCTTGGCCACGGCCTTGGCGGCACCGGTCTCGGTAAGCACCATGTTGAGCGGTGCACTGCGGCCGCGACGATCACCCTTGTGATAATTGTCGATCAGGTTCTGATCGTTGGTGTAGGAGTGCACCGTCTCGACATGGCCATGCTCGATGCCAAACTTGTCATTGAGCGCCTTGAGCACCGGCACGATGGCGTTGGTGGTACAGGACGCCGCAGACACGATGCGATCTTCACGCGCGATATCGGTATGGTTGATGCCATATACCACGTTCTTGACATCACCCTTGCCCGGCGCGGTCAGCAGCGCCTTGGACACACCCTTGCAGGCCAGGTGCTGCCCCAGGCCTTCTTCGTCGCGCCACATGCCGGTGTTATCCACCACGATGGCATTGTCGATGCCGTAGGTGGTGTAATCGATTTCGCTGGGCTCGTTGGCGTAAATCACCTTGATGTAGTTGCCATTGACGATCATGGCGCTGTTGTCGTGATCGACGCTGATGGTGCCGGAGAAAGGCCCGTGCACGGAGTCACGGCGCAGCAGACTGGCGCGTTTCTCCAGATCCTTGGCCAGATCACCCCGACCCCGTACCACGATGGCCCGCAGCCTCAGCAGGTTACCGCCGCCGGCCTTCTCGACCAGGATGCGTGCCAGGATGCGGCCGATGCGACCGAAGCCGTACAGCACCACGTCCTTGGGCTCGCCATTGCCCTTCACCTTACAGTGAGCGCCGACGATCTCGGCAAGCTCCTGCTCGAGAAAAGCAGTGACATCATCAATCTCGCTATGCTTGAAGGCCACGGCCAACTTGCCGATATCAACGTGGGCCGGCCCCAGGTTCAGCTCGGTCATCGCCTTGACCAGCGGGAAGGTATCCCGCACGGAAAGCTCGGTACCCTCGACCTTCTTGACGAAGCGATGGTCCTTGAGGATGCGAATCACCGACTGGTTGATCAGCGAACGGCCGAACAGCGAAGTAACGATGTTGTACTGACGATACAGCTTGCCCAGCAGCGGAATCATTTCCTCGGCCAGGGCTTCGTTGTTCTGCCATTCCTCAAAGACGGTATCGAGCATCTGCTGACTCACGTAGGGCCTCTCTTGATGAGCATGGCGGTGAGATGGCGTGTGGCATGCCTCTCATCGCCGGTAGCCGTCGCTGTCTGTAGCAGCTGTGTATAGCTGCTAAACAACGACTGATGATTAGGTGGGCGAAATGCCGATACGAAAGACGTATCGACATGAAAGCTGATGGTATTATCCGAGTCGGCGGTAATGACCGCAATTACTGGATAGTCGCAGGCGCTGTAAGGCAATTACAGGAATGGCGACTTGACTACAAACACGAAATCGGCGGGTAACCGACTCCCCTTCCGAAGTCGCGCCTGGCCCGCTAGAGTGGAGCGCCTACAGACACGCTCCACGAGCCTTCATCCATTCCGCTTCCCGGTTGCCATCAAGACGACACCATGCCGCATTTTTCACCGCTCGACCCGCCTCGCCCTCAAGGAGTGCGCGATACGCTCTATTGGCAGGCCCCGCAAGGCAGCGCCTCACCGCTTGCCCTGGCGCGGCTGGCCGATGATGCGCCCTTGATGATCATCACCGCCGACACCGCCAGTGCCCAGCGACTGGAAGACGATCTGCGCTTCTTCGCCAACGTGCCGATCATGCCGTTCCCCGACTGGGAGACCCTGCCCTACGACAGTTTCTCACCCCATCAGGACATCGTTTCGTTACGCCTTCGCACGCTAAGGAGTCTGCAGCAGGCCAGCGAAGGCATCGTGATCGTGCCGATCAACACCCTGATGCAGCGCCTGCCGCCCACCGAGTACATCGCCGGCCAGGTGCTGACGCTCAAGGTCGGCATGACGATTGATCGCGAGGCCTTTCGTGACACGCTTTCAAGGGCCGGCTATCGAGCGGTGGAAACCGTCTATGAGCCCGGCGAGTACGCCTTGCGCGGCGCCCTGATCGACCTTTTCCCGATGGGCAGCGATGCACCGCTGCGTCTGGACCTGTTCGACAACGAACTCGATACCCTGCGTCATTTCAACCCGGACACCCAGCGTAGCGAAGACAAGGTCGAGTCTGTCGAACTGCTGCCGGCCCACGAGTATCCGCTGACTCGCTCGGCCATTGCCTGCTTCCGAGAAGGCTTCGAGACGCTGTTCGACGTCGACCCTCGTCAGTGCCCGCTCTACAACGACGCCCTGAAGGCGATTCCTTCTCCCGGCCTCGAGCAGTACCTGCCGCTGTTTTTCGAAGAGACCGCCACCCTCTTCGATCACATGGTAGAGGGCGCGCGGGTTGCCCTGCTGCCCGAGGTCTTCGAGGCCGCCGAGCACCACTGGGCATCGATCGAGAGCCGCTACGAGAACCTGGGAGTCGACCCAACTCGGCCGCTACTCCCGCCGCACCGGGCCTTCGTGCCGGTGGCCGAGGTCTTCGCGGCCATCAAGCAATCGCCTCGTGTCCAACTGGTCAGCGAAGAACATCCACATGCGCGGCTCAGCAATACCTCGCCTCCGCCCTCGGTAACCGTCAATGCGCGTGCCCAGCAGCCGCTGGCCGCCCTGTCGCGGTATCTGGAAGCTGAACCGAAGACGCGGACGCTGTTCGTTGCCGAGTCCCGTGGCCGTCGCGAGGCACTGGAGGAGACGCTCGCCCCATTAGGGCTGCGCCTGCCCCATGTCGATGGCTGGGAGGATTTCCTCGCCACCGATCATCAGCTGGCCATCACCGAAGGCGCCCTGGATGCGGGCCTCGCCATCGACGAGCCGGGGCTTGCGATCATCACCGAGACCGAGCTCTACGGCGAGGTGGTGCGTCAGAGTCGTCGTCGCGAAAAGGCCACCGACGACAGCGAACTGGCCATCCGTCATCTCTCCGAACTCCACCCCGGTTCCCCGGTGGTCCACCACGCTCATGGTGTCGGTCGCTACCTGGGCCTGGAGACGATCGAGGCCGGTGGCCAGGCCGCGGAGTTCGTGGCGCTCGAGTACGCCGATGGCGCCCGCCTCTATGTACCGGTCGACAGCCTGCACCTGATTTCCCGCTATGCAGGCGCCAGCGATGAACTGGCCCCGCTACACAAGCTGGGCTCCGATCAGTGGGAAAAAGCCAGAAAGAAGGCCGCCGAGAAGGTCCGCGACACCGCCGCGGAGCTGCTCGACGTCTACGCTCGTCGCGAGGCGCGGGAAGGCTTCGCCTGCGACCTGCCGGAAGCCGAATATGCCCGCTTTGCCGCGAGCTTCCCCTTCGAGGAGACCCCGGATCAGCGCGCCGCCATCGAGGCGGTGATCGGCGACATGACCGCCCCGCGCCCGATGGATCGCGTGGTCTGCGGCGACGTTGGCTTCGGCAAGACCGAAGTCGCCATGCGCGCCGCCTTCCTGGCCGTCAATGCCGGCCGCCAGGTCGTGGTACTGGTGCCCACCACCCTGCTCGCCCAGCAGCACTACGACAACTTTCGCGACCGCTTCGCCGATACGGCGGTGCAAATCGAACTGATCTCCCGCTTCACCGGCGGCAAGAGCCAGGACAAGACCCTGGAGCGCATTCAGGATGGGCGCGCCGATATCGTGATCGGAACTCACAAATTGCTGTCCAAGAGCATGAAGCTTCCCAAAATGGGGTTGCTGGTCATCGACGAGGAGCATCGTTTCGGGGTATCCCAGAAGGAACGGCTGAAGAGCCTGCGCGCGGAGGTCGATATTCTGACCCTCACCGCCACGCCCATCCCGCGGACACTCAACATGGCCATGAGCGGCATGCGCGATCTGTCGATCATCGCCACTCCGCCGGCCAAGCGCCTATCGGTGAAGACCTTCGTCCAGCAGCGCAACGAGCCCGTGATCAAGGAAGCGATCCTTCGCGAGATCCTGCGCGGCGGTCAGGTCTATGTCCTGCATAACGAGGTCAAGACCATCGAGACCACCGCCGAACAGGTCCGCGAACTGGTGCCCGAGGCACGGGTCGGCGTCGCGCACGGCCAGCTGCCGGAACGCAGCCTGGAGAGGGTGATGTCGGATTTCTACCACAAGCGCTTCAATGTGCTGGTTTGCTCGACAATCATCGAGACCGGCATCGATGTTCCCAGCGCCAATACCATCGTCATCGAACGGGCCGACAAGTTCGGCCTGGCGCAGCTGCACCAGCTGCGCGGTCGGGTCGGCCGCAGTCACCATCAGGCCTACGCCTACCTGCTGACGCCGCCACCGCGTAACATGACCAAGGATGCGATCAAGCGTCTGGAAGCGATCAGCGAGGCGGAGGATCTGGGCGCAGGCTTCACGCTGGCCAGTCACGACATGGAGATCCGCGGTGCGGGCGAACTGCTCGGCGATGAACAGAGCGGCCAGATCGAGACTATCGGCTACAGCCTGTACATGCAGATGCTGGACCGGGCCGTGAAGGCCATTCGCGCCGGCAAGACACCCAATATCGAGGCGCCGCTGGACGACGGCGTGGAGATCAAGCTCAATCTGCCGGCACTGATCCCCGATGACTACCTGCATGATGTGCAGCAGCGCCTGGTGATGTATAAACGCATCGCCAGCGCCGAAAGCGCCGCCGAGCTCAAGGAGCTACAGGTCGAGCTGATCGACCGCTTCGGCTTGCTGCCCGCACCGCTCAAGACCCTGCTGCGCCAGACGCGTCTTCGTCATCGAGCAGAACAGCTAGGCATCACCCGGCTTGAAGCCGGCGAACAACGTGGACGGGTCGTCTTCGGCTCAGGAACCGCGGTCGACCCGATGACCCTGGTCACGCTGATCCAGAAGGATCCCGTTCACTATCGCCTCGACGGCGCCGACACCCTGCGCTTCGAGGCCGATATGGCCAATGAGGAGGCCCGCTTCCAGGCGGTGGAAGGCCTGCTCGAACGACTCAACCGCAAGACTGAGGCGGCTTAGGCACTCCTGCCCGGCCGAAATCATGATGAGCAACGTAACGATGGCAAGATCACACCACCCCGGCGCCGCAGAATCTGAGCGCACCGCCCACTGGCGACTGACACTGGCAGGCATGCTGCTGGCTCTACCGCTGACGCTGCTGGCGTTTGACGCCGAGGCCGCGGACAAGACCACCGCCAGCGATGAAATCGCCACCGAGGCCGAATGGCCCCAGGGCCACTATCCGCTGCCTGAAGAGGGCGACATTATCGGCGAGACCACTACGGTGGTCACCGAGAAGTCAGACACCCTGCTCGACATCGGCCGACGCCATGGCATCGGCTATGAGGAGATGCGCCGCGCCAACCCGGACGTCAACGTCTGGTACCCCGGAGAAGGCACCGAGCTGGTGATTCCCTCTCGCTTCATCCTGCCGCCCGGCCCCCGCGACGGCGTAGTGGTGAACGTTGCCGAAATGCGTATCTACTTCTTCCCGAAGCCCAAGGACGGCGAAACGCCTCATGTCGAAACCTACCCGGTTAGCGTGGGCCGGATGGACTGGAAGACGCCGCTGGGCACCACCTCGATCACCCAGATGATCAAGAATCCGGCCTGGTATCCGCCCCAGTCGATCATCAAGGAGCATGCCGAGGACGGCCGCGGCAAGCTGCCAAGCGTGGTACCAGCGGGCCCTGACAACCCGCTGGGCTCGCGCAAGATGCGCCTCAACATTCCAGGCTATCTGATCCACGGCACCAACCGTCCTGACGGTATTGGCATGCGCGTCACCCATGGCTGCATTCGCATGCTGCCGGAAGACGTGGAAGCGCTCTTCGAGAAGGTCGGCGTAGGCACCAAGGTCCGCCTGATCAACGAGCCCTTCAAGCTGGGCTGGTCTGACGGCACACTCTACGTACAGGCTTACCCGTACCTGGATGAAGAGGACGGCACTACCGTCGAGCGCATCACCAATGCGCTGTCCCAGGTAGACCAGGCGGTGGAAGGGCTCGACTACCCCGTCGACTATGCCCGTCTGCGCGACGTGGTCGAAGTGCCCGGCGGCCTGCCGGTGGCCCTTGAATACACGGCTCCCCCCGAGCATGAGCGCACTCCGAAGACGCTCTACGACCGCCTGGAGCTGATTGCGGCCGAGACGACCGTCAATGTGCAAGCGGCACGAGCCCTGGTCGAGCAAAGCTGACGCCATGGGGCAAGGCGGCCGATGGTGGCCTTGCCCCGAAGCACCATTCGACACACCTAAAACGCCCCCCCATAAACGACAAAGGCCCTGCCGAATGGCAGGGCCTTTGCGTTGCGAACGGTGCCGCCTAGGCGTCTCCGTTCTGCGACTGCATGCTTATTTGCGCATGTTGCGCTCGAACATGCGGTCCATAGCCTGACGGTTTTCCTGGGCCATCTGCATGGCAGCCTGGGCGTCGCGCTGGGCTTGGTTGGCAGTGTTCAGTGCACGGTTAGCAGTGCTGTTGGCCTGAGCGGCATCCGCCTTGGCTTCCTGCGCAGTCGTACGTACTTCTTCCAGAGCACCCGGTAGAGGCACAACCGGCCAGCACGGCCAGAGAGGCAGCAGCGGCGGTCAGCTTCAGGGTGTTAGTGATGGACTTCGACATGGTGTTCTCCTTGAGGGTCTTCCTTGGTTCGATCGGGCATACCTGATGTTACTCAGGCCCCTGCTCGTTTCTGTTTCGATGCAGGGCACTGCCGCGACAGGTCGACTTTGGCAAGCCAGAGCCGTTAGGTCAATCGCCATTTCATTATAGACACAACTTGTTGTCTATACAGAAGAACAGCGACTTCCGTTCATGAAGATTAGCGGATCACTACGCGCGTGCCAATCGTCACCATGTCGGCAAGGTGATCAATTTGCGAATTGGTGACCGCCACGCAGCCCTGCGTCCAGTTGAATCGTCGATGAATCTCGGGATCCGCCTCCCCAAGACCATGGATACCGATATAGCCGCCCAGCACAGTATTCTGCGGGGGTTCTCCCGTTCGACGAAGATCGCTCATGAAGTCACCATATTCACGAGCCGACATCATACCGGCTTCCCAAGCTTCACGGGCATGCTCTGCGGTGGGAAAGTCAATCCCCAGAAAAATGTGAAAATCACTGTCAAACTTGACGCGGTTGATGTGAAACACGCCTGACGGGGTCGAGCTGTCCCCCCGGTGACGAAGCCGCTTCACGCCACCCCGCCCCACCGATACCGGCGCGAATCGCTCTAGCATCTGCTCACCGCGGTAGATGCGTAGACTCGACGAGGACTGGTCGATCAGGAGCCACAGCTCATGTGGCCCGGGATTGAGAAACACCGGGCTCTGCGCGGCCCCCAAGGCAGTACTGAGCGGCAGCAGTATCAGAACAAGGAGGAAAATCAATCGGGGCATAAGGAGGCTCGTGATACGAATGGCTGAAGAACCGGAATCACAGGGTTCTACCGGATTCTAGCTCTAATGACAACGCCGACCGCTCGCCGTGCATAAAATCATCACACCAGCGCTCATAATCGCCGATAGCCAGTGCCGGCGAATACAGGAACCCCTGAGCCTGATCGCAGCCCAGCTGGACAAGAATATCGTGCTGCCCGCGCGTTTCCACGCCTTCGGCCGTCACCACCAAGCCAAGGGCATGGCCCATATCGATCATGCAACCCAACAACTTTCGCGCATGGGCGTCACTTTCTAGATCCATGACAAAAACACGATCGAGCTTTAGACCGCTTAGAGGCAGATGGCGCAGATACTGGAAGGAAGAAAAGCCGGTGCCAAAGTCATCGATACTGACCCCCACGCCCAAGTCACGAATGGCACGGATCGCCCTGCTACCATCCTTGATGTCAGCCATGAGGGCACTCTCGGTAATCTCGACTTCCAGCCGCGAGGCAGGGACCTCCTCCTTGCTGATCAACATCCTCAGCATTTCGATGAAGTCGTTATCAAGCAGGTTGCGCGCCGACACATTGATGCTGACCCCGCCGGGCACGTTAGCCGCCATGGTCAGCGCCTGCTCGGTGACAAAGCGCGTTACCGGCGTGATCAAAGTGGTTTTCTCAACCTTGGGCATGAAGTGCCCAGGATAGATCAGTTGGCCATCCTCCTGCCTCCAGCGAATCAGCCCCTCGCAGCCACAAACGGTATTGTCGGCCAGAGAAATCTTGGGCTGAAAATGGAGCTCAAACTGATTGGCTTCCAGGCCGTGACGCACCTGGGAGATCAGCCATATCGCCTGCATCGTCCGCTTACGGTAGGCCGGCACATAGGCGCTGTAACTCCGCTGCTGATTGGAAGCCTCAAACATGGCTACCCGCGCTTCATGAATCAGCTGCCGCGCATTTTGGGTGTCTGGCGTCGACAGGGTATACCCCAGTACCAACTGCGCGCGCATTGGCATCTGCTGAATCACCAGGTTTTCTTCGCCGGCACTCAGCACTTCCTGCGCCACCTTCTCGAGCACCTCGTGGTCGGAACTCCTAAGTAGCAGCATCAATTCAGGACCGTTGAACCGGTAGATACAGGCCCGAGCATCCACCACACGACCTAGGCGCTGGGCGATCGCCGACACCAGTTCATCAGAGGCATCGGCACCGAGCGTCTCCAGCAGATCGACGATGTCGGTGATCCTGACCACCATCAGCCCAAGCGTCTCGCCCCACCTCTCGGCCAGCCCAATGCTCAGATCCTCTTCTAGCGCCAGATAGTTGGGCAACCCCGACCTAGCGTCTATGTACGACGCCTGGCGGGAATACCTCCTGGCCGCGTGCAAGCGCTGAAACAAACCGCCTGCTACCCCACCCAGCAACAGGTAGAGCCCAAGACGAACCAGCCAGTTCGCGGCCGGCTGGAGCTCGCCGGTAGCGACCTCCAAAGGCATCAAAGCCATCAGCAGGCCCACCGCAAAGGCACTCACCAGAGCGCCCACGAGCTGATACCAGGCCGCCGCCAGGATCACCGGAATCAGCATCAGATAAGGGTATGCGTAGGCCGTACCGCCGGTGAAATAGACGATCAGCCATCCCACCGCCACCAGCACCGCCAAGACCGTCAGTCGAAGCGTATGCTGCGCTCCGGCCGACAATTCAAGCCATTGCTTATGGATGTTGGATGGATAAATCATCTGGTGGGGCATGATTGGTTGAGACATCCCTTGTCACTCTTTTGGCCCTGAACAGACCCGCATCCGGCGATGATTAGCCAACCAGCATGAGAGGGTCATACTGATTATCGACACGTCCGTGTCTGAACTTTAATCACGGAACCGCGCGTAATCCGGCATGATCGCATAGGTCGTGCAGGAAGCGCCCAGGGTGTAGGCTATTCCAGTCCCGAGCACCTGGCCTCGGAGAACGTGATGGAGCTCACCTTGCTGGATGCTTTGCTTGCCCCTGGATACTTTTTGGTGGTGCTGGCGACCCTATTGACCGTCGTGCTATGTGTGCTGCTGCACTACGAGGTATCGATGGCCTTGAGCCGACGGATGGAGCGCTCCACCCGCTCGCAACGCCAGCGCTTCCTGACGCTGATCTTCGGCCTTCTTTTGACTCACATTGCCGAGATCTGGGCCTTCGCCGCCGCCATGAGCTTACTGCTGGAGATCCCCAGCACCGGCGACGTCATCGGTATCACCGCGCCGCGCTTCCTGGATTTCGTCTACCTCTCGGCGACCAACTTCACCACCCTGGGCTATGGCGACATGGTGCCCACCGGCCCCATCCGCTTCGTGATGGGCACGGAGGCACTGACCGGCTTCATGCTGATCACTTGGTCGGCATCACTGACGTTCCTGGAAATGCAGAAGCACTGGCGCACCAACCACAGCGATTAGGGCGTTCCGATTAGTGGGTCCACCGCCGCGTCGTCTTCCCCTTGACGATGATCGAAAGTCACCGGGGACTGCCTGTTCGCGTTGACCTTGAGCTGGAATACATCCGGTCGAGCATAGTGGCCGGCCACATCGAGGCTACGGCGTGCCAGGCCAACCCGACTGGTGTCTATCTCGCCATAGAGGATGCCCTGCTCGGCGTGCATGGGCCCCACCTCGATCAGCCCATCCGGCGTGATCACCACCGAGTCTCCCGAATTGATCCATTCCTCGGGATCCGGGTAGAGTTCGGCTCGCCCGGGCAGATCCTCGGGCAGGTCCGCCGCGCGCAGCGCAAGACCGCAGCCCACTACCCAGCACCCGCCCTCCCGGGCGATATGCTCAAGCGTGCCCAGCCATTTCTTGCCGGCATCATAAGTGGGCGAGATAAGAATCTCGATGCCCTGCGCGAAAAGCGCGTAGCGAGCCAGCGGCATGTAGTTTTCCCAGCACACCAGAGTACCGATGCGCCCAACCGGCGTGTCGAGCACCTTGAGCCCGGCAGCATCACCAAAGCCCCAGATCATGCGTTCGGGGTTGGTGGGCATCAGCTTGCGATGGCGATTGATCAGGGCGCCATCAGGGCCGATCACCACCACGCTGTTGTAGAGGGTTGCGCGAGAGAAGTCGGTATCTCGCTCGCTGATGCCACAAACGACTGTGACGCCATGCTGACGCGCCGCATCAAAGAGTGGTGCCAGATCATCGCCATCCAGACTGACCGCATTCTTCAAGAGCCGATCATGCAGGGTTTCGGCAAGCGCCATGTCGCTGCCTGGCCGCAGCCGCCAGATCCATATTGGATAGCCAGGCACGAAAGCCTCGGGAAAAGCGACCAGATCGGCTCCATGATTCGAAGCCTCCTCCACGGCGGCTACAGCAAGCTTCAGGGTGGCCTCCCGGTTCAGCAGCACCGGCGGCTGCTGCACGATAGCAATACGCATGATACACCCCTCCTGCTGGCAGCCTGCAGGGGCGTCGCAGGGCCAGCAGCCGCGGCGCACATGCAGTATAGCCATTGTTCAAGAGTTCTTACGGGGTGAGTGCTTACAGGGGGGAGCTCTCGCGGAAGAGGCCTTGCCGGCCAGCTCAGTTCGCTCCAGGAGCGCCCAACAGCAGATCACTATCGATGGCCACGAAGGTCGTGGCGGCCTGAATCAGAGTATCCGCCGTCAAGGCTGACACGCCGTAGACATCGACGCTTACGCCGTGACGCTCGCGCATGCGGCTGACCAGCAGATCGAAGTCGCCGTCACCCGACACCAGCACGACATGATCGACATGAGCGGCCGCCTCAATTGCATCGAGCGCAATACCCACGTCCCAATCGCCCTTGGCAGAGCCATCCCGGCGCTGAATGAAGGGTTTGAGCTTCACGTCGAAGCCGATGTTGCGCAGGATGTCCTGAAACTGACGCTGTCGGGCATCGCCACGATCCACCGCATAGGCGTTGGCGATTACCACCTCGCCGAGCGCGGTGAGTCGCGCCCAGAAGGCGTGGTAGTCGAAGTGGCGCCCGAAGGCTTGGCGAGTGGTGTAGTAGACGTTTTGCACGTCAACGAAAACGGCGACGCGAGGTGCGTCGCTTGCTGGTGTGGCCATAGGCAGCCCTCAGTGCATGGTGGCGGGGACTTCCGGCTCGTCGCTCTCTTCCTGCCACAGCTTGCTGCGGGTAATGGCATGGTCAATCATCTCGCGCGCCACTTCGAAACGGCTCTGGCGCAACAGCTCGCCGGCTTCCTCGGAGAAGTTGATGCGCAGCAGCGGCTCGCCTTCGCCCTCGGCGTGGCGCAGTACGATTTCACCGTCGTTAAGTTCGACGATTTCCAGAACAGCGGTATCGGACATTCTGGATGAACCCTCCAGCTGATGGGGCAATAAAAAACGACCACGGCGATCATCCATGGTCGTTGTCGATGGGGCTAGATTACCATTACAGAGGCCGAGACGTCATCTGAGATTGCGCGCTTCGCGCCCTGCCGGGCGCCGCTTCTCAGCAGGTAAGCACAACTGTGATCGCCACTACCACTCGACGCTGGTTTCTCGCAGCCGCGCCAAGATGGCCTTGAACTCGACGAGACAACCAGAGAGCTCATCGCCCAGGGGACGCTGGCCGGCCACAGCGATGGTCATCGGGCTTGCCTCCTCGCGCCGCGCCGCGCCATCCACGCCGTGCAGCGCCTCGAGGCGCCCCAGCAGCCAGGCAAGCCAGCTATCCGACTGAGCCGCAAGCTCGGCAAGCTGGGTGAGTTCCGCCACTGGCCGGGCATCGGTGACCAATAGCTCTCGCCAGTCATGCCGGGGAAGCCGTGCATGCTCGGTCAGCTCTCGCAGGGCCGAGTTCAGCGCCAGCTCGAGCAGAGCAAGCGCCCCCTCCTCACCAGCCAGCCGACGCGACACGGCGTGCTCGTCATCTCCCGCCGGCACTGCCAATAGCAGCTCGGCCTGGTAGAGCAGTTGATTCGTGCGGCCGCTCGGGGTCATTTGCGCTTGTCCTCGACCTGCCATTTGCCTGCATCGAAGGTTGCCTTCCAACCGGTAGCCTTGCCCTCCTCGTCGGTCATCACGAACTGCGACTTGGTCTTGCGCGAGAAGCGAATCTGGGTCGGGCGACCGTCCGGGTCCTCGCTCGGCGCCTTGAGCAGGAAGTGATACTTCTCGGGCAGCTCCTCGGCATGGGCTTTGAGTTCGCGCACCAGCGGTGGGCGCGTCTCGCGATTCTTGGGAAACTGGCTGGCGGCCAGGAAGAGCCCGCTGGCCCCGTCGCGCAGCACATAATGGTCCTCGACCTTTTGACAAGCCAGCTCCGGCATGGGGATCGGGTCCATCTTGGGCGGCGCCACTTCACCGCTGCGCAACAGCTTGCGGGTATTCTTGCAGGTATCGCTGGTACAGCCGAAGTACTTGCCGAACCGCCCGCTCTTGAGCTGCATCTCGGCGCCGCACTTGTCGCACTCGATGACCGGGCCTTCGTAGCCCTTGATCTTGAAGTGGCCCTGCTCGATCTCATAGCCGCCACAGTCGGGGCTGTTGCCGCAGATGTGCAGCTTGCGCGTCTCGTCGATCAGGTAGCTGTCCATGGCCGTGCCACAGATATCGCAGCGATGCTTGGCGCGCAGCGCATCGGTCTCGGCTTCCTCGCCGGCATCGGCGGCCACGGCCTCATCGCCAGGAATCAGGTCGATGGTGGTCTTGCAACGCTCCTTGGGTGGCAGGTTGTAGCCCGAGCAGCCCAGGAAAACCCCGGTCGAGGCAGTGCGAATCTGCATCTTGCGCCCGCATGTCGGGCAGTCGATATCAGTGGGCACCGGCTGGTTGGGCCGCATGCCCTCTTCGCTCTCGGCCACGTCGAGCTCCTTGCGGAACTCGCCGTAGAAGGCATTGAGCAACTCTCGCCAGTTACGCTCGCCTTCGGCCACTTCATCGAGGTTGTCTTCCATGCGGGCCGTGAAGGAGAAGTCCATCAGGTCCGGGAAGGACTCGCTGAGCCGCTCGGTGACGATGTCGCCAAGCTTCTCGGCGTAGAAGCGCCGGCTTTCGAGCTTGACGTAGCCGCGGTCCTGAATGGTCGAGATGATGGCGGCATAGGTCGAGGGGCGGCCGATGCCACGTTTCTCGAGCTCCTTGACCAGGCTCGCCTCGGTGAATCGAGCGGGCGGCTTGGTGAAGTGCTGCTGCGGATCGAGCGCCTCGAGATGCATCGGCGTGCCCTCGGCCAGATCGGGAAGCGACTGATCCTCTTCCTTCTTGCCGGCAGGCTTCATGACCCGGGTATAGCCGTCGAACTTGAGCACTCGGCCCTTGGCCCTGAGCTCATAGCCATCGACTTCGACCGTCAAGGTGCTCGACAGGTATTCCGCCGGCGTCATCTGACAGGCCACGAACTGGCGCCAAATCAGCTCATAGAGACGCTCCGCGTCGCGTTCCATGCCAACCAGGTCGGTCGCCTTGTGGGCCACGTCGGAGGGACGAATGGCTTCGTGCGCTTCCTGGGCGCCGGCTTTGCTCGAATAGCGATTGGGCGACTCGGGCAGATAACGCGCGCCAAACTCCTCTTCGATATGGCCCCGCACCGACTCGATCGCATCCTTCGACAGGTTGGTCGAGTCGGTACGCATGTAGGTGATGTAGCCCGCCTCATAAAGGCGCTGCGCCATGGTCATGGTCTTCTTCACCGAGAAACCCAGGCGGCCGCTGGCGGCCTGTTGCAGGGTCGAGGTGATGAAGGGCGCATTGGGCTTGGAGCGTGTCGGCTTGTCTTCGCGACCGGTAATGGCAAGCGAGGACTTCCTGAGCGCCGCGATGCGCTCCATGGTCTCGGCTTCGCTGGTAGGACGAAACGGCTTGCCATCCTGACGGACCAGCTCGAAGCGAATCGGCTCTGCACCGTCCTTCGCACCACCGGCGGTGAGATCGGCATGCACGTCCCAGAACTCTTCGGGCACGAAGGCGCGAATTTCGCGCTCGCGCTCGACGATCAGACGTACCGCCACCGACTGGACACGACCGGCAGACAGGCCGCGGGCGACCTTGCTCCATAGAAGTGGCGAGAGCATGAAGCCGACCACCCGATCGAGGAAACGCCGCGCCTGCTGCGCCTCGACCCGCGGAATGTTGAGCTGGCCGGGGTCCTGGAAGGCTTCCTGGATGGCGTTCTTGGTGATCTCGTTGAAGACCACGCGCTTATAGCGCCCGGTATCGCCACCGATGGTTTCCTGCAGGTGCCAGGCGATGGCTTCCCCTTCGCGGTCCAAGTCGGTCGCGAGATAGACGGCATCGGCCTTTTCGGCATGCTTCTTGAGCTCGGCGACCACCTTTTCCTTACCGGGAAGGATGTCGTAGTTCGCCTCCCAATCATTCTCGGGGTCGATACCCATCCGCCGGATCAGCTGATCCCAGGCCTTGCGCTTCTTGTAGACCGCCTTCTCGTCCGGAGACATCTTGCGGGTCGCGGCCGCCTGGCGAGCGCGTTCCTTGGGATCGCTGGATGCCTTACCCGAGCCGCTGGTCGGCAGGTCGCGAATATGACCCACGCTCGACTTCACGATGAAATCGTTGCCGAGATACTTGTTGATCGTCTTCGCCTTGGCCGGCGACTCGACGATGACCAGTGACTTGCCCATAGTACTCCAAAGTAGTGTCAGCCCGGGCCCGGAGCCCCGAGGCAATATCCGTATGCCGACATCTATTAGCGGCTTAAAAATGCGCCTACCCTACCCCAGCGCTTGGTGCGGCGCCAGTCATCGGACCGACTCGCTATCTGACCCTAGACCGCGCTACAGGGCCTCGGCAAGCTTTCACCCGCCTTTATCAAGGCCACTCGAGCTGTCATCTTGTAGCGGTAGCCTGTAAAAAACCTGTTGGGATAGCGCAGAAATGTCAACGCATCCATCAGGCTTTTCAGCCAGCCGGGAGCGTGGTGTACTATGATGTAGTAAAATCACTACATGGCAATTCGCCACTAGTATTCAGCCCCGCTTCACGGTCGCCATTGAGCACTGTAAGCCAAGCTAACTCGTCAGGAGAGACGCATGTCGAATGCCCTTAACGGCCCTATCCGCCGCACCAAGATCGTCGCCACGCTGGGCCCCGCCAGCGACCGCGAGGGCGTGCTCGAGGAGATGATCGCTGCCGGTGTCGACGTCGTACGACTGAACTTCTCTCACGGTTCGGCGGATGACCATCGCCAGCGCCTGGGCCGTGTCCGCGAGATTGCCGATCGACTCGGCAAGAGCGTTGCAGCCCTTGGCGACTTGCAGGGCCCGAAGATCCGCATCGCCCGCTTTGCCGACGGCGCCGTCAACCTGGAGGAAGGCCAGCCCTTCGTGCTGGACGTGTCCATGGACAGCAACGCCGGCGATGCCAAGCGCGTGGGCTGCGACTACAAGTCGCTGGCAGAAGACGTTGCCGCAGGCGACATGCTACTGCTCGACGATGGCCGCCTGGTGCTTGAAGTGGAAAAGGTCAGCGCCCCCGAGGTGCATACCAAGGTGGTGGTGGGCGGCAAGCTTTCCAACAACAAGGGCATCAACAAGCAGGGTGGCGGTCTCTCTGCCGCCGCCCTGACCGACAAGGACAGGGCCGACCTCAAGACCGCCATCGACATCGGCGTTGACTACCTCGCCGTTTCCTTCCCGCGCTCTGCCGCCGACATGCTCGAAGCCCGCGAACTGCTGGGCGAAGCCGGCAAGGAAATCGGCCTGGTCGCCAAGGTAGAGCGCGCCGAAGCCGTCGCCGATGACGAAACCCTGGACGGCATCATCCTGGCCTCCGAGGCGGTAATGGTGGCGCGTGGCGACCTGGGCGTCGAGATCGGCGATGCGCAGCTGATCGGCGTGCAGAAGCGCATGATCAAGCGCGCGCGCAGCCTCAACCGTGCCGTGATCACCGCGACCCAGATGATGGAGTCGATGATCTCTGCCCCACTGCCGACTCGCGCCGAAGTCTTCGACGTCGCCAACGCCGTGCTCGACGGCACCGACGCGGTGATGCTCTCGGCAGAAACCGCCGCCGGCGACTATCCGGTCGAAACCATCGAGGCGATGAACCGCCTGTGCCTGGGGGCGGAACGCGAACGCAGCGCCCAGGAATCCGGGCACCGCATCCACGAAGGGTTCAGCAAGACCGACGAGACCGTGGCCCTGTCGGCGATGTATGCCGCCAACCACCTCAAGGGCGTCGCCGCTATCGCCTGCATGACGGCCACTGGCTATACCCCGCTGATCGCTTCGCGCATCCGCTCGGGTCTGCCGATCATCGGGTTTGCCCATAGCCCCATCGCCCAGCGCCGCATGGCGCTATATCGCGGCGTGGTCTCGCTCTACTTCAACTCGGGCGACATGAACCCCAGCGAGCTGAACGCGGCGGCGATCAAGGAACTGACCGATCGCGGCATCGCCAAGAGCGGTGATTACGCTATTCTGACCCGCGGCGAGCACATGAATGCTCACGGCGGCACCAATACCATGCAGATTCTGGAAGTCCAGTAACGGCCGTCGACCACCGACAGTCCACAAAGAACGCGCCAGAGAGAACGACCCAGAGAGGAAAGGCACTCATGAGCGAGCAACGCCCTGGACAGCAGACGAGCCGCACCCTGCCTGGTCGCAAGCGCATCGCCCTGATCGCTCACGACGGCAAGAAAGATGAGCTGCTCGTATGGGCCCGACGCTGGCATGACACCCTGGCGGCCCACCAACTGGTGGGCACAGGCACCACCGCCAAGCGGGTATCGAAAGAGCTGGGACTCGACGTCGAAGGCCTGATGAGCGGCCCGCTGGGGGGCGATCAACAGATTGGCGCCCGCATCACCGAACAGCGCCTGGATCTTCTGGTCTTCTTCTGGGACCCCTTCGCGCCGATGCCCCATGATCCGGACGTCAAGGCACTGCTTCGCTTGGCGGCGCTTTGGAATATTCCGGTGGCCTGCAACGCTGCCAGTGCTGACTTCCTGATCAGCTCTCCGTTCGTGGGTGAAGAGTTCGAAATCGGCATCCCGGATGCTGTTGGCTGGGTGACGGCCCGTGTCGATAACTGAAACGACATGAGTCGCCATCAACGTAAAATAAAAAGCGCCGCCCCATGGGGCGGCGCTTTTTTGTGGCTGATCCTCGAACCGGACCCTGGGGCCCGGCACGTTCAGACGGCTACCGGATCAGGCGTCGCCAGCAGGCGGAGTCTTGCGGGCCGACTTGCGCCCCGCCGGCCGACGCTTGGTGCGAGTGCTCTGGGTGCCACTCTCGGCTGTAACCGAGGCATTGGCCTTGGTGCCGGCATCAGCCTCGACCTTAGCTGCAGCACTGGTCTCAGCACTGTTCGCAACACTGCTCTCAACATTAGCCTCGGCATTGGCCTCGGCATTGGCTGCAACCGGGTCCACGCTGCCTGCCGCAACTGACCCCTGGATCTTCGCTACATCCTTAGCGGCTTTTTGCTCTGCCTGGTCCTGTGGTTCTGCGATAGCTTGCGGCTCGGCTTTAGTCTGCGGCTCTGCTTTGGCCTGCGGCTCTGCTTTGGCCTGCGGCTGGGGCTTTTTCTGCTCAATCGCCGACCGCTCGACGGCGACCATCTCGGAGACGTCGGGCACAGCCTCTGCCTCCGGCGGTTCAGCCGGGCGCGCCCGATCGAAACAGTCGCGGATTGTCTCCAAGCGCTTCGCCGCCCGCTCGCCCGGGGTGCCGCTGGCCGTCAACACATGCTCGATATGCGCCAGCTGATCGTCGATCTCCTGATTAGTGGCGCCTTCCAGCATGTCAGGCAGCGCCTTCAGCGCCTCGTGACGGTCGAGCTTGAGAATGAAGAACTGCTCACGCACCAGGGCCTTGAAGTCCGCGATCTTGAGATTCGGCTCAAGCTCTTCCCGGCTTGCCCGCAGGCGATTGAAATTACGCTCGTCGGTGGCTGGGGCGCCGCCCAGGACGTAAATCATCGAGCGCATCACCGCGGCATGGGGGCCGCCCTGATCGACGCGCGCCTGCAGCTCTGCCTTGCGGCTGGCAACGAAACGCTGGTGCTCGGGCTCGATACCCGGACGCCGCCGGACCGGCTCACCGTCCACGCCCAGTCCCACCATGGTTTGCAGCCAGGGCTGACCGTAGAGTTCCTGAAACAGACGCTCAGTGGACTGATCGCGCACCTGCTGATAGGCCTGCAAAGACGCCTCGACCTGATCGGACAGAGTGAACTCCATCTGCCGCCAGGTGTTATCGGTTCCCACCTCATGACGATCGGCCTTGATGCGTTCAGCCAGCACCGGGACCGGCACCATCAAGGGGTTGCGATCGGAGAACAGCTTGTAGCCCAAACGTATCGGGTGCATGCGACGAATCCAACGAGCAGCCGAGGGCGTCATCACCGCCCGCAGCCAGGGCTGCACCAGCATCTGGTAGATACCCAGATTGATCTCGGACACCCGCGCCACGGTAGCGAAGCGGCGCTCGTCCTCGGCATGCGGCTTAACGATCGCATTGATGTCATCGATGCCGCGCTGGCTGAACTCGAGCAGGTAATCCCCGTCGACATGCACCGCCTCGGCGGCACCGCGCGACGCGGTTTCCGTCACCGTGGTCTCGTAGAGCCCCGGGGGCAACACATCGATATAGTCCATGTTGGCGGTGAACTCGGCATGCTCCTTGCGCGACACGCTGCCCGACACGAAGATCCCCAGATGACCGGTGGTGTCATGCTGGCAATAGACGATGGTCTGGCCGTTGGCAACGATATCGTCGGCATCGCCGTAGAGATCGCTGATCCATCCAAGTGCCTGGGGCGGCGGCGTGATGTCATCCCCCTTCGAGCAGAACACCACGATCGGTGAGCGCACATTGCGCAGATCGATACGCCGGCCATCCCGGGCGGTCAGGCGCGCATTGCTCAGCCGGTTGCCGACGAACAGGTTGTCGACGATGTACTGGATCTCCTCGGATCCCAACACCACATGCCCACCCCACCAGCGCTCGAACTGCAGGTAGCGCTCGGCTTCACTATCGATATTGGCATAAAGACGATACTGCTTGGTCCAGAGGGTGTTGGCCGGGTTGAGCTTCTCGAAGTTCTGTACCAGCAGTGCACCATCAAAGAGCCCGGCACCCAGATCACCGGCCAGCGCCGTCGTCCAGCTGCCACCGTTCATGCCACCGGCATAGCGCATGGGGGCCTTGCCCCGCTCACCGGCCCAGTAGGACAGCGGCGCACCGGCGATCAGAATCGGACCGAAGCAATCGGGCTCCAGGGCGGCGGCCATCATGATCTGCCAGCCGGCCTGACAGTTGCCGACCACCATCGGTTTCTCGGTCAGGTGATCATGGCGCGCGATCACCTCCCACAGGAAGGCGATCTCGGCATCCACCACGTCCTCGACCGTCTGCCCCGGCACCGGGAACGGTAAGAAACCGATGAAGTAGCAGGGATGCCCGGCGCGCAGGGCGACACCCAGCTCGCTGTCGGGCTTGAAGCCGCCGATGCCCGGGCCATGGCCGGCGCGGGGGTCGACAACCACGAAGGGGCGCATGTCCGGATCGATGTCGACCCCGGCCGGCGGCAGGATGCGCATCAGCTCGTAGTTCACCGGCCGCGGTAGATCGCGACCGTCCATGATCAACTCGGACTCGAAACCCAGTACATTGGGCTTGGTCTGCTCCATGTGCTCAAGGTACTGGTTGCCCCGTTCACGCATGACATCCAGAAACAGCACCTGACGCTCGACGGTGTCACGCCAATAATCCAGCGCACTACGCCCGAAGCCCAGCGGATCAAAAAAAGATAAAGCCGTGTTTGTCATGGCGTTATAGGCAGCAAGCATAGGGTTCTCCCGGTTGAAGGTGGGATGCAGGCCGTCCCTTGGCCATGCTGCGATGCAAAATAGACTAGCGCGAAAGCCTGCCACCTGTCACTGACTGCCGGTAGGCATACTGCAGCAGCAGGGTTCTCATCAGATGCCCACCGCATTCGTATCTCATGCCCATCACATACCCATCACCCGCCCAGCGCCACGCCATCAACCGTTCACAAAGGCACGAATGCCGCCTCAGACGCGCAAGAAGACAGCGAGAAACGCTGCAACGCCAGCGGCATCTTCCGGCGCGAGTGTTTCGGCCACCACAGCAAGGATAACGATTACCGCTGCAGTGGTTTCAAAGGACTGCTTCGAAAGGGTCGTTTCGAAGCAGTCCTTTCGAAGCAGCCGTTCCGGGCAACGCACCACGCATTACCGGCATTGCACCAAAAAGACTCATCGGTGTGACCTCAATGCACGCTAATAAGGCACTAAACAGCCGTACCGCAAGTGCTTATGGCAATAAGTCACTGTTTTAATATCTTTATCTTGATCGGCACAAATAGTGCATACCCAATAGCGTTGCACCTCATGGGCTCATCCGCTCGTAGTGCCGGGCTAACGCCCGAAAATGCCGGCCGGTTTCTGCACCAAAGTAATCCGGCCATCACCTATAACACGCTAATTTGGGTACGCCATGACACCTTCCAGTGCCGACGTTCTCTTTCTGCTGCTGGGTGCCTGCATGGTTCTCGCCATGCATGCCGGCTTCGCCTTTCTCGAGGTAGGCACCGTTCGCAGCAAGAACCAGGTCAATGCCCTGGTCAAGATCATCACCGACTTCGCCGCCTCGACGCTTGCCTACTTTACCGTGGGCTACGCCGTGGCCTACGGGACCGGCTTCTTCGACGACGCGAGCACGCTTGCTATCGACAACGGCTACGAGCTGGTCAAGTTCTTCTTCCTTCTGACCTTCGCCGCCGCCATCCCTGCCATCATCTCCGGTGGCATCGCCGAGCGCGCGCGTTTCTATCCGCAGTTCACCGCCACGCTGCTGCTGGTGGCGCTGGCCTACCCCTTTTTCGAGGGCATCGTCTGGAACGGCAACCTGGGCCTTCAGGCATGGCTGGCCATGACCTTCGGGCATGGCTTTCATGACTTCGCCGGTTCAATGGTCGTGCATGGCTTCGGCGGCTGGGTAGCCCTGATGGCCGTGCTGCTGCTGGGCGCTCGCCGCGGCCGCTACCCGCACAAGGATGCCGTGGCCGCGCACCCTCCTTCCAGCATCCCCTTCCTGGCCCTGGGGGCCTGGACACTGACGGTGGGCTGGTTCGGCTTCAACGTGATGTCGGCTCAGACGCTGGACGGCATCAGTGGCCTGGTGGCGGTCAATTCGCTGATGGCCATGGTAGGCGGCATCCTGGCGGCCATGCTGCTGGGGCGAAATGACCCGGGCTTCATCCATAATGGC
Organism: Halomonas sp. I5-271120; assembly: GCF_030553075.1. Lineage (NCBI taxonomy): Bacteria > Pseudomonadati > Pseudomonadota > Gammaproteobacteria > Oceanospirillales > Halomonadaceae > Halomonas > Halomonas sp. I5-271120. The sequence goes on from NZ_CP130701.1 coordinate 3,797,291, forward strand.
CCGCTGGCCGGACTGGTCGCGGTGTGCGCCGGCTCCGACCTGATGCATCCGCTGGGGGCGCTGGCCACCGGCGCTATAGGCGGCGGTCTCTTCGTGGTGATGTTCACCCTGACCCAGAATCGCTGGAAGATCGATGACGTGCTCGGCGTCTGGCCACTGCACGGAATCTGCGGGGCCTGGGGAGCCATTGCGGCGGGGATCTTCGGTCAGGCCGCCCTGGGCGGGGTCGGCGGGGTGAGCCTGGCGGCCCAACTGATCGGCACGCTACTGGGGATCGGACTGGCAGTCGCCTCGGGATTGGCGATCTACGGCGGAATCAAGGCCGCGGTCGGCATACGCCTCAGTGAGGAGGATGAGTTCATGGGCGCGGACCTGGCCATCCACAAGATCAGCGCCAGCCCGCGGGATTAAGTACTCGAGACCAAGTACTCGAAACCAAGTACTCGATACCAAGCACGTGAGACCGTGCCAGCAGGCGCTCGCGGCCATCTAGCCCGCGAGCGCCTTCCACTATCGGCTCTCCTCTATTGGCTCTCTACTGCACGGCTCTCTACTGCACGATTTCCCAGCGCCGGCCAGCGGCGCCGGAGAGCCGGGATCATTCGATCTCGATCAGCACCTCGCCCGGCGTCACCCGGTCGCCCTTGGCCACGTGAATCGCCACCACGCTGCCGGCCTGGCGGGCATGTACCTCGGTCTCCATCTTCATGGCTTCGCTGATCAGCACCGGCTGGCCGGCTTCGACGCTGTCGCCAACGGCCACCAGCACCTCGACGATATTGCCCGGCATGGCGGTGGTCACGTGCCCCTTGCCAGTGGCGCGAGCACGACCGCCCTTGCCACCGGCGCCAGCGTCATAGCTGTCGCGGGCCTCGAAGACCACCGACTCCGGCATGCCATCTAGGGTCAGATAGACCTGACGCTTGCCGCCGGCATCGCTGCCCACACCGGTGATCTGCACTTCATAGGACTCACCGTGCACGTCGATCACGAACTCGGTCGGCGTGGCCTCAGTAACCGGTCGCTGGGCATCGCTCGCCACCGGTGCCGGCATCGGCTCCGGCACCAGCGTGCCGTCATGACGCCCCTGGAGAAAGTCGCGCCCCAGGTCCGGGAACATGGCATAGGTCAGCACGTCTTCCTCACCTTCGGCGAGCTCGCCGATGTCGGCGGTAAGACGCGCCATCTCGGGGTCTAGTTGGTCGGCCGGGCGCCCTTCCTCGATCTGCTGGTTGCCGACCGCACGCTTCCTGAGCCCCTCGTCCACCGCTGCCGGCGGCTGGCCATAGCCGCCCAGTAGATAGCGTTTGACCTCGTTGGTGATCGACTTGTAGCGACTGCCGGTGAGCACATTCATCACGGCCTGGGTGCCGACAATCTGTGACGTCGGAGTGACCAGCGGCGGATAGCCGAGGTCAGCGCGTACCCGCGGAATCTCGGCGAAGACCTCGCGGATCTGCGACAGGGCGTTCTGCTCCTTCAACTGGTTGGCCAGGTTAGACATCATGCCACCAGGCACCTGATTGATCTGTACCGCCACGTCCTCGCGGGTGAACTCGCTCTCGTAGCCAGCGTACTTCTTGCGCACCTCACGCAGCTGATCACCCACGGCCTTGATGGCTTCGAGGTCGAGGCCGGTATCAAAGGGTGTGTCCTTGAAGGCTGCCACCATAGCCTCGGTGGACGGGTGGCTTGTCCCGCCGGCAAAGGCCGAGTTGCAGGTGTCGATATGCCGACAGCCAGCCTCGACGGCCTTGAGGTGGCACTGGGAGGCCAGTCCAGACGTCGCGTGGGCATGAAGATGCACCGGCACCTCGACGGCCTCCACCAGCGCTGCCACCAGCTCCTGAGTCGCATAGGGTGTCAGCAGGCCGGCCATATCCTTGATGGCGATGGAATCGGCGCCCATATCGACCAGGCGACGGGCGTCCGCGACGAAACGCTCAAGCGTGTGCACCGGGCTGACCGTATAGCAGAGCGTGCCCTGGGCATGCTTGCCGCTGGCTTTGACCGCGCGCATGGCGGTTTCCAGGTTGCGCAGGTCATTGAGGGCATCGAAGACCCGAAAGATGTCGATGCCGTTATCGGCGGACTTGGCGACGAAGCGCTCCACCACGTCATCGGCATAGTGACGGTAGCCGAGCAGGTTCTGGCCCCTCAGCAGCATCTGCAATGGGGTGTTGGGCAGCGCTTCCTTGAGCTGCACCAGCCGCTGCCAGGGGTCTTCCTTGAGAAAGCGCACACAGGCATCGAAGGTCGCCCCGCCCCAGACTTCCAGCGAATGGAAGCCGATGGCATCCAGTGCAGGACACACCGGCAGCATGTCCTCGGTACGCAGGCGGGTGGCAATCAGCGACTGATGGCCATCGCGTAGCACCACGTCGGTGATACTGACGGCATCGGCGGCGGCAGAGGAAGCAGTTGTCGTTGTCATGAGGTTCTCCTTAGAGGCCGGCGTGAGCGGCAATGGCGGCGGCAATCACCAGGGCCGCCTCTTCGGGGTTGCGCTTGACCGAGTACTGCAAGAGCTCGGGATGGGCCGGCACGAAACCGGTATCGAAATGCCCGCTACGGAAGTCTGCGTGGCGCAGGATCTCCTCGTAGTAGGGGGCCGTGGTCTTTACGCCTTGCAGACGCATGTCGTTGAGCGCCCGGATGCCTCGATCGAGGGTCTCTTCCCAGGTCAGCCCCCAGACCACCAGCTTCAGGCACAGCGAGTCGAAGTAAGGGGGAATCTGGTAGCCGGTATAGATGGCGGTATCGGTGCGCACCCCGGGGCCACCCGGTGCGTAGTAGCGCGTGATGCGCCCGAAAGACGGCAGAAAGTCATTCTTGGGGTCTTCGGCGTTAATGCGGAACTGGATCGCATAGCCGTGGTAATAGATGTCTTCCTGGCGAAAGGACAACTTGTGGCCGCTGGCAATACGCAACTGCTCACGGACGATATCCACCCCGGTGATGGCTTCGGTAATGGTGTGCTCGACCTGGACCCGGGTGTTCATCTCCATGAAGTAGATCTCGTTGCCCTTGACCAGGAACTCCACTGTGCCGGCGTTTTCATAGCCCACGGCCCTGGCCGCGCGTACGCCTAGCTCGCCGACATAGGCGCGCTGCTCGGGGGTCAGCTGGGGGCTGGGGGCGATCTCGATCAGTTTCTGATTACGCCGCTGAATGGAGCAGTCACGCTCGAAGAGATGGATCACGCTGCCATGCTTGTCGGCGAGGATCTGTACCTCGATGTGATGCGGGTCGACCACGCACTTCTCGAGAAACACATCGGCAGAGCCGAAGGCCTTGGTGGCCTCGGACACCACTCGCTCCCAGGCCTGCTCGAGCTGGTCTGCACTGTCGCAGCGGCGAATGCCTCGGCCACCGCCGCCAGAGGTCGCCTTGAGCATGACCGGATAGCCGATGCGTTCGGCTTCGACAAGAGCGGCGGCACAGTCTGCCAGATTGCCCTCTGAGCCAGGGGTGACCGGTACTCCTGCATCGCGCATGGCGCGCCGGGCGGCGGTCTTGTCGCCCATGCGGGCGATGACCTCGGAGCTCGGACCGACAAAAGCGATGCCGGCGTCCTCGCAGATGCGGGCAAACTCATGGTTTTCGGAAAGAAATCCATAGCCGGGATGGATGGCGTCACAGCCGGTTTCACGGGCAAGGTCGACTAGACGCCTTGGATCAAGGTAGCCCTCGAGGGGGTCATCGCCGACCTGATAAGCCTCATCGGCGCGCTTGACGTGCAGGGCAAAGCGGTCGGGCTCGGTGTAAATAGCCACCGAGCGAATGCCCAGCTCGGCACAGGCCCGCTCGATGCGAACGGCGATCTCGCCGCGGTTAGCAATCAACAGTTTCTGGAACACGGGTCGAACCTCCAGGGTGACGGGTTGCGTCCTGAGCGGGCCTGCGAAACACTCGAGAGCCCCCGGAAGGTCGACATTTCTTCCTTCCCATTGCTCTTCCAGCGGCTCACGGGTATCCAGCTACCCCCGTGCAGAACGTTTTTTCACGCTACCGGGTGTCGAACCAATAGAAAAATTGATATTTTTTTGCCAACCTATAAGCTATACCTTATAGCTAGACCTTTGCGGGAATGCCGATGACTCGACCCAGTCTGCTCAATCGCCTGACGTTTCGTCAGTTGCAGGTCTTTCAGGCCGTGCATCGCCAGCAGTCGTACTCCCGGGCCGCCGAGCAGCTAGGCCTCACCCAGCCCGCGGTGAGCGCCCAGATCCGACAGCTCGAGCAGGCGCTGGAGCAGCCGCTGTTCAAGTATGCCGGCAAGACCCTGCACGTACTGCCAGCCGCCGATGCGCTGGCCGCCTCAGTGACCTCGATCTTCGGCCAGGTGTCGAGCCTCCAGATGGAGCTCTCCGAGATCGCCGGCACCATTCGCGGCGAGCTCAACCTGGCCGCGGTTTCCACCGCCCAATACGTGGTCCCCCATATTCTGGCCCGTTTTCGCGCCCGCTATCCGGAAGTCACCATTCGCCTGCGCGTCTGCAACCGCAGCCAGGCCCTCGAGCGACTGGCCGAACGGCGTGACGACCTAGTGATCATGGGCATGGTGCCGCAAGATGCCCAACTGGCCTTCATGCCGATCCTCGACAACGAGATGATCCCGGTCGTCTGGCCGGGCCATCCGCTGCTGACGGCCAACAAACCGAGCCTTGAAGATTTTGCTCGCCACTACGTGCTGATGCGCGAACCCGGCTCCGGGACGCGGACCGCCTTCGAGGAGTTCGCCGCTAGGGAGCGGGTGTCGCTGCCGCATACCATCGAGCTTGGCACCAACGAGGCGATCAAGCAGGGGATCATGGCGCACCTGGGCGTTGCGGTATTGCCGCGACTAGCCGTGCAGCTGGAAATCGCCTCCGGCCTTTTGGCATCGCCCAAGCTGCCCGGCTTCCCGCTCAAGCGGTCCTGGTGCACCGTCTACCCCAAGGACCGGCCGCCCTCGCCGGTTACCGAACTGTTCCTGCGCTGCGTGCGAGAGCTACTGCCAGAGCTCAATCGCCACTTCAGCGGGCCTCTCGAACCCATGCCGGGCCACAGCGTGGTTTGCCTGCCGGCGGTGGACAGCCAGCAGACCTAGGCGTTGTCTGAAAACTGTCTGCGCTCGCCGACTTTTCAAACAGTGCCTAGCACGTCTCTTGCAGACATCAAAAAGCCGGGCTCCATAAGCCCGGCTTTTTGGTGTATCTCAGTCCCATCCGTGGCGGGATATCAGGTGCGCGGCAGGGTGACACCACGCTGACCCATGTATTTGCCGCCCCGGTCCTTGTAAGAAGTCTCGCAGACCTCATCGGATTCCAGGAACAGCATCTGCGCCACGCCCTCGTTGGCGTAGATCTTGGCCGGCAGATTGGTGGTGTTGGAAAATTCGAGCGTCACATGCCCTTCCCATTCCGGCTCCAGGGGCGTGACATTGACGATGATGCCGCAACGGGCATAGGTCGACTTGCCTAGGCAGATAGTCAGCACATTGCGCGGGATGCGGAAGTACTCGATGGTGCGGGCCAGGGCAAAGGAGTTGGGCGGGATCACGCAGACATCGCCTTTGACATCAACGAAGCTCTTCTCGTCGAAGGCTTTCGGGTCGACGACCGCCGAATGGATGTTGGTGAAAACCTTGAACTCGTCGGAGCAGCGCACGTCGTAGCCGTAGCTTGACGTGCCGTAGGAGATCACCCGCTGCTCGTTGACGTAACGCACCTGATCCTCCATGAACGGTTCGATCATGGCGTCACTGGCGGCCATGCGACGGATCCAGTTATCGGACTTGATGCTCATCGGGGATTCCTTGAGGTGCGTCGAGGGTGAAGGGCAAAAAACAGGGCCGCTATCATAACGGCCCTGACGGCGTTCCAAAAGGCTTGCGAGCGGCAAGCCCTCATGACCGGGTTTCATGAACCAACTTGTGGCCTGAGCCGATCTAGTCGCCGAAGGAGATGTTCGGCCCTTCGGCTTGCTGGGCGGTAACGCCCTCGACCACGGCACGCGCCACCTTGCGGAAGGTTTGCGCCACGTCGCCCTCAGGCTCGGCGACCACGGTAGGTCGGCCGCCATCCGCCTGCTCGCGGATGCCCAGACTCAGCGGCAGCTGGCCCAGCAGCGTGGTCTCGTACTGAGCGGCAATGCGCTCGCCGCCGCCGGCGCCGAAAATCGGCTCCTGGTGGCCGCACTCCGAGCAGACATGCAGGCTCATGTTTTCGACGATGCCCAGCACCGGCACATTGACTTTGCGGAACATCTCGATGCCCTTGCGCGCGTCCAGCAGCGCGATGTCCTGGGGAGTAGTGACGATCACCGCCCCGTCGACCTCGACCTTCTGAGCCAGCGTCAGCTGGATGTCGCCGGTACCCGGCGGCATGTCGATGAACAGATAATCGAGATCGTCCCAGGCGGTCTGATTGAGCATCTGCTGGAAGGCACCGGCGACCATGGGTCCGCGCCACACCATCGGCTCAGTGATATCGACCAGGAAGGCCATCGACATCGCCTGGATGCCATGAGCTTCGAGAGGGGCGAATTGGTTATCCCCCACCTGATGCGGGCGCACGCCCTCACCGATGCCCAGCATCTGGGCCTGGCTGGGGCCATAGATATCGGCATCCAGCAGGCCGACTCGATAGCCTTCGGCCGCCATGGCCAACGCCAGGTTGGCAGTTACAGTGGACTTGCCAACGCCGCCCTTGCCCGACGCCACGGCGACGATATGCTTTACACCCTCCATTACGATCTTCTCCTGTGTCATTGATCGTCGGCATCGCATGCCGCCATGAAGCGAGTATAACCCGCGTGACCCGGCCAATCCCAAGCGGGATAGTCAACTTTTCACCCGCGGATGTCTATGCAGGTCACGGCGCATAAACGAGGCATCGTTTACCCCCAGTTTCTGACCTAGCCTCTGCCCTAACCTCTGCCCACTGATCTAACGTCTGGTCCAAACCCTGACTTAAGCTCTGATCCCCCTGATCTAGACTCTGGCCAATACCCTGCCCAATACCCTGCCCTACGCTTTGTCCTACGCTAAAGCGGAAGCCCTTCAAGACGGATATGAAATGCTCTTCCGAGACCGCCAAGATGCCGGTTGGCAGCTCGCCACCGCGCTGCGTGACTATCGCCAACCACTGGTCCTTGGCCTGCCTCGCGGCGGTGTGACGGTGGCCTTCGAGGTGGCGCAGGCACTGGGCGGCGAGCTCGATGTGCTGGTAGTGCGCAAGCTGGGTGTGCCCTGGCAACCGGAGCTTGCCATGGGGGCCATTGCCAGTAACGGCATCTGCATCCTGAATCATGCCCTGATCGCGCGCCTAGGCGTCAGTCAGGAGCGACTCAACGCTATCATTGCCGACGAGACCCGTGAGCTGAAACGACGCGAGTTAGCCTATCGAGGTCACCGACCTCTACCACGCATCACCGGGCGCAGCGTGATCGTGGTCGACGACGGCCTGGCCACCGGGGCTACCATGCAGGCTGCCGTGGAGGCCCTGCGGGAAGACGCACCCGGAGAATTAGTGGTGGCTGTGCCGGTGGCGGCCGCCGACAGCCTCGCCGAGATCGCCACACTCGCCGACCGGGTCGTTTGCCTGCACGCGCCGCACGCATTCATGTCGGTGGGCCAGTGGTACCAGACCTTCGGGCAGACCAGTGATGAAGAGGTGATTGCGCTACTGGCAAGAGCGTCATCGGCATCTGGTGACACCGCGGAACCCTAATTAGAGATGTTCAATATTAGAGAAGAACCATACCTTAGATACGACACGGCCCCCGTGCGGGGGCCGTGTCACATGCGGTAATGGTTTCACCTGCTAAGGTTCAGCCGCTCGCGGTGGCGATACTCCTCCGCCTAGTGCGAGCGCCCTGGGATCATTCAGCAGCCTCCGGCTCCTGCTTGATCTCGGTCTGGTTGCTCTGTTCTTCGGCGGCTTTTGCTTGATCCGCTTCCTGCAGGCTCGCGCTGGCGGCCTTGTCGCTTGTCGCAGTGGCATCATTCGCCGCAGCCGTGCCCGAAGCATCGCTCGCTTCGGCGCTACCGCCATTACTCTTGTCATTACTCTCAGCGCTAGTCTCAGAGGCTCCCTTGGACTCAGAGGCTCCCTTGGACTCAGAGGAATCCATAGACGCAGAGGCTCCATTGGACTCAGAGGAATCCATAGACGCAGAGGACCCTACAGAGACCTGGCTTAGCTCGTCACGCCATTCGGCGAGCTGCGCCTCAAGACGATCCAGCTGATTCCGACGCGCATCGGCCTGATCGCTCAGGTCAGCAATCTCCGTTTGCAGGCTGTCGCGCTGCTGCTGAGTAGCGTCGAGCTCATTGAGAGCTTGGGTCAGGTTTTCATCGACATGGGCAAAGGACTGCTCGGCGGCCGCGATCTTGCCCTCCAACGAGGCTGACTGCTCTTCGCGGCTGGCAATTTCCTGCTCGAGTGCGTCGCGACGCTCTTGCAGTGACGCGATGTTGCTTTCGAGCTCTGCCTGACGTCCTTCGGCATCGGCAATGGCACTGCGGCTCTCTTCGAGGGTCGCCTGGGCCTCATCGCGGTCCTTGACGGCCTGCTCTACCTGATCGGAAAGGGTCTCGTACTCGGCCTGACGCGAGGCGATCGTGGCATCCAGCTCATCGATCTGCGCCTGGCGTTCTTCGAGGGTCGAGGTCATGGCATCCTGACGGGACTGCGCTTCGCTGACACTTTCCTCGAGGGTCGCCAGACGCGTCTTGGCGGCTTCAACCTGGCTGTTCAGGTCAGAAAGAGCCGCCTCTGCAGCGTCAATGGAATCATAGGTCTCGCTGAAGGAGGCGACACGGTCGCTCAGTGTCTGCCGTTCGCTTTCAAGCTCTGCCACTCTGGCTTCGAGCTGCTCACGCTCGCTGCTGGCACTGGAGCTGGCGTAGAAGGCATAGAGCACCACCAGCACCAGCACAACCACCAGCGCCTTGACCCGGTTGTCTTTCAGTAGTTCACCTACCGATTGATCCGCCATCTTATCGTCTCCTGTCAGCCCGACTGATTGATTATCAGCGAGGCAATTGAACCATCGCAGTCCCGGACGCTAGCCGTCCGGGCCGAGCCTACAAGATAGGGGATACCAGCGTTGACTGCCATGCAGCAGGATCAGTCGATGGCCTGGCGACTCACCTTGCCACGCAGGGCCTTGTGCTTGCCGCGCTGCTTCTTCTGTTCGATGCGTCGCTTCTTGGCGCCCTTGCTGGGGCGAGTGGGAACGCGTTTCTTGGGGGCGTAAAGCACGCGCTTGATCAGTGACTTGAGTCGCGCCAGCGCCTCCTGGCGATTACGCTCCTGAGTGCGGTGCTCCTGGGCCTTGATGATCACCACGCCGTCGCGGCTGATGCGCTTGTCCCGAAGCGCCAAAAGCTGCTCTTTGACGCCTTCGGGCAGATGAGAGGCACGAATATCGAAACGCAGATGAATCGCCGAAGCGACCTTGTTGACGTTCTGCCCGCCGGCGCCCTGGGAGCGAACTGCCTGCAGCTCCAGTTCGTCGTCGTTGATCACAATCTGTCGCGATACTTCCAGCATTAACGTGAGTCCTTGTATCCGGCGTGTTTATACAGCGAGGGTATCCAGCGTGGATATCCGGCGTTGATGTATTGATGCTCTCCATCGACCTATAGCCAGCCCGCCCGGCGAAACCGCCAATGCAGAACCCCGCAGGCAAGCCCCATGATCGACAGAGCGAGGGGGTAGCCGAGCCGCCAGTCCAGCTCTGGCATGTGCTTGAAATTCATTCCCCATATACCGGCCAGGATGGTCGCCACGGCAAAGATCGCCGCCCAGGCGGCAAGCCGCTTGTGCACCTCGCTTTCATCGATGGCGACCATCGACAGGTTTACCTGGATGGCCGTGATGATCGTCTCGCGAATGGTGTCGACCCCGACCTCGATGCGGTGCAGGTGATCATACACGTCGCGGAAGTATTCGCGGGTGTTGAGGCACAGCGCCGGCACGCGACCGCCGATTAGATGGGCCGTGGCCTCGGCCAACGGCGTCACGGCGTGCTTCAACAACATGGTGCGGCGCTTGAGCTGGTAGAGGCGCTCGAGACTCATGCGCGCTGTGCCCCGGATGAAGATCTGATCCTCGATATCCTCGAGTTCATTTTCCAGCGACTCGACCACCGGAAAGTAGCGATCCACCACCGCATCCAGCAGCGCATAGAGCACGAAGGCAGGCCCCTGCTGCAGCAGATGAGGCTCCCGTTCGCAGCGCGCGCGCACGCCAAGAAAGCCTTGGGTGGCATGCTGGCGAACCGACAGCACATAGCGCTCGCCGAGAAACACCGCCACCTCGCCCTCATCGAATTCGCCATCGACCAGGGTAATCGGGCGCATGATGCAAAAAAGCGCCTTGCCATACTCCTCGATCTTGGGGCGCTGCTGACCGTGAAGGGCATCTTCGACGGCCAGCTCATGCAAGTCGAAGATCTCCTCAAAGCGCCGGAACTCCTCGGGGTCCGGGTCATGCAAGGCGACCCACACGAAGCAGTCGGGATGCTGCATGGCCTCGGCGATGTCATCGGTGTGGATATCCCGCTGGCGATGCCCGTGTTCATAGGCGACACAGTTGACGATCATCGGCTAGCTCCTGGCTGGGTCGTGGATATATCAACGCATAGACACCCATACGGCGATGAGGGCGCCTCAACGATCTTCATCTTCTCCACCCTGACAGGGGCTCGAGGCGCTTCGCGGGTGGCGCAGCGGCGGGCGGCGCAGCAGCCAAAGCGCAAGATGACGCAGGGCGCGCAGCAGTGGATACCAGCTCCTGGCACGCCACTGGCCGCTAAAAAGGTGGCGATTCAGTCGGTTGAAGACGCCCACCGGACTGCTCAACATTGCCAGCACCCGCAGCGCCTCGGCGCCGTGATACCACTGCGCATCCAGGTGCAGCACCATGCCCTGATCGAGATCGAAGCCGAGGGCCCTCACCTGGTCGACCACCGGGTCATCGCCACGGGCATCGACCAGACGCATCTCGCCCACGGTGTCTTTCAGCCGCATCCAACGCACATAGCGGGTGCAAAAGGGACACTGGCCATCGTAGACCAGCAGGTTTTGGGTATCGGCTGCCACGTATTCTCCTCCTGACACAGCTGGCTCTCCTCCTGGCACAGCTGGTGAGGCCGCCCGGATGGCCGTGGGTGTCCCGCTGCGCTTATGATGGCACTGATTGCTCCACTCGCCGACCTCACAAGGACGTTGTGCATGCCGAGTCACCTCGCCGCCCTGCCCCGCCTGATTCCTCGCTTGGCGCATTTCGCCTGGCGGGTGCTGATGGCTTTCTTTCGTAACCGGGGCATCCTGCTGGCCGGCGGCGTGGGCTATAACGTTCTGCTGTCGATCGTGCCACTTTTTGCGCTGCTCTGCGTGCTGCTGACCCACGTAGCCGACGAGCAGCATCTGCTCGAGGTGCTGTCGATCCAGGCGCGTCACCTGACGCCAGCACATGCCAGCGTCCTGCTCGATGCGGTGCAGGCGCTGCTGGAATCGCGGGATGCCATCGGACTGTTCGGTATTCCGGTACTGCTGATTTTCAGCTCCTTCGCCTTTCGCATGATCGAGGACTGCATGGCGATCATCTTCCATCAGCCTGACTACCAGGCGAAACGCAGTGTCTGGGTCTCCGTGCTGCTGCCCTATGCCTTTATTCTGGTGCTGGGCACCGGGCTTCTGGCCCTCACCCTGCTGGTATCGATGATCGGCGCCTTCAACAACGCCATGCTGGCCGTCTTCGGCGTCAACCTGCCGCTGGCGAGCCTCTCGGAGCCGGCCCTCAATCTGATCAGTTTCTTCGGCCTGTTTGCCATGTTCAGCGCCATCTACAAGGTGCTGCCGGTGGTGCATATTGCACTGCGCAGGGCGCTGGTCGGCGGCTTTGTAGCGGCGCTTCTCTGGGAGGGAGTCCGGCAGCTGCTAGTGGTCTATTTCGCCAACCTGTCGCTGGTCAATGCGGTTTATGGCTCGCTTGCCACCATCGTCATCGTACTGCTGAGCCTCGAGGTCGGCGCCATCATCCTGCTGCTGGGTGGGCAGGTGATCGCCGAGCTTGAGCGCAACGACCGCGCTAATCTGCCCTGGTACCAGGACCCGCCCCGTGACGCCGTCAGTGGGACCCGCTGAGGGCCTCCTGCACGCTGAGTTTGGCGCGAATGAAATCGCTGTGCCTGACGTACAGCAGATCGGCCAGGCGCCGAATACGATGCTCCTCCAGCGGGCTCAGCTCGCCATCAGCATAGGCCAGCTGCCACATCAGGCGGATCAATTCCGCCCGCTGCTCATAGCCATAGCGATCCTTGATCAGACTCACGAACTGATAGTGATCCACGGCATGCTCGACTTCCTGCCGCGCCAGTGTCATCAACTCGTCCACCGCGGCCTCGTCGAGCGAGAAATGACGCAGCAGCATACTGCGCAGGGCATCGAGCTCGCGGCGGTCATGATGGTAGTCGGCACGTACCACTTCGCACAGCAGTGCGGCAGTCGCGAGCTCCAGGGTCGGCCCTTCCTCCTCACCGGAGGTAACCAGGGTGCGGTGAAAGAACTGCTGAATGGCCTCAAGCATGGGTTGGTCTCCTAGGATTGATACGAGGACGTCATCGTGCCCTCACCGACTGCGACCGGCAGCGCAATGGAGAAGTTCAGCAGCCGACCTTGAGCCACCTAGGGCTTGAGCCGATAACCACTGCGAAACATCCAGCTCACCACCGCAAGGCTCACTGCCAGGAAGGCCACCACCACAGCGAGGCTCGCCGCCAGGCTGACATCGCCGACCCCATAGAAGCTCCAGCGAAAGCCGCTGACCAGGTAAACCACCGGATTGAGGAGCGTCACGCCCTGCCAGAACGGCGGCAGCATGTCGATGGAGTAAAAGGTGCCACCAAGAAAGGTCAGCGGTGTGATCACCAGCAGCGGCACCAGCTGCAGTCGATCAAACCCTTCGGCCCAGATGCCAATGATGAAACCGAGCAGACTGAAGGTAAACGCCGTCAGAACCAGAAACAGCAGCATCCAGAACGGATGGGCGATCTCGAGGGGTACGAAGAGCCCCGCTGTCCCCAGAATGATCAGGCCCAAGAGAATCGACTTGCTGGCTGCGGCGCCTACGTAGCCCATCACGATCTCCATATAGGACACCGGCGCCGAGAGCAGCTCGTAAATGCTGCCCGAGAAGCGGGGAAAAAAGATCCCGAAGGAGGCATTCGAGACGCTCTGGGTCAGCAGCATCAGCATGATCAGCCCCGGCACGATGAAGGCGCCGTAGCTGATGCCCGCCACTTCGGTGATCCGCGAGCCGATCGCCGAGCCGAACACCACGAAATAAAGGGACGTCGAGAGAACAGGCGAGACGATGCTCTGCAGCAGCGTGCGCCGGGTGCGAGCCATTTCTGAGCGGTAGATGGCCGCCATGCCGCGAAGATTCATGGGTTCTCCCTTACCAGGCTGACGAAGATATCCTCGAGCGAGCTCTGCTCGGTATGCAGGTCCTTGAACTGAATGCCGGCCTTCCTGAGCTCCTCGAGCATTCCAGCGATGCCGGTGTGCTCCTGCTGAGTGTCGTAGCGATAGACCAGCTCATGGCCGTCGTCGGAGAGCGTCAGCGGAAAAGTCGACAGAGCATTGGGCAGCGAGACCAGGGGCTCGAGCAATTGCAGGGTCAACTGCTTGCGCCCCAGACTCTGCATCAGGGTCTGCTTGTCCTCGACCAGGATGATCTCTCCGCGCTGGATCACGCCGATGCGATCAGCCATCTCCTCGGCTTCCTCGATGTAGTGGGTGGTGAGGATGATGGTCACCCCGCTTTCGCGCAGGCCACGCACCACCTCCCACATTTCCCGGCGCAGCTCGACATCGACCCCGGCGGTGGGCTCGTCGAGAAAGAGGATTTGCGGCTCATGCGACAGTGCCTTGGCGATCAGCACCCGCCGCTTCATGCCCCCGGAAAGGGTGATCAAGCGGTTGTTACGCTTTTCCCACAGCGCCAGGGAGCGCAGTACTCGCTCGATATGAGCGGGATCGGGGGCCTTGCCAAAGAGGCCACGACTGAAACTCACCGAATTCCATACCGTCTCGAAGGCCTCGTTGGTCAGTTCCTGAGGCACCAGGCCAATCCTCGCTCGGGCCGCCCGATAGTCACGGATATTGTCATGGCCATCCACCAGCACAGTCCCTGACGTGGGGTTGACCAGGCCGCAGATGACGCTGATCAGGGTGGTCTTGCCGGCACCATTGGGCCCCAGCAGGGCAAATATCTCCCCGGCCTTTACGTCGAGGTTCACCCCGGTGAGCGCCTGAAACCCTGAGGCATAGGTCTTGGACAGATCGGTGACGCTGATCGCCGGCGGCATGGCCCCTTCCTGTTCTGAAGGTAAGGACGAAGATGAAGGCCGGGTTGAAGTCAGGGTTGAAGTCAGAGTTGAAATCAATGGATGCTGCTCTCCGTTGCGGCTGGTTGAATCCTTGATCGAGGCTTTGTCTCTCCTCAGTCACGGCCCGTCGACAGCTCTGCGGCTGTCGCATCACCGGTTCTGAGCGGTGATGGCTCTGCGGGGACATCGAGCCCCAGAAAACCACCCGACTGGCGTTGCCAGAGACCGGCATAAGTGCCGCCATGGGCGAGCAGTTCGTGATGGGTGCCAGACTCGACGATACGCCCCTGCTCCATGACCACCAGCCGATCGAGCATGGCGATGGTCGAAAGCCGATGGGCAATGGCAATCACCGTCTTGCCCTCCATCAGCGCGTAGAGCTGCTCCTGAATGGCCGCCTCGACCTCCGAATCCAGCGCCGAGGTGGCCTCGTCGAGCACCAGAATCGGCGCATCCTTGAGCAGCACCCGAGCGATGGCGATTCGCTGACGCTGGCCGCCGGACAGCTTGACCCCGCGTTCGCCAACATGGGCATCGTAGCCGGTGCGGCCCTGAGGGTCGGAGGCCTGACGAATGAAGGTATCCGCATGGGCGCGCCTAGCCGCTTCGATGATCTCTTCCTCGCTGGCATCCGGACGACCGTAGCGAATGTTGTCGCGAATCGAGCGATGCAGTAGCGAGGTGTCCTG